>CAYJGT010000060.1:0-9560 GCA_964370035.1 uncultured Oscillospiraceae bacterium
CTTTATAGTTAATTGAAATTTCCATAATATTGCTCACGCTAGGTGTTTCATAAAAGAAAGTAGCTAACATTACATATGCCGCTGCGGCCCCAATTAGCCCCATAGAAGCTGGTCTTAAACCATATAGGGTTCCAATTACGAACCTATTTCCACTAAATCTCTTTAGGATTTTGATTATTACCAATGCAATGATTATCGATGGTAAAATAAGTGCCACTGTTGCAATGGCCGCACCAGGAATTCCGACAACTTTATAACCAACATAAGTAGCCATGTTCACCCCTATTGGTCCTGGGGTTGATTCTGAGACAGCTAATATATCTGCTAACTCTCCAGCTGTAAACCAGCCTGTTCTAATACCTAACTCATTTAAAAAAGGTAAGGTAGCTAAGCCACCACCTATTGCAAAAAGTCCAATAAGGAAAAATTCATAAAATAATTTTAATAAAATCATTTTTTCTTCCTCCCTTTAACCGCCGTCAAAATAACGCAAAACAGGGCAACTATGATTACATATATAATTGGAGTAATGTCTATAAATAAAGAGGCAACAAACACTAGTAAGAATATGCCTAGCGTTATGGCATCAGCAATAGAGTTTTTCCAAAGGTTAACAATTGCTTTGATGATCAAAACACAGACACAGGCTCTTATTGCCACAAAAGCGTCTTGTACTGATTGTAAATGGGAATATTCTGTTAGCAAGGTTGCAACAATTGAAATAATAAAAAAAGAAGGAAGCACAACACCCATCGCAGCAGTTATGCCTCCTGCCTTTTTTTCTCTTTCATAACCAATAAAAACCGCAATATTCGATGCAATAACTCCAGGTAAACACTGAGATATTGCAAAAAAATCAGCAAGTTGTTCTTTGGAAATCCAAGACCTCTTTTCGATTAATTCTTTTTCTAAAATTGGTAATATTGCATAGCCTCCTCCAAAAGCCATGGCTCCTATTTTTAAAAAAACTACGAATATGCTACATAAAGATTTGATTTTTTTCATTTATTATTCAGCAACTTTCGAAAGAGTATATTCAATACCATTATAACTAAAACTTAAAGTATTTTCGCCTTCAGCGACAAAATTAACTTTCAGTCCCATTTCATCTGTAACTTCTAAGCCACCCTCGACTTCAACCCAAGATATATTTCCCGGTAATCCAATTATTGTTAAGGTACCTATTCCTCCTACAGTTTCATCAGCCTGCTCTTCGGTTATAAGTTCTAATTCTACATCTAGCTCATTATCATAAATTTCTGTTTTATCTACTCCATCTACTGCAATACTTTTAGTTTCCCAAATTCCTTCGTATTGGCTTGTTTCTCCACAACCTATAAGTCCAACCATCGTTCCAATAAGAAATGCGAATATCAATACTTTCTTCAGTTTATTTGCGTTTTTCATCTGTTTCTCCTATAAAATAAATTTTCAACCACTTACATTCTACCACAATAATGCATTACTTTCAAACAGTCAACATCCGTCAAACCGTGCCAATAACATCCGCCAGGCTATGCCGACTTATTGTGTTAATTGTAAAGTTTTGAAAAATATGTTTTAAATTGCTATGATTCAATAATTTCTCGCCCACTACTTTATATATATTTATATTTATGCAGACCTATGTATTTTGCCATAGGCATTTGCCAGTATTCTGGTAGTGCTTGGTAATACTATTTTATCTTTAATTCTTTGACAATTTAAAATTGTTCCTAAATGAAGTTTTCTTCTTATTTATATATTGATTAATTTCTCTATTGCTTTTATGTATCCTTTAATTCCTTCCCCTACAATAGTTGTTTTACATGCAGATTTAATGTAGGATTTTTTCCTGAAATCCTCTCTATTGGAGATATCCGAAATATGCACCTCAATGGTCGGAATATTTACTGCTTTAAGAGCATCATGGATACCTATACTCGTATGGGTATAAGCCGCTGGGTTAATTACAATTCCATCAACTTCTCCATAAGCTTCTTGAATTTTATCAATTATATATCCTTCATGATTTGATTGAAAAATCTCAACTTCTATAGAATTTTCTTCACAAAATTCCTTAACTAATGAAACTAAATCTTCATAAGTTTCCCTGCCATAAATTTTTGGTTCTCGGATTCCTAGCATATTTATATTAGGCCCATTAATAACTAAAATTTTCATATTCCTCCTTAATTTTTCACTCAGTATTAGCGACAGCACTATGTGCTTTCCTAACAAGAGTTATTTTGCTTCTTTTACAACTGTAAAAATCCCCTTATCCTTTCCACTGCATCACATACAGTCTTTGAATTTAAAACTTTTACGTCCCCCATCTCTTCATAAATCAATTTTCTTTCTTCAAATAATTCTCCTAGGTTCTGGGACAATGGCCTATTTTTTCTGTCTAAGCGTTCTAAGTCCCTATAAATATATATTATCCTACCATTCTGTTTCAACGCAACTCTGTTTTCTTCTCGAATTATACTCCCCCCACCAGTAGCAATTACTTGTCCACCTTTTTTTGAAAATGAAGAAATAATCTTGCTTTCTATTTCTCTAAAGATAGATTCCCCTTCTTCCTTTATTATCTCTTGTGGAGTTCTTCCCTCTGCCTTCGATATTTCCAAATCTGTATCAACAAATTTCAAACCAAGACCTTTTGCAAGGCTTTTCCCGATAGTTGTTTTTCCTGAGCCTGGCATTCCGATAAGGATAATATTTGAAAATAATCTAGTGCAATAGTTTATTGCTGATTCAAGCCTATTTTCACTTTTCACATTAAAGAAGAGATTATTTGCGTAAATAGCCTGTGCTACCAACATAGGCAACCCACCTGCTGTAATTACATCATCTCGCTGTAAAAGAAAATTAGTTTTTAACGGGTTATATATTACATCTACAGCGGCTTTTAATTTAAAAAAAGGCAAAGAATCTAGAGGAGACTCTAAATTTTTAGGGTACATTCCTACTGGCGTAGTGTTTACTATTATTTCAGCATCATAATGTTTATTAATATTCTGGTATGAGTTTTCTCCATTTCTAGAAATATTGATTACTTCCCTAGCACCTTCTTCTTCCGCAACCACTCTTGCAGTCTTAGCAGTTCCACCAGTCCCTAAAATGATAACCTTTTTATCATAAAAGGTTATGCCTTGCCTTCTTGTAGATTCTAGAAAGCCGAAATAATCTGTATTATATCCATAAAGAACTCCTTCTCTATTTATGATTGTATTTACAGCTCCAATTTTTTCAGCCTGAGGAGATAATTTGCAATACTTCACTACCAATTCTTTATAAGGGATGGTAACATTTATTCCTTTAAACTCTTTTCGTAGTAAAAATTCATCTAAATCCTCTGGAGAAATTTCTTTTATTTCATAGTCTGAATTTCCAAGAAAGTTATGTATTTCTTTAGAATAGCTATGCTTTAATGTTTTTCCGACTAACCCATAAATCATAGTTCCCAATAGCTCCCTAAATAACTAAACATATCCGAACTTTGTTCTACCTGCGTTAATAATCTTCTAGATTCCGCATCACAGATATCTCCATCAAAATCAATGTAAAACATAAACTCAAAATCCATTGCAGGAATAGGACGGCTCTCTAGTTTAGATACATTTATTCCTACGGAAGTAAACTTAGATAAAATAGAATATAAAGCTCCTGGGCTATGTGGAAGGGTGAACATTAAGCTAATTTTATTTGACCCTTTATAGATTTCCCCTTCTTTTCCTATACAAATAAATCTTGTGTAGTTATTATGACTATTTTGAATATTATCATCTATCATTTCAAGCCCATATAACTTTGCACAGTCTTGACTTGCTATAGCTGCTACAGTTTTATCCTCTATGTTTGCAACAAATTCTGCTGCAGTTGCTGTATTATCATACTCAACCACCTTTATTTTAGGATTTCTTTCTAAAAACTCACTACACTGGCCTATAGCTTGCGGATGGGAGTATATAGTTTTAATATCTTGAATCTTTGTCCCTTTTTTCGCCAATAATGTATGCGTTATTTTGACTTTTACACTTCTTACAATCTTAAAATTATGCTTTTTCATTAAGTCATAAACTTCAGTTACAGAACCGTGTAAATTATTTTCAATTGGAAGCATACCATATTTACAGAGCCCAGACTCTACAGCCTTAAAAATCGCATCAAAATTATCCATATACATAATGTCTGGAACTGAAAAAATCTTCTTACAAGCAGTCATTGAATTAGATCCCTTGATACCTTGACAAGCTACTGTAGCTCTTTTAGGGAAGTTGTCCTTTGCATTTGCTAAAGTCTTTTCAACTTCTTTTTCAACTTGGCTTTTTCCAACTATGCATATCTCCTGGTACGACTTAGATACTGCAAATAGCGTATTATATAGTAGCTTCATATATTCAACCATTTCATCTGGAATACCTCTAGTTACATTTGCTAATATTTCTCCCTCTCTTCCACTATCTAAAATGGTCAACTTGTTTTCTTCTTTAAATTTAGCCACCTGACGGGCAACTTCCATTCTCTCTAAAAACAAAGTTGCTATTTGACTATCGATGTCATCTATTCTTTTTCTCGATTCAACTAATACTTTTTCCATGCTTCCTCCTTGTTTATACTCTTAACTTTTTTACACTTATTTCTCTTAGCTTGCGCTATATTTGCTTTTATTCATTTTCTCAAATATTTATCAATTACAAAACTATTTATTCAGCATTTTCGCAAAGCAAGCACTGCAAAGCGAAACCCTTACTAATCCTATATATTAGACGAAGTCCAATATATATAATCTTATCATCCTTTATTAATTAATAAATCTGTAATTGCAATTGCTGCTGCTGCTTCAACACAAGGCACTACTCTTGGAACAATGCAAGGGTCATGTCTACCTTCAATAATAAGTGTTTCATTTAGCTTATCTTTAAGATTTACAGAATCTTGTTCTTGAAAGATGGATGGCGTTGGCTTTATTGCTACTCTAAAAATAACAGGCATACCCGTAGAAATTCCACCTAGAATGCCCCCTGCATTATTGGTCATTATCTCCACCCGTCCATTATTGTAAGTATATGCATCGTTATGAGAACTACCTTTCATCTTGCAAGCTTCGAAGCCAGCCCCAAATTCAATTCCTTTCACTGCAGGAATTCCAAATACTGCAGAAGAAACTCTATTTTCGATGCCATCAAACATAGGATTTCCTACGCCTATTGGTAATCCTTTTATTGCGCATTCTACACTTCCACCAATTGAATCTTTATCTTCAGCACAACTCAATATTTCATTTATCATTAATTCCTTCTTTTTCGTATTTAACAACGGAAATTCATTATCCAAAAATTCTAAAGTTACTTCTGTAGGATTATACCTATCATCTTCTACATCACCTATAGAGAGAATATGCGCTCCAATTTCTATTCCTTTTTCCTCAAGAATTTGCTTACAGACAGCTCCTGCAAAGCACAATGGCAATGTCAGTCTACCAGAAAAATGTCCCCCTCCCCTAATATCATTGGCCCCTTCATACTTTATATGAGCTACATAGTCAGCATGGGAAGGTCTTGGAACATCTGCAAGCTTAGAATAGTCCTTGCTCTTTTTATTATTATTTTCAAATATTGCCGTTAAAGGTGCACCGCAAGTCCTATTATTCACCAGTCCACTAATTATCTTTGGTACATCTGCTTCTTTTCTTGGCGTCGAATAATTCTTACCGCCCTGCCTTCTATTTAGAAACGTCTGTATTCTATCTATATCAATTAAGAAATTAGCAGGCAATCCATCAATTACTACACCTATATTGTCTGAATGAGACTGACCAAATATTTGAATTTTTATATTATTTCCAAAACTACACGACATATATTTCACCTCCTAAATTTTTATAGTCTTCAAAAAAAGTTCCATATGACTTATTTACTGCTTCACAATTTTTTATAGTTACTGGACTTTTACAAAAAATTGCTCCAATAGAGGCTGCCATTACAATTCTATGATCATTATAACTGTCAACTACGCCTCCTCTTAATTTACTTGGGTAAATTACCATTTGATTATCTCCTGCCTCTATTTTTCCCCCTAAAGCTTCAATCATTTTGCAAACGCTTTCAATCCTATCACTTTCTTTTACCCTAAGCCTATTAATATTTTTAATTTTTGTAGGCTTTTTCTTTTGCGTTGAGTATATTGCTAATGAAGGTACTAAATCAGGAATCTCTTTCCCATCTATTTCATCATCCTCGCATATATCTATAAATAGCCTGTCCTTTTGCGCTGACTTAGGATTCAATCCTAAAGGCATTATTCCAGCACAAATCCAATAAGATGCATTTGACCAATCTCCCTCTACAACTATTTCTTTTGGTGAAATATACTGTTGATTTCCTTTAACGTTATACCCGCTATTTATTTTAAATAATTCCAAAACCTCTAAGGTTATATCTATATAGCCAGTTGACTCTAGCTCTGTAGTAAGATTTATTTCACTATCACCTTCTAAAAGAGGAAGCGCATACATAAGGCCTGATATATATTGACTACTTTCATTTCCCGCAATAGAAAAAGTTCCTGGCTTAAGCAGTCCTTTATATGATATTGGTAATTCATATCCATCAAAAGTTACATTGCCTTGTTCCATTGCCTTGCATAAAGTCCTAAAAGGCCTTTTCCTCAGTGATCCTTTACCATATAAAGTCCCTTCTGCTGCTACTGCACTCATAATAGGTAAAATAAGTCTTCCTGTTGTTCCGCTTTCATTACAATTAACTTTCGGATTATCTGATAGCTTTCCAGGTTTAACTATTACTCCCCCTTCTATGTGTACTACTTCTGCACCCAACTCTTTTATAGCCTCTATTGTAGCCATTATATCTGAAGAAATATGATTAAGTCTAACAAGTGTGTCATCCTTGCAAAGGGCTGCAGCTAACAAAATTCTATGTGCAAAAGATTTAGAACTGATAGCTTCTATACTGCCATCAAGTTTCTTTGGTATTATTTTAATTTCCACCCTTACTCTCCCTTTCTAAAAAAGTTTTCTAATCCTTCAACAGATATTGTTCTAATCTTAGCGTCTCCAATTTCTTTTAAAAGTATTAGGTTTATTTTCCCTTCACTTATCTTCTTATCATTTTTTGCTTTTTCTGCTAATTCAGAGGCCTTGTATTCTGTTGCAGTTTTTATTCCATATTTGTTTAAAATGTTATAAATTTCAATATCAAAACCACTTCCTGATGCCTTCTCTATCATATGCATACCTATTCCAACAGCCTCTCCATGTGATATTTTATAATTACTAAGACTTTCTATTGCATGCCCTATAGTATGCCCAAAGTTAAGTATTTGCCGTATACCAGTATCAAACTCGTCTTTACCAACTATCTCTGACTTTAATCTAATGCACCTTGTAACTATCTCCTCACTTTTTTTTCCAAAATCTTCTTCTAGCAGTACTTGAAATAGTTCCTTATCTAGGATGCATCCGTATTTAATTACTTCACAAATGCCACTCTTATATTCATTTTCCTCTAAGGTATTAAATGCCTCTATATCACATAATACAAATATCGGATGATAAAATGCACCTACTAAGTTTTTTCCAGCTTCAAGGTTTACTCCAGTTTTCCCGCCTACTGACGAATCTACTGCAGATAAGATTGTAGTTGGAATTTGAATAAATGGAATTCCTCTAAGATATATTGAAGCACAGAAACCTGTAATATCCCCTACTACGCCGCCTCCTAGAGCCACTAATAAATCAGACTTAGAGATTTTATTTTCCGCTAAAAAATCAAAAATTTCCGTTGCCCTACTTAAACTTTTTGACTTCTCCCCAGGTTCAAATGTAAATTTAAAAACAGAATAACCTTCTTTTTCTAAACTTTTTGTAACAGTTTCTCCCATTAGTTTCTCTACAGTATAATCAGATATTATTACCGCTTTACATGGTTTCTTTTTATCTAAAAGGTATGTTCCAATGTTAGGAAGTATCTTCTCCCCAACAATTACCTCATAGGGTTTTGATGCCTCTACCTTTACCTTTCTCATTTATTTCTATCCTCCTATTTAGCAAGTTATCTTATACCTAATTCCTTTAAAGCTTCTCTTAATCCATAAATTTTTTTAGAAAGGTCTATAAAAACTTCTGGCGATAATGATTGTGGCCCATCACATAAAGCCTTTGACGGATCATTATGCACTTCTATCATAAGGCCATCTGCTCCTGCAGCCACTGCCGCCATTGACATGTCAGGAACAAATCTCGCATGTCCAGTAGCATGACTAGGATCTATTATAACTGGCAAATGTGTCTTTTCTTTTAAAACTGGTATTGCTGAAAGGTCTAAAGTATTTCTAACTGCAGTTTCAAAAGTTCTTATACCCCTTTCGCACAGCATAATCTGTGAATTTCCACTAGACATTATGTACTCTGCACTCATTATTAATTCTTCTATTGTATTTGCTAAGCCTCTTTTTAATAATATTGGTTTATTTGTTTTCCCTATTTCTCTAAGCAGTGTAAAGTTCTGCATGTTCCGTGCACCAATTTGAATTATATCTACATATTCAAAGTGAGACAACTGAGTCAAATCCATTAGTTCTGATATTATAGGTAGTCCTGTATCTTTCTTTGCCTCTAATAATAAATCTATTCCATCGCTTCCCATTCCTTGAAATGCATAGGGTGATGTTCTTGGCTTAAATGCTCCCCCCCTCAAAATTGTGGCATTTCCTTCTTTTACTGATCTTGCTACACTACATATTTGCTCGCTTGACTCGACAGAACAAGGTCCTGCCATAATAGCAAAGTTTCCACCGCCAATCTTTGTTCCATTTGACAATGTAATAACTGTATCTTGTGGGTGAAATTTTCTGTTAGTCTTCTTATACGGCTCCTGTATTCTTTTTACACTTTCAACAATATCTAAGGAGCTTATTATATCAATATCAACATCAGAGGTATCTCCAATAATCCCCATAATAGTATCATTTATTCCCTCTGTCATACTTACATTTAGCCCTTGACTTATAAACCATTGTTTTAAATTTTCTAATTGCTGCCTATCTTTATTCTCTTTCAGTACTATTATCATCTCTATCTCCTTTTTCTCATAAGTTAACTAAAAATGCCTAAGGTTCTTTGCAAACCTCAGGCATATATGTTTTAATTCATTTTATTTGTTACATATATTATTTGACGGTACATAGCAAAGAAACCTTATTAACAAAGTTAATAAAGCTAAAATAAAAGTTAAAATAAAAATTGTTATTTTTAATACTTATCATTGCTATTCCTTCCAACATAAAATATCTACCCTTTTATATTGACACACAAACCAACCTATGTCAATATATTTTATTGTTTTTTTCATATTTGCTATGTCTATCTCTCTTTGGAATTACCAACTAAAAAGTTATCATTTTTCATAAAAAGGGTCAAAGTAATTTTTTGGATTTACCTAAATCACATTGTTCGTATTTTTCTCATATCCCATGATATGAGAAAAACACTAATATAAAGCTTTTTCACTATTTGAAACCTAAGAGTTCTAAATCTATTTCGGGTTCGAATCCTTTCC
>CAYJGT010000061.1:0-9264 GCA_964370035.1 uncultured Oscillospiraceae bacterium
AGGTTCAATACCTATTAGACCTAAGAGCTTCAGGAGAAAACATCTGTGAGCCATTTGCTAAAAAGTACCCTTCAGCTAAGTTCTTTGCTGGACAAAGACCTTGGGGCGTAAAAGCTGACCTTTATATCCCTTGTGCAACTCAAAATGAAATCAGACTTGAAGATGCTAAAGAAATCGTTGCTAATGGAGCTAAATTCGTTTGCGAAGGTTCTAACATGGCTTCAACTAACGAAGCGATTGCATACCTTCAAGAAAATAGCATAGTAGTAGGCCCATCTAAAGCTGCTAACGCTGGTGGTGTAGCTTGCTCTTGTATCGAAATGGGGCAAAACTCAGGAAAAACTGTATTCTCTTCAGAAGATGTACACAAGCAACTTGAGACTATTATGGTTGGTATCCACGATAGTTGTAAGAAAGCTTCAGAAGATTATGGATTTGGTTATAACCTAGTAGCTGGTGCAAACATTGCAGGCTTCCTAAAAGTTGCTGACGCTATGATGGCACAAGGTGTTTAATCTTATTGTGTAGATTCCAAGCCTTGAGAAAAATTTAAAAAATTAATTGTTTTTAGAACGGTCATGTGTTATACTATGACCGTTCTGTTTTTTATTATTAACAACTTTAAGGGGGAAGAAAATGTCACACAATTCACATTCGTTAGCTAATCCAACACCAATAGGGCTTTTCGGACTAGCGATGGTAACTTTCGTTGCATCATCAGCAAAATTAGGAATAACTGATGGAACATCATTAATAATTCCATGGGCAATTTTCCTAGGAGCAGCGGCACAACTATACGCATCTATCGTAGATGCGAAACTAAACAATACTTTTGGAGCTACAGCATTCGCTGGATATTCATTTTTCTGGTTTTCAGTTGCTATGACTTGGGGCATCCAGAACGGCATGTTTGGTGCAGAAATGCAAGCTAATGCTGACGTACACCAAATTGGATTTGCATATATTGGATATTTAATATTCTCTATTTATATGACAATTGGTGCATTAACTACAAACAAGAACTTATTCTTTATCTTCGTCCTAATTGACTTCTTATTTATCGGATTGTCATTAAGCACTTTAGGTATAATGGAGCATGAAATGCATATGCTAGCAGCTTATTCAGAGTTTGCAATTGCTTTACTAGGGTTCTATGGATCTGCATCATTTGTATTAGAAAGCGCTTATGGAAGAGTAATACTTCCTGTTGGATCTGCTTTTATAAAGCCAGGTGCAAAATCTTAACCTAACTAATATATTATCATTACTATTTTACAAAACAGAAAACTAGAACATTAAACTTAAAACGGAGTAAGGTGACGCCCTTACTCCGTTTATTTTATCTTGCCACTTCGACTGCTTTTTAATAGTTATCCTACAGGATTAGTTCTTTTCAGCTTTTCTACTCACTGGGTCTAGTTAATCTACTGCTCTCTTTCCTATAGCAACTCTTTCCATAACTGCACAGAACTCTTTGGCGATAAATATGCAGGTGCTACTTCTAAAGGTGTAATGCAACCAACAATACCTTCCTCTCTCATTCTATGTACTGCCCTGGCATAAGCAACTAATACACTTGCTGTAAACTTTGGATTTGATGGGAGTGTTAAAGAATACTCAATAACCCCCATTTCTCCACTAGTCAGAACTACTCCTCCATGGGCCATTTGACTATGATCTCTTTCCAATTCTTCTTTAGTAATAAAGTTCACAATAGTTTCATATTCATCAAAATAATTTTTCATTGTGACTATTTCTCTTGTTATTCTTTCTAAGTCAGCCCCCTCTTCTGCCACTACAAAACATTCTCTTTTATGCTTATCTTTTGTGTCAAAAATTGGTCTTTCTCCATTACGAACAGTCTGCAAAGCTTCTTCATTTGGAATTGTATACTGTTTTGCATCAAGTACTCCATCTATATGTCTAATAGCGTCGGATCTTCCTTGGCTTACTCCTTTCCCCCAAAAGGTATAGCTTACAGCCTCAGGGTCAATAGCTTCATTATATAGCCTATTTATTGAAAATAAACCTGGATCCCAACCTGCAGAAATTAAGGCTAGCGTAGTTCCTTCCCTTGCAGAAAGGCCTACACTTCTATGGTGAAGATGAATGTTAGCATGTGTATCAAAGCTATCAACAACGTTAAAATGCTTCGCAAAGAAAGGTGTCTGTTCTACTAAATCAGTAGCACTTCCTCCACATAAGATCATTACATCAACTTCATCCTTCATCGATACAGCATCGCTCACATGGTAAACTGATGCCCCACTTTCCGGATTAATATCATTGGAAGATCTTCTTGTAAATATTCCTGCCAAGGTCATATCTTCCGCTTTACTTATTGCAGCTTCAACACCTCTCCCTAAATTTCCATAGCCTACAATCCCCACATTAATAGTCATGATTTCTCCTTGATTTCTTTTAATATTAATCTTCCTTCTAGCTTTTGGGTAACTTTCTATAAATGAACTTCTTTCCTCTTTATTCTCTCACCCTTATCGCTATACAAGCTAATTCCCCTTTCGAGTTTCCATCAGCTTCTTTCCTTCCATTAAGGCCCCTATAGCAAAGATACTTCTAGAAAATGCTCTATGTGTTATTTCAATAGTTTCATCTACTCCTGCAATAACCACCGTATGTTCTCCCGGAATTGTCCCTCCTCTGAAGGAATGCGAGGTAATCTCTCTTCCGTCTCCAATACTTTCCTCCAAATCTTCCTGAAGGGTAATCGCTGTGCCAGAAGGAGCATCTTTCTTTTGGCTATGATGCTTTTCTATTATTTCAATATGCCAATTCGGATTCATTTCACTACCTACAAGTTTTAAAATTTCTCTCATTAGGTTTATACCCTGAGATGTGTTAGAGGTAAGAGTAATTGGAATCTCACTCATTGATTCCTGTATTTTACTTATATCTTCCTTCATCAGCCCAGTAGTCCCTATTAGAAGTGCCGTATTATTCTTTTTAGCAAACTCTAGCGCCTCTAAAGTTCCTTCTCTATGTGAAAAATCTATTACCAAAACAGTATCCCACTCTACCATTATGCTTTTAGTTATTGAATCGAATGTATCTTCCGTATCCCTATCAATTTGGGCAATTATACTAACATCTTCCATTGTTGAGGCCTGTTTAATAATTTCTTTTCCCATTTTTCCTTGGCTACCGTTTAAGACAATATTTATCATTTTCTAATATCTCCTTCACCTTAAATTATTCCATAATTTTTCATTTCAGTTTCAATTCTCTTCATAACTGCCTCTGAAGGTGGTGAAAGAGGTAGCTTATATTCTAACTCACAAAGACCCATTAAATTTAATGCAGCCTTAACAGGAATAGGATTTACATCTGCAAACATGGAGTCAATTACTGGCTTCATATCTAGTTGTAAATTCATGGCAGTTTGCAAGTCCCCTTCTAAAAAGCTTCTAGACATTCTTGCCGAATCTTTTGGTGCGATATTAGCAATAACCGATATAAACCCTTTTCCCCCAACACTCATTAAAGGAACTACCATATCATCATTACCAGAATAAACTGCAAAGTCATCTGGTGTAACCCTTGATATTTCTGCTACTTGAGCTATATCTCCGCTAGCCTCTTTTATTCCAACTATTTTTGGATGTTGCGCAAGTATAGCAACTGTCGCAGGCTCAATATTCACTCCAGTTCTTCCTGGAACAGAATAGAGCAAGCTAGGTACCTCTGAGGCTTCAGCCGTTAAAGTAAAGTGTTCAATTAATCCTTGCTGGGAGCATTTGTTATAATATGGAGTCACAAGAAGGAGTGCATCAACCCCTGTTCTAGATATTTCTCTTGCTAGATTAATTCCGTGATTTGTGTCATTACTTCCAGCACCAGCTACCACTGGCACTCTTCCTGCTACAACCTGCACACAGAATCTGCTAACTTCAATTTGCTCTTCATCAGTTAAAGTAGATGCTTCTCCAGTTGTTCCTACAACAACTATCGCATCTATACCTTCTTCAATTTGCCAGTTAATAAGTCTTTCGAATCCATCATAATCAACTGACCCATCACTTAAAAACGGAGTTACTATAGCTACTCCACAGCCTTCAAAAATTGCCATTACTTACCTCCTATGGTTTTAAAAAATAAATTAAAAAAAGTCACATCCTATCGATGCAACCTCAACCAAATGGCAAGTTTTCACCGATAGCTCCTCCAACATATTTGTTGGGAGTCTAAAGCATATTATTGCCTTAGCCCAGAAAACATCAGCGCCCTTAGTTTTCTTCGGCGATACTACCTTTTCTTAACTTCATTGGTTGCCACCTCTGCTAAGTACTTATTAGTAATCGCGCCTCTATCAACTTTTCATTAGATTTAGTATAGGGTTTAATTCCTCTTTTGTCAACATGTTTTTTAATATATATACATTTTTATTTGTATTGTTTATATTATTATGAGAATATTAGTTAATATTTTCCCCTTATACATCCAGTTTTAATTAAATTTATACAAACAAATTAATTCTATTCCAACCATCTACTATTATGAATATTACTAAAAAAAGAGAGTCGATAATCCGATTCTTTATCGTCTCTCATAACTTATATTAAATTATACCTTCACACAACTCAATCCTGCTTCTCTTTAATCTAATATTTTCTTCTATCATTTTGGCTTACTGTTGCGCGTTCCTTTTTATTCTTTTTCTTATATATATACATTTTTTTATCCGCAATATCAATTATTTCTTCCATCGAATATTTACATGGAGCCTTTATGTCTACTAGCCCATAGCTAATCGATGTTTCATATTCTTTTTTATATATTTCTTTTATCTTCTCAACTTCCTTACAACTTATCAAAACCTTTTGATTTACCGAATATTCATCGTCTTCTTCAATTACTGCAACAAACTCATCTCCGCCATATCTGAATACATTGTTAGAAGTAAAAATACTTTCCAATGTATCTGCTACAGATTTAATATAAAAATCACCTTCATTATGTCCATACCTATCATTTGCAAATTTAAGGCCATCAATATCAAAGAAGGCAAGAGAAAAATTCTTCCCGCTCTCAATACACTCTAACACTTTTTTCTCGGCTGCATTTCTTGTTAATAAATTTGTACTGAAATCCATATCTTTATTTTCAAATATTTTTTTAATTTTAGCTTTTTTCTTTATTATCTCTTCTTCCATAATTTTGCTTCTTTGCTTATTCATTTGGTAATTTGAAAAGAGAGATGCTGCTATTAGTACTAATCCAAATCCGCTTATAGAAATTATTCCTGCCTGTAGATATAGTCTTGCAACTTCAAAATTTTGATTCTCAATATACACGGTATCTCTATTCACTAGCAAGAATAAAAGAACCAAAGCAAGAGAGCTAATAGCGAAAATCATACTTTCTTTATAACTAACTGCCAATATAACAATTTTCATTGGTAACAATTTTTCTAAAATAACCAAATATATTGCCATTCCAAAGTATCCTACAATACCAATTTTTACAACCATATCATAGTCACTAACAATTATATGGACATTAGTATTTTCAATATAAGAAAATGATGCTATGGTTATCATTCTAATGGCGGATAAACAAATTACAAAACAACTAGTTCCAAAAAACGTAATTAAATTGTTACTTTTAAATACTATTTTAAACTCAATAAAAAGCACAAGTACATATATCAAAGTCATCACTGACTCTTTAATCAAGCCTACTCCTGGTAAATCTGCTGTTGCAACATATAACACATATAAGAAAGTATTAACTGTCAATATCACAATGAACACCGGGGTTTTAATTCTAATTAGTGTAAATACTTTTCTTGCATACCAAAAAATCGCTATATTACATATCAAGAAAGCAAACGCTGATAAAAGTATCGTCATTTCACTTCACCTTCACTTTCATAATATTTAGTTTTCTGATTTCTCATAGCCCTATCTGCTAGCTCTAGCACATGTAGGCTACCCTTTTCTGCCATCTCTTTAGTCACCTTTACAAATCCAATACTCGCCGACAGTTCAATTCTTTCTATAGAACTTCTTTGATAAAAATTGGTCATTATTCTTTCAATTATTATTTCTGCCACTCTTTCTTCCAAATCATTACAAATTACCAAGATCTCGTCTCCACCGACCCTTCCGACATAATCTACTTCTCTAAAGTTTGACTTTATTATCTCAGCACCAGTTTTAAGATACTCATCACCAATCGAATGTCCATAAGCATCATTTATTTCCTTAAGTTTATTAAGATCCGCAAAAAATACAACAAAAGGTTTATCGTAATCATTACAAATTGAATCCAAAGTTTTCATCATATATTTTTTTGTATATACTCTTGTTAACCCATCTATTCTAATTGATTTTTCTAATAGAATTTCCTCTTCCGCCAATGCCTCCATTTCTTTTGACAGAGTCTCCACCTTTGCCTTATATTGTCCTATTTCCGTAAACTTCAATGAAAAGGCAAAAATATTGTAGTATAGAAAAAACAAAAATGTTGATAAAGAAAGCATACATAACGTTACAATTTTAAAGTTACTTAATTCTTTAGCTATTCCAAAATTATGAATGAAAAAACCTATTAAAATTAATGTAAAAACAAGGAACACAATATTAAATATCTTAGTTTTTTGAATAGCTTTAAACCTATTCGTATAAAATAGTCTCCAAAAAACACATACACTTCCAACAGCAAAAAAGGTGATTGTTACAGGCAGTATTGCTATTTCTTCAACTCCAATTTCAAAATAACCATTTAAACTCATACTGTTTAATAGCAAGTAAAAGAAATAGAAATTGCAAATCATGTGAAATGCTAAAATTATACTCCAAAAAATCATCTGCTTGCTAACTACTGATTTAAAAATGAATTTTTGTTCAACAACCACAATAATCGCAATTAAAATCATAAAAATCAGGTCAATTTTTCCCCCTGTAATATATTTGCTCATAAAATTAATACCAACAATATTTATTACTAGAGAAATTGCCCAACTAATATTAGTTTTACTTGAACTTTCCCAAATCGATTTGCAAGTCACGAAAAAAGCACAATAGAAAGTTGCAAACGCTATAGATAATATTAAATCAAATTGTATTATGCTAAAAATTTTTTCTTCCTCCCAAAATTATTATTACACATATTGCATTATTATGTTGATTATATCACAAATACACACAAAGAAATAGGCACTAAAAGTGTGTATTATTAAATAGCGTATTTTAAACCCCGCGTCTAACGCGGGGTTTTCGCTTGTACAAAAAAAAGCGAGAGATTAAACTCTCCCTTTTAAATTACTTTGATTTATTTTTTTGTAAAGATTTTTGTCAGTATAATATAGAGAGCAAATGTAATAAAGAAGGTTGGAATAGTTGCTCCTGTAGCTATTGGACTAATATACGTCCAGAAATAGCACAGTGCCATAGAGACTATTTATTTAACATTTATTGGCATAATTTCAGAGAATGCAACTTTTAGAATATTGAAATTAAGCCACTGGAAATTTATGTAATTCTGATATAGGCTTAAAAATATAGTTTTTGCATAGACAATTTTGGTTGTATTATATCTACACTTTCTAAAAAAAGAACAAGCATTAAAGCTTGTCCTTTTTTATTAACAATTCAAATTTAAACTTTGAACTTATTTAATATACACAACTGGTTTGATTAAGTTTGCTGGCTTATCTTTCATAAGCATTATAGCTTCTTCAACTTTTTCAAGTCCATCAAATTTGTGAGTTACAAGTTTTGACGGATCTAGACGTCCTGCCTTAACCATAGCTAGCAATCTTTCCATTTGTCTACGACCTCCTGGCATGAGACCACCAACTATTTTCTTGTGTCCCATTCCAACACCCCATTCAACTCTTGGAATTCTTACATATTCACCTTCACCTAGATAATTAACATTACCTACTATTCCACCAGGTTTAAGAACATCTATTGCAGTAATAAATGTGTCATTATCACCACCTGCTACTATAACTCTATCAACACCTTTGCCATCTGTTAACTTCATTACCTGCTCTTCGATAGTACCATTCTTGTAATTGATAATCTCTGTCGCTCCATATTCTTTAGCAACTTCAATACAATTTGGCCTAGATCCTACTGCATAAATCTCAGAAGCTCCCTTTAACGCTGCTCCTGCTACAGCCATTAATCCTACTGGCCCAATTCCTATTACAAGAACCTTGTCTCCAAACTGAACTTCCGCAAGCTCAACACCATGAAATCCTGTAGGCATCATATCACATAGCATTACTGCTGTAGTATCATCAATGTCATCAGGAATAATAGCTAGGTTTCCATCAGCATCATTTACATGGCAATATTCCGCAAAAACTCCATCTTTAAAGTTAGAGAATTTCCATCCAGAAAGCATACCTCCAGAGTGCATTGCATAGCCACCTTGTGCTTCAACAGAGTTCCAGTCAGGAGTAATTGCTGCTGATATTACTCTATCACCTTTTTTGAAATCCTTAACCTCAGAACCTACTTCTTCAACAATTCCTACCATTTCGTGCCCTAAAATCATATCTGTTCTTTCTCCTAGAGCCCCAGCCCATACTGTATGTATGTCTGACGTACAAGGTGAAACAGCTGTAGGCCTAACGATTGCATCATTTGGGCCAATTGTTGGTTTCTCTTTTTCTATCCAGCCAACTTCCCCAATTCTCTTCATTGCAAAACCTTTCATGAATTTACCTCCTTATTTTCGACTTATTCATTTAATTCTTTGTTATTTTTTAAACAATAACAGCATACTGTTATTATACCCTTTTTCACACATTAATATCAACTACAATTTCACTTTTTCTGCACTTTTTTTCCCTCATTTTGCATTTTTCTTCTCTATTTTTGCACTTTTTTTCTCTCTTTTTGCACTTTTTTCTCTGCGAAAATTTTCTTGAATTACAAATCCTTTTCTACAACATAACTAATTTTTCTTTAATATCTTCTCTATAAGACATAAAGCGTTCTTAACCCAACACATTAAATTAATTTATAGATTAAGTAGCTTTGTTCGTCTACCATCATAATATAATAGTGCTAATCATTAAAGGCTTGCCTCTCACATAAGGACTATAACATTTTGTAACTTTTTACAATTCGCTTTTTTATTTAAACTCCAATTTCTGAAGTATGTATAATTTTAGTTTATAAAAAAGCGTGCGAGATATTCTAAGCCACGCGTCACGGTTTCACGCTTACGTGTCTTCGGCATACACAATGCAATCAAGTATAAATCTTTATATAAGAATCAAAAAAA
>CAYJGT010000062.1:0-8800 GCA_964370035.1 uncultured Oscillospiraceae bacterium
TCGCTCCACTTACAGCAGTGTCTTCTCCTTCATTTACTTTTGATGTATCCCAAGTTATTGTTTTACCGTCTTTGCTTAATTCTAATCCATACTTTTCAAAGTCATCTTGAGTATTAATTGTAGCTTTTCTAGGAGTTGCTCCCTCAATCCAATTTAATGTTAGAGGATGATCTCCGTCTATCAATAGATCAAATCCTTCTCCAACTTCATCTGTGATTATTGGGCTTATAGGCGTAGAAGTTGTTATTGCATTTATACCATTGAATACATTTTGAAATTCATCTGCCGTGCTTACATTTACAGTTTGATCAGCACCTAATTTTTTCATCGTGTTCTCGTCAGCAGTGGTTAAATTAATCCCTACAGATATAACTTCAATTCCCATAGCTTGCAGTTCATCAACTGTTGTCGCTGGAACTCCATTTACAGTTGGTTTTCCATCTGAAATAAATACCACATACTGATTTCTATCTGTATTCTTTTGATCTTCGCCGTTAACTTTATCAAAAGCATCTTTTGCCGCTGCTAACCCTGCTGCCCAGTTAGTTCCATAGTATCCTGAAGTATCATAAAATTCGGCTGGAAGTGTATCGGTAGTGCCATAGTTTGTTAATTCAGACGTCTTCTTTCCATCAGTCATCTTCGTTTCATTAGACATCATTTTTACATCCGAAGCAAAATTTATTGTACCAACCCTATTATTTAATTCTTGATCCATTAAATCATATGCCAAATCCATAGTTATAGCTTTAGTCATATATAGTCTGTCATAGTTAAAGTCTTTATCATTTATAAAATTTAAAATACCTTCTTCATCTGAGCTTAAGGCAGATGGAGAAGTGAAAACATTTCCATCTACAGTAGCCGTCGTCGTGTGTAGTAAAGGAGAATCTAGCGCCTTATATAAGGCTGCCTCACCAGTTCTGTCTCTAGTGTCTTCCGAAGTAAATACAGTACGCGCTCCTGTAATATATTCACTTTTTTCTATTTCAAAGATTCTCGCCGGGCTTTCTTCATCGCTAGTATCTTTATAAATTTCTTCTTGATAAGGATATCCCTTTTCATTTCCTCGGTTATCACGGCTTTCTGCTTCTAAAATTCTATCTCTTAAATCTCCTTTTTCCATATCATTTTCTACATAGGCATCAAAACTTGCATCTATCGCATTTATCATTGCAGTATGTCCCCAACTATCAATTCCTTCTGGAAATTCATGAGGTTTGAAGTAATAAGTAACATAGAATTCCTTATTACTTGCATCGGTCAATTTATATACTGTTCTGTATAATAGATTTGGGTTCATTGTTGCTGAAGTAGAGTACCTGCTATCATTTACCCCTGGTGTCATGTTGCTATTCATTGTACCAGAGTGGTCTACTACAAACATTACATCTACAGGAGTTGTAGTTTCTAGTTGTGCTGCAGCATCAATTACAATTTTTACAATCCCTTCTGCCTTATCTTCTGAAGTCTCCCCAAGATAAGCAGACTTTTGTCCAGCGATGCCATTTTCATCCAATTCAGTCTCTAAATTTGTCATCCCTTTAGTAAAGCTTATTTCTGAATCATATCCACTATCTTGTATAAATTCAGCTTCTATTGCTTTTAGTTCACCAGTTTCTTGGTCAGCTTGAAAATAGTTTGCTATAAACTCTCCACTATCTGATGGCTCTCCTGTATTAGCAAATGTTGTTTGAACACTTCCTAGTAGCATTGTCAACGTCAATATTGCTGCTATTAACTTTCTTCTCTTGTTAGATTTCATTTTTTCCACCACTCTCCCCTTGTTTCTTTAAATAGCTCTGTCACAATTTTTAGTTATTTTCATTATTTCTTAACTTTTGTTAACTTCTGTACTAATTTTAGCAAACTAACCGCAACAACACTTGACACTTTTCTATGTATTTTAATAATTTTTTTAAAAAACTATACTTTTTTCTCTCTTTTAGTGCAGGCATAATGCCATGAAATTTTTCCCTCCAAAAACTTGACAATAATTATAATTTATATATAATATAAATGTACCGACCGATTGGTACATTTTAAATTGAAGCTAAGGAGCTAACCGCGAGTGCACACTTGATGAACCTGGGCGTGCACCAATGCCTTCGCATTAGGGCAGAGCGTGCACCCATAACAAGCTCAAATGGCGTATGCCAAAGATTGTAGACCGACACGAGGAGATGCGATTAGCCTTAGTTATAGAAAGGAATAATATGTCAACAAACACTGCAGAAAAGATTGTAACTTCAATGTATGACCTTATGTCCGACGTCGGGTATGAAAAAGCCTCTATTAACCAAATTTGCAAAAACATAGGTGTAACCAAGTCTTCCTTTTACCACTTCTTTGAAAGTAAAGAGCAAGTATTAGTAGAGGTCGTAAAAACCAGCTATAATGACGACTTTGCAAAAACAGCCGCAAGATTAAATAAAATTTCAACCTTAGACGAATATAAAATGTTTATGCAACAACTAGGTGAAGATGCTATAGATAGTTATTTAAATGATGAAAAACTTCGAAAAGTCTGTGCAGAAATTGATTTAATTGCTGAACGTATTCCTGAAATTAAGGAACTGGTAGATACCATTAATTATCAATTCTTTTTATTTATTAAAAAGACCATACAGCATGGAGTGAATATAGGGGCCTTTCCAAAAGATTTTGAGGTTGAACTAAATGCGGAAGTTCTAATAACTGTACTTATCGGCCTTGACGCAATCATCCTCCATGACATTCAAATTAATGCAAAAAATGTTGTACGAAGAACTATTGACCAAATGTTTTAAATCAAATAACCCGTTGAGGGGAATTGTTTTACCCCAAATGTACCGACCGTTCGGTATTTAAATTGAAGCTAAAAAGCAACAGTAAGCGCCAGGTGGCAAAGCAAGCAACAAATGGAGTTATTCCCATGATTAGCCACACGATAATAATGTTGTGCTGCACGATTAGTCCAGCGAGTACCGGATGGGGTGCACATCTGGTGAACCTGAGAGTGCACGCATGACAAACTCAAATGGCGTATGAGGAAGATTGCAAGCCAGCACACAAGCCGGAGCACATGGTGCCATGGCTATAAGACGCAAATAAGAAAGGACATCAAATGGAGACATTAAACAAGTCAAATAACACACTAGACTATGGTTCAACACCAATTGGAACCCTAATTAGAAAGCTAGCTATCCCCGGAATAATTACAATGATTGTAGGTTCTTTAAATATGGTAGCGGACGGAGTTTTCATGGGTAATTTTATAGGGAGTGATGCGCTTGCTGCTGTAAACCTAATGATGCCTGTTATGATGGTTGTTTTCGGCCTAATTGAACTTATTGCTGGTGGTTCAAGTGTACGTATTGGAATTTTACTAGGAGAAGGAAAAAATAAAGAAGCTTCACAAACTTTTGCGGCTAGCACACTTTTGATATTCGTCATGGGTTTAATAATTACCTTTATAGGCCTTTTATTTGCAAAACCCGTAATTTTCTCTTTAATCAAAGATGAAAATCTTGCTATTCTTGCATATGATTATGCAAAGGTTTTCATACCTGCAATACCTGTAATAGCGCCTCTTTTCGCTTTTGATAATTACCTAAGGCTATGCGGAAGAGTAAATCAAAGCATGTATATAAATGTATTTGTTTCTATAATGAATATTTCATTAAACATTTACTTTATAGTATATTTAGGACTTGGAATCTCTTTTGCTGCCCTTGCCACAGTTATTTCTATGGCCATAGGGTCAATACTTTCAATTTTTCCTTTTTTAAGAAAAAAATTAACCTTAACTTTTAAAAAACCTGTAATTCCTTTTAAGGACATTAAAATGATTATTTATAATGGTAGCTCAGGCTTTTTTGAAAGTATCTCAGGAGCAATAATGGGATTCATTACCAACGCCTTGCTTCTTTCCCTTGCTGGAGCAAGTGGAGTAGCTGCCATGTCTATAATCACTTATATAGAAATGCTATTAATGCCTGTTCTAATTGGAGTTATAATGTCTATCCAACCAATAATTAGCTATAATTTTGGTGCAAAAAATCATGCTCGAATAAAAGAGACCTTTAAGAAGGTCAGCATTATTTCCATAATTATTTCTCTAGGAGCCTTAGGTATTATTATAATCTTTCCAGACTTCTTAGTTTCTTTATTCGCAAGTGAAGGAGACAGGGAAATGATTAAAATTGCCACTACGGGCCTATTACTTTATGCTCCGTCATACATTTTTACCTGGTTTAATATTTTGGTTGGTACATTTTTGACTTCCTTTGAAAAGCCTAAGGAATCAATAATTTTAATGAGTCTTGAATCTCTTGTTTTCCCAATTGCTTTCTTCCTCATCTTGTCACAAGTTATAGGGCTCTATGGTATGTTCCTAGCTCAAACAATTGCCGCTGCCGCAACCTTTATTGTATCAGTGGTTATGTGGAAAAAAATAAAGGTAAGCGGTGCTCGAAGACCGTCTTGAATCGAGTAGAAGCTAATCGCTAAGGACTTTCACCGATTTGCTATGTAACATACTCGACACACCTAAAAAAGCGACCCCTTTCGAGGTCGCTCGTTTATTAGATTTTCTATACTTTATACATTTACTTTGCCTTCTATATTTTCTCTTCAGTCAATTTTTCATTCCTAAATGTATTCAGATTAAGCCATTGCTTGATCGTCATCTTCTTCTACTTTTTTTCTTGAGAAGAATGTTATTGCTCCTTGTACTAATGTTATTGCTGCAAATACTATTGTCCACTCATCTACTATGATCATTGGTAGTGTCATATCTTGAGTTAAGATGAATAATATTATTGCTCCTATCATTGGTACTGCACTTAATATTCTTAGTAATCCTTTTCTCTTTATTTCTCCATACTCTTCTTCTTCCTCTTCTTTTCTACCTGTAAAATATGTGATTAATAAAGATACTGCTAATAGTCCAGTTACAACTGTTAGTATTAGGTCTAGTAGTGACCATGCTGCTCCATTTGCTAATGGAACTTCTGTATCTTCGATAGTTGTTGGTCCATCTGCTAATGGTGTTGCTACTGGTGGTATTGTTACAGCTGGTGGTACTACTGGAGGTACCGGGGTTGGAGGTACTGGCGTTGGTGGTACCGGAGTTGGAGGTACTGGCACTGGCGGTACTGGTGGTACCGGTGGCTCTTCAGTTGATGCCGTTACATGAAGTACCTCATTACTCTCTAATGCTGGGTCTCCTCCATTAAACGAATCACTAACTCCTGCCTTTCCAAATGTTGCTATATTAACAATATCAAAGTCTTCTTCTACTGTTGTTACTTCTACTGTAAAGCTTTGAGCTTCAGAGTAACTTATGAATTTACCATCTTCGTTGGCCTCTGTTGCCTTAAGAACCTCTATACCTGAAAAAGTTACACTATTATCTACAGCTAATATTCCTCCTGCCGAATATTCTGTTCCTGCAGGTATGAAATCTTTAATTTCTAAGCCTCTAACGTCTACATTACCCTCATTCTGCAAAGTTAAATTGTATGTAATAGCTTGACCTGGATCTACTGTAGTTCCTGGTTCTGGGTTAGAGTCTTTGTTTAATGTAATAGTTGATAATCCGCTTACTACTATCGCACCTGGATTTTCTAGTTCAGTTGACATATCTACTACATCATCTGTAGGATCTTTGTCATAACTAACTACTGCCTTCCCATTATTTGTATCGAATTTAGTTGTTTTTTCGCTTTCAAAATACGTACTATCTATTTGGCTTTCATCAAAGTTTTGATAGAAGCTAATTCTCGCTCCACTTACAACAGTGTCTTTTCCTTCATTTACTCTTGATGTATCCCAAGTTATTGTCTTATTATCAGCTGCTAAAGTAACTCCATATTTACTAAGTTCATTAATATCTCCAATATTGATACTCTGTGGTTTGCTTCCTTCTTCTTTCCACTCTAGTGTTAATGGGTGATCACCATCTATCAATAGGTTAAATCCATCTCCAACTGTGTCTTCAATTATTGGGCTTAGTGAAGTTGTTAATGTTTCTTCTTTTATATTTTCAATCTTACTATAAAAGTCTGCAGCTGATTCTACATTATAATGAGCATTAGTTTCTAGAGATTTCATTTTATTATCATCAGTAGTAGTTAGATTTATTCCTATAGAAATTACGTTAACTCCCATAGCCTTCAACGCGTCAACTTCTTTTTTTGCTGCTGCTTCAAGTCCACCTGTAGTTGGTTTTCCGTCAGAAATAAATATTACATATTGATCTCTGCCATCAGCTTTATTTTCTGGTTGGCTAAATGCTGTTTTTGCGGCCGCTAAACCCGCAGTCCAATTAGTATTATAATATCCCGTTGTTGAAGAAAAATCTCGCATGTCTTCTTTTCCACCGTTATAATTACTTAGCTTAACTTCCTGCGACTTTACATCTCCCGCAAAGTTTACTGTTCCCACTCTATTTTCATCATTACTTTTTATTAGAGTCTCTGCCAAGTTCATAGTTATAGCTTTAGTCATATATAGTCTGTCATAATTAAAGTCTGGATCATCCATTTTATTAAGAACCTCTGCTAGGCCATACGTCTTTATATCATCTGCTAATGAAGATGGAGACTCAAAAGGATTAGCCGAATTAATATTTTCTATTGGATAACCTACAGGAATATAATTATCTTTTTCATAAGTTGATCTTACTTCTTTATCGGTAAATTCTTCATATGCATTCACTTCATAACCATCTTTAAATTCAAAGACTCTATTTTCTGTATTTACTGGGGAGTAAATTTCATCTTGATAAGGATATCTTTTATTATCTCCTAAATTATCATATTTTCCCTTTTGAATTTTTTCACTTAATTCATTATCGGTTTTAGACAGTTCATTTTTTACATAATTAATAAAACTTGTATCTATAAGTCCTATCATTCCAAGGCTCCAACTAGTCATTCCACCAAACTCATGTGGATTAAAGTAATAACTAACATATGATGAAGTTCCATCGGCAGCAGTTATTTTATACACGGTTCTATAAAAAAGATTAGAATTCATAGATGGTGATGTACTACTTGTTGCACCAGAAGACTTATATAATGCATTACTATTCATTGTCCCAGAATGGTCTACAACAAACATTACATCTACAGGAGTTTCAGTTACTAGTTGTGCTTTTGCATCAATTACAATTTTAACAATTCCTTCTTCTTTTGAATCCTCAATAGTACTTTCTTCTCCGCCATCAAAATAAACAGACTTTTGTCCTGCAATATTACTTTTTAATAGCTGGTCAGATAGTTCTGACATAGCCGTTTCAAAATCCTTCTCTGAGTCATACCCACCATAACGCTCTAATGAAGCTTCAATTGCTTTTAACTCATCAGTGGTTTGATTAGCTTGAAAATAATTTGTCATAAACTCAGTTTCTATAGCTACTTGGTCTTCAGTAGCAAATACTGTTTGCACACTTCCAAATAGCATTGTTAAAGTTAGTATAACTGCTATTACCTTTCTTCTATTTCTCTTTTTCATTTTTTCCCCCTTATTACCTTAATAATTTTACAAATTCATTTTTTCATTAAAAAATAATTCACTAAATTTACTTTAAAGACATATTATCACAACAATATGTATAAGAATAGGCACTAAAAGTGCCTATTTGTAAAAAAAATACTATTAATCATTATTTAATCATAATATAATGTTATTTTTCTTCAATTATTTTTATTGTTTATTTTAAAAAGTTTTTAATGTTGTATAAATTCATCAATTTTATTTTCTTCTTTTCTATTAATCTTATAGTTAACCCCAACTATTCCTACCAATACTAAGGTAAGCCCTACTAACACATTTATAGTTAATGGATCATTTAAATATATTATTCCAACCACTACACCTACTACCGTAGTTCCACTTAATACCATAGGTGCAGCCCTATGTATAGGAATCTTTGATAAAGTATAGCTATATGAAAGAAAACCAACAATTGAACTAAATAACCCTAAAAATATTGTAGCTACCAAAACGTCTATATTATTAATTGCTGCAAAATATGTTTCAATCCCATTTCCTATTGTAAAATTTAATGTGTTAAAAAAAATAAAACCTATAAATGCCATTGCTACTGTTACTTCCATTGGATTAAACATATCAGAGTACTTTCTAGCTAGTGTTCCATATATTCCACCACAAATTACAGATACAAATACTAATAAATAACCTAATAATTTTCCTCCAATAGAAAATTCTTTAGTAAAAACGGTGGTTATTAAGACTCCTATAAATGATAGTAAAATAAATAAAACCTGTTTCTTATATATTTTGTCATCAAAAAATATTTTAGCCCATACTAAGGATAATACTGGAGCAAGGGCTAATATTATGGAAGCCTCTGTTGCTGTCGCATATATCATTCCTGTTGTTTCAGATAATCCCCCTATGCAAGGATGAGCTAATGAAATTACAATTATTGGCCAAACTTTTTTACCTTTAAAATTAACCTTTATTATTTTTGTTACTATTAAAATAATAAAAATTAATACAGCAACAGTAGTTCTTATTGCCATTATTTCAATTGGAGAAATAAATTCAACAGCTATTTTATTAAATACTACAGAAAGCCCCCATACAAAGGCAGCTATGGCTGCTACTATATATACTTTAATAGGTGTATTATGTACTTCCATAAATTTTCCTCCTACTATCTATTTTTAATTTTTTAATCACATATAAATAGGGATTTATAATTTAAATCCCTATTTATTATTTTTATTTAAATTGTATAATAACCACTTTAAATAATTTTTTATATAATTTAGAAAAACTTATCTAT
>CAYJGT010000062.1:8810-9179 GCA_964370035.1 uncultured Oscillospiraceae bacterium
CTTGAACAAATATTACTAGGCATATTAATGGTAATACATATGTTACATATGGTCTTATCCACTTAGGATAATCAATTCCTATACCTTTATTGGCTTCTTTTGTGAAATTGTCCCATCCCCACCCATATCTACTTACACAGAATAATAAGTATATAATTGAACCAATAGGAAGCAAATTATTACTTACTATAAAATCTAATAAATCAAGTACTACTGTTCCTTCTCCTAGTGGTTGAAAACCGCTTAATAAATTAAATCCTAAAACCGTTGGTGTAGCTAATATTATTAATGCAAAAACATTTATTAAACAGGACTTTTTTCTACTAATATTAAATCTATCCATACAAATAGAAACTATATTTTCAAATA
>CAYJGT010000063.1:0-9103 GCA_964370035.1 uncultured Oscillospiraceae bacterium
CCTTAACCTTACCTTAAAAGTATAATCGCATTTTTATAAAATATCAAATCTATAACCAATACTTTGTAATCATAAAAATTAAAACGCACCATTGTACCAAAATCAAAATATTAATAAATAATATCAACAATCTTTTAAGCGCCTATATTATAAAAATGGAGATACGCATAAATACATATCTCCATTACAGAATTTGTTTAATTTTTAGCTCCACCCCAACATTTGACATAGAGCCCTCTATTCAATCTACTTTTTCTTTTCTTCGCCTTTCATAATTCTATTTGCTGTGTATAAAGCTCCGCCAATAGATACTAGAAATATGCAAAGTAATAATATATTTATTCCGTCCATTTTTTTCTCCTATTCTTGTGCTTCCAAAATTTTCTTTTTACCTCTTTTAGGGTTTAGAGTTTCAAAGAATTCATCACTAGCTCTTCCTTTTGTAAAGATTAGAGATAACACAACATACACTACTAAGTTTACTATTAATCCAACAATTCCAGATTGCATTCCGTTAAACATTGGAATGTAGTCAGGTTGAACATTAATGTAAGCAAAGTATACTACTACTACACATCCTGATAGGAACCCTGCCCAAGCTCCAACCAAACTTCCTTTTTTCCACATAATACCTAGCACCACAACTGGGAAAGCTTGAAGCATTACTTGGTAAACTCTTGTTACTATCTGAACAACTGTTGGTAAATCTGTCATTGCAAGAAGCAGGCCTGCAACACCAATTATTACTGTGAAAGTTCTAGCAATTGCCACTTTTTTCTGACTGCTAAATTTATGACTTACTGGCGACAATACATCGTTTGTAAATACAATTGCCCAAGAACTTATCATTGAGTCCATCATAGATAAGGATCCTGCAATAATTATAATAGCAATTAATGCTGTAGCAACTGGTCCTAAGCTTCCAATAAACTCTATAAATGACATTGCTGAATCTAGTAATCCAAATTCTCCTAATGATGCAGATCCAATAGCAAAGAAGAATACAACTATTCCAAAGAAAACTGCTACTATCGGCATAATTTGTAATGATATTTTTAAAGACTTCATGTCTTTTGCCGCAAGCATTCTTGAGAATAGGGAAGGATACAGATAAGCTCCAAGTGCTGCAGTAATAATTAGAGATGGGTAGAATAATGAGCCTGGATGCTCTCCCCCCCAGCTTTCCAGTGAACCTGGAACCGCTAATAACTCAGGAGTATGCGCCTTAGTCATTTCCCACATTTCTGACCATCCACCAAAGTGAGTAACCATTGCAATTATAAATACAAATGTTCCTGCAACAAAGAATATCCACCCTTGATAGTAGTCTGCTAAAATTACAGCCTTCATGCCTGCAAACAGTATATACCCTATAAAAAATATTGCTATAATTATCATTCCCATATTAAAGGAAATTGCTCCCCCTGTTATTAATTGTACTGCATAGCCTGCTGCAAGAAACTCTGTGATAATCCAAGGAACTTCTATAACTAGTAATACTAATCCTAAGACTATTCTAAGGCCTCTACTTCCATAACGCATTTCTAGCATTTCACCAAGAGTTGTAACACCATATTTATGACCAACTCTCCATACTGGTCCACAAATTATTGCGAATACCGCTAAACCTAATATTACTGCAGTTGTATAATATGCTACTGTCATTCCTATATCATGGCCCATTTGCGTATATCCTGTTAATACAGATCCTGCATAACTTGTTCCAATAATTGTCATTGTAATAAACGGCCATGTGAACATTCTTCCGCCTACCGCAAAGTCCTCAAATGAAGTTGCTTTACTTCCCATTGATACCATCACTATTAATCCAGCAATATATATTAAAAATATTACTATCATGATTACACTATCCATTACACTTCACCTCCTTATCCTTTATAACTCGTCACGCCAATTTTGCACCCAAAATAGTGCAAAAAGAGCTGCCGATAAAATAACCCATAGTAAAATCTGCATAAATGCTATCCAAGGCATTCCTAGCACAAAAGGGTCTACCTTATTAACTACAGCATCAAAAATTGGTGGAACTAGAAATATTATTGAAATTATAATTATTGTTCCCCAAATAAACCAATAACAAATTTTGCCCTTGTCTGATTGTACAAACTCTTTCACTTTACTTCCCTCCTTCTTTTTACTCATAATTACTTTTACTTATTTTAGTTCTAATTTAAAGTAGTTGGTTTCCTTAGAAAGTTGCATAGTATGCATTGTAGAACACTGCTGCACTTTCATAGTTTTCAACTTTTATGGGAGCAATTAGATCTTTCATATAAGCTTCTTCAGTCCAACTTATCTTTACTTTCCTATCTCCAACTACCTTTAAAACTTCCTCTTTTGTTGCTGGCCATGTTACATCTGCCATTCCCCTATGGAAAAAATGCATTGGTGCAAAATCTCTTGCCATAATCTCCTCCTATTTCTTTTTATATGCGCTATAATTATTTTCTGTAATTCCTGTACCATTATAATCTTTGCAACTTGCTCCTCTATGATTATAGGTATACATAAAGTTTGCATGAACAGCATATTTTCTCATATGATCTATTATTCCCGGATACAAGTCTGCTTTTATCATTGCATCTACGCCTGAAGATGCTTTTACTATTACAGTTCCATCTGGATTAATTATTGAACTCTCTCCAAAGTAAGAATAAGTTTCATCGATACCTGCAGCTACACAACTTACAACATAGCATTGGTTAGAGTAAGCTCCAGCCTTATTAGTAATATCCATAGCTTGTCCAAAAGGATCCATATAGTGAGAAATCCTTACTATTACATTAGCCCCATTAGTTGCTGCTTCTCTCCATATTTCTGGATAGTCTCCATCGGCGCAAGTGATAATAGCAATTCTTGATCCTTTAGGGCCTGGTGCCACTGGGCAGCAATCTCCCGCATTAGTAGTTTCCATTGGTGCCCAAGGATTCATCTTACTGTATTCTAAAACTATTTCCCCATGGTTATTAATCATTATTCCAAGGTTCTCACAGAATCTGCCGTCTTTTGGTTTAACCCAAGGATTAAAAATTCCCCATATATCCAATTCTTTACAAGCATCTTTTAGCCTTTGAATTTCTGGTCCATCAATATCCAATAAAACATTTTGCCATTCAGTTAGATGCATTCCTTGAAGGGCAACTTCTGGTGTAGCAACAAGATCAATTCCTGGAAATCCTAGCACTGCCCTATCTAAGTTTTCTATTATTAGATCAATATTTTGGTTTACCTCCTCCATATTTGCAGCATTTATTGGGTGAAACTGAGCAACAGCTACGCTCAGCACCTCTGACTCTACTTTGCCATGAGTAGAAAACACATTCCCAATATTCATAATTTTTCTCCTTCTTTCTTCATAGTGTTAACTTTCATATATTAATCTCTTTCCAACTAATAATTGTTCTTTTAAATGTATAATGTCCCATGTACTATTGCAGGAACTCCCATTGGCGCCTTATTAACTACTTGCCCTTTGGGGTCTACAATCATTGAGTTACCCATGTAATAATATTCCCCATCTTTTCCTACTGGGTTACATCCCACTACATATGCTTTTGCCACTATCGCCATTCCTTTATTTGTGATTTCATAAGCTTGATTAAATGGGTGCATATAATGAGAACTTCTTATAATTAAATTAGCATCCTTTTCTTTTATCAGCTTCCACATTTCAGGATATTCCCCATCTGATGAAAGAATTGTGGCAATCCTACTTCCCTTAGGGCCTCTGCATATGGGCATTTCCATACCAGGATTGCATGTTTCCATTGGTGCCCAAGGATTCATCTTTATGTATTCATGTACGATTTCGCCCTTGTTATTTATTATTATTATAGTGTTATAACAAAAGTCTCCATTTGAGGGCTTTACCCAAGGATTAAATACTCCCCATATATTATTTTCTTTACAAGCTGTAGCAATTTTTTTGATTTCTGGACTATCAAGGGTAGTAAGCATGTTTAGCCATTCTTCTCCATGGACACCTTGAAAGGAACATTCTGCAGTAACAAAAATATCCAGATCAGGATTTTTTAATTTAGCCATCTTCATATGTTTAATAAAACTATTCAGATTGTCATCTAGCTCTAACTGATTCCCTGCATCTTTGGCTGCTATTTGAGCTAATGCAATATTAATTTTTTCCATTAACAGATACCCTCCTTTCCACTACATTTGTAGCATCTTCCAGAAACTTATACCAGTTGGTAGAATTATATTCTTTTTCATCTGGAATTATTAGTCATTTTTTAAACTAAAGAATTTACTATTTTGCAATAGATATAATGAGAATTTCATTTGATTTATATGCTATTTTTTTTACGTATTAAAGATAAGTTTGCCATACATCTTGAACATCTTTAACAAAATCATTTAAATTCCATATTAGTTAATAATTAATCAAACTATGGCTCTTTTGTATATTACTTCACAATATTCCAACTATTGCTTTTTTTTAGGAAACAAGTGTACTTTTTTAACCAAGAAAGTACACTTTCTTGTATCACTAATCTAAATATGCTATTATAGTCACAGTAAATAGACCTACAATTGTTAACATAGGAGTTATTATGTACAAAAATAAATCTGCTTATTGCGAAGGCACCATTGCTTCCTATACTGAAAGAAACCCATCACAGGGGATTCACTGGCATACTGATCACGAAATAATTTTTGTTCTCAACGGCTCATTAAAGTTACAAATTAATTTTCTAGAAATAGAGCTTAACGAAGGAGATATGTTTTTAATAGTAAGCAATGACTCTCACAAACTATTTTCTCAACACCCAGATACACAAGTTCTGTTTCTTATGTTAGACAAATCCCATTGCGAAACCTTAATACCCCACCTTTACGAATCTTTGGCAATTGTTCATTATATGAAGGGTTTCGAAAGCCTATCTGCTATTAAGGACGTACTTCTTGTAGACATAAAATCGCTTTCTAATTTTATATTTGCTACCAGTGATTTTAATGACGCTACAAAAAATATTCTAGACACAAAAATTTTGAATTTATTAAATCACATTGTTCACTCTTACACTTCTAAGGTTCCATCTATTAATCAAACTAATACTGTTTCCTCGGAAAAACTTAAGTTAGCATATAGGGTTGTTGATTTTGTATATGATAACTACGATAGGAAGTTAAATCTTCAAGAGCTAGCTGACAAAGAATACTTAACCTTACCTCATCTTTCTAGAGTTATATCAGAGGTTACAGGATTGAATTTTCGGGATTGGGTGAACTATGTTAGAGCAGAAAGTGCCGAAAAATTATTACTTTCCACAGATCTTCCTATAACCGCAATTTCTGAACAGTGTGGATTTTCTAATGTGAGATACTTTGTCAAGCATTTCAAAAAGTGGTATAACGTTACTCCTCTAGCTTTCAGAAAAACACATAAAAGTTCTTATAGTGGTAATGTAACAGGTATCGAGCTGTCAGAGAAATGGTCTGAAAGTATCCAAAAACTTCCCCCTTCGCATAGTAGGAAAACTGATATAACCCTTGATTTTTTCTCCGACCACAAAGAGTTGGCTAAATTGGAGGATATGGACACAATAGTAATACCTTTCTCCGCAATGCTAAAAGATTCAATTTTAAATCACTTTGATGTTATTAAAAGAGAATTGCATTTTAAGTATGTTGTAATTCCTCTTACCCAGTCCAGTTTCACTAAAGACTTAGCCGCAGAGCATAGCACGGTCTTGCAGAAAAGTTTTCTTAATTTATCCAAGACTGGGCTTACAATAACTTTTGAAATAGACTATTCATTAAACTATGATGATGAAAGCCTTGCGCAAGTGGAAAGTCTTCTCCAATGGGCAACTATTTTTTCTGATAATTTTCAAGTTAAGAAGGTATACCCTTACGAAAATAATGACAACACAAACGAGCCCTCAACTCCATTTGTAAAAAAGTTTATGAGGAAGCGAACTAATATTTATGATTTGATTTCCGTAGATGGACTTAAAACTCCTCTTTATTTCTATCATTTTATGATGGGGAAATTGTTCGGAAAAATTATTAAAGAAGATGAACATTACCTTGTTACCGAAGATTCTAATTCTTTCCGCGTATTCTTTTTTAATGAAACTTCGTCAATCAAGGATAAACCTCTTTCCTATGAACTTAACATAGAAGGTAAAGCAGATACATACAAGGTAGTTCATTACGATTGGTATTTAGATTTGAATGACTATAGAGAGTTTACTAATACTCCCAACATTCTTCATTATTTAGAGGGCGAAGAAATTGATCTTTTTAATATGATGTCTCACCCTAATATTTCCTTTGAAATTTTAGAGAAAAGTGAAAAAACTAGTTTTCCTGTAATACTAAAAAAGAATAACCTGCAACTATTAATTGTAACCGCACTTTAGTTTTTGTTTTGACTAGTAATATTAAAATCGCTACAGATTTCAAAATTACTAAAATAACAACTTCATCCAAACTCTATTATGAAAAAGAGTATGTTTTAGGCTATCGTCAGTTTTACTAATTTGTAATAGTATGTTCTTATTACTTACATTAACATTTATGTGTTCATTATATGTATATTATATTGAAAATAACACACTGTTGCCATATTTAATAGTGTATAATTAATTTATAAGAAGTGTATGAATATCATGCTGATAAAATAATTATTATAATTATTGCCGACTGTATCCACTTCTTCAGCTTGTTATTTTTTTGACATTTTAGTATAATTAGTCGCAACTAACTCAATATGTAAATTTTCTACATCCCATTACCACGCATGTAGATTAACAACATGGTTTATATTGCCGCAATTTAAAGTAACTTGAACTCATCTAATCAAGTAACGTAAGTCAATTGGGGAAATTCAACAGTTATGTGGTGAATATTGGCATAGCAAAAGTCACACCGCACCGAAGGAGAAAAGTATGCTTACTTACAACTTATCATTCGAACTTGCAGCCTTATTTATTATGGGAGTTCTGCTAGTCAATTTCGTTTTAGATAAAGAACTCCATTCTGCACGCTACTTAGTATTTAGAGGAATGTGTATAATAACTTTTATTAACATAAGTGTCACTCTGCTCACTATGGTTGTATCAGATTACTATATGCATTCTCCCCTATGGCTAGTAGATTTGGCTAATATGCTGTATTTTATATTATTGCCGTCACCAGCTGTCATTTACCTTTTTTATGTGATGATATTAACAGTTCGCAAACCAACTTTTTCTAGCTCCTTTATTGCCTTTATTCCATATGCACTATATGTCCTAATAATATTGTCGAACTTAATATTCTGCTCAGTATATACTGTGACCGCCGAAGATGGGTATGTACGAGGAAGCTTATATCAACTTCCTTATCTTATCGTATTAATTTATGTTATTTTCATAATTCTAGCAGCCATCAAGTATCGCAACACCATTTATCGTGGCATTACAACAATATTGTGCTTAAGTTTACTATTCTCAGTTGCTCTTGTCGCAGTGCAAGTTGTTCTTCCCGAAGTCGTAATGTCCGGAATCGGTAGCGCTATTTCTATGTTATTTATTCATCTTTACATTCAAAATGAAAGCAATTCCAAAGATGAGTTAACAGGTCTAAATAGCCGCAAAACCCTCGTCCATCGCATGACACGTTTAACAGAAGCGAAGCAGCCTTTTTCTTTATATGTATTTAGCATTCGAAATTTCAAAACTATAAACGAAAGACATGGCCTTGCTTACGGGGATTTGATTTTACAAGAAATTTCATCACATTTCACATCCTGCTTTACCACAAAAACGTTATATCGTTATAGCGGAGACGAATTTGCTTTAATTAGTTTCGCCTCAAATGAAGACAGCATTGCGTCAAAAGAACAAAATATATTAAGAGCCGCAAACCGATTTAATAATGTATTTTCAGTAGAGGAAGAAGCGTGTATGGTTGGCCTTGTATACACAAGAGTGGATTTCCCAGAATTCGGTTCCAATACTAGAGAGCTTATATCTGCAGTCGACTACTCCATTAATATCCTTAAAACCCGTGACGAGGGTAGCAATTTTTATTACGACGCTACTATTTACAATAGAGCTAAGCGTAGCAACACCATTGCAGAGCGTTTAAAAGATGCCTTGACTCATGACGGATTTGAAGCATACTTTCAACCAATTTTTTCTTCAGAAACAGGCAATTTCACTGAAGCTGAAGCATTAATTCGTATAAAAAATAATGAAGAGGATCCTATTTATCCTGATGAGTTTATTCCTATCGCAGAAGAAAAGGGGTTAATTGTCGACATTACATATTTAATGGTAAAAAAGGCCTGCGAAAGTATGCGAGATATTTATAAGGCATATGGCGATACCTTAAATCTAGATGCAATATCCGTAAACTTCCCGTATGTACAATTTTTAAAGCCAGACATGGAAGAAAAAGTATCTGAGATTTTGAAACACTATAATATCCCTACCCATCGTTTAAAAATCGAAATAACTGAACGAACTATTATTTCCGACACAAATATAACTCGAACAACTATGGAAAAGATGCAAGAAAAAGGATATGTATTTGAATTGGATGATTTTGGTGTAGATTATTCCAATTTAAGCCTTATATTAAATCTTCCAGTTAGCATTATTAAAGTGGATCGAAGCCTTGTTAATGCCATCCTATCTAATAAAGAAAACATGTCGTTTTTTGAGCGCTTTACACAGGGAATCAAAGCCACAAATCGTATTATTGTTGTTGAAGGTGTTGAAACGCAGGAAGCAGCAAAATATTTTGTTGATTGCGGATGCGAATTTATTCAAGGCTTTGTATTTTCAAAACCACTTCCATTTGAAGAGTACGTAGAATTTCTAAAAAAACATAACTCGGAATAAAATAAAAGGGTTAAAACTTTTAACCCTAAAACTCAAGTATATAGAAACTAATAGTAAGAATTTGGACAATCAGCATAATAGGCAACCCTATCACATAATAAATAGTCTTTGTCTTGTGCCTAAAAAGTCTCATGGCTAAAATCCAACCAATTTGTTTTTATTTTTGCTTCCTTGGTCCAATTTTTCTTTCGTTATTCCTCACAGTTTTCAAAAAATCAGTTTTCTTTATT
>CAYJGT010000064.1:0-8568 GCA_964370035.1 uncultured Oscillospiraceae bacterium
TCCCTGTTAAATATAGGTTTACCCAAAGAACACAAAAATAGCGAAGTAGTGTTTCATTACCTCGCTATAAAGCCTAACTTATTGGACACATCACTTTTCAAGATGCTACCTTAAATTTTTTTAACTAATTCCAATATTTATTTAGCAAAGTTCCTTGCTTCTACTGTCTTGTATATTACTATTGCCGCAGCATTTGACGCATTTAGCGAGTTTATCTTACCTTTTATCGGCAAGGAAACCACAAAGTCACTATTGTCCTTTATTAGACGGCTTACCCCTTTATCTTCTCCTCCAACAACTAGCGCTATTGGCCCTGATAGATTTGCATTACTTAAATCAGTTCCATCCATGTCTAGGGCGCTAATCCATACTCCTTCCTCTTGGAGTTGCTTCATAGCATCTACCAAATTAGAAACCTTTGCACACATAATATGTGCAGCTGCTCCAGCTGAAGTTTTTATTACCGTTTCATTAACTGTAGCAGATCTTCTATTCGGTATTATTATTCCATGAGCTCCTGCACATTCTGCTGTACGCATAATTGCACCTAAATTATGTGGATCCTCTATACCATCTAATATAATTACGAAAGGGTCTTCCTCCCTTTTCTTTGCTAAATCCAAAATATCTTCTATCTCGTTATATCTATAATCAGAAATTATTCCAAGCACCCCTTGATGTTTAACAAAGTCAGCTCCATGACTTTGTAATACTCTTTGAATCTTTTCCTTAGGAGCAATAGTAACCTTAATCCCCTGGGATCTAGCTTTTCCCATTATTTTAGACGTAGAGCCTGAGCTTCCTTCTTGAACAAATATTTCTTCTATTGCAAAAGGCATTTTCTTTCCATTTTCCTTTGCATCTTCAGTCGCAACTAAAACTTCAAGAACTGAGTTTCTACCAAAAATGATATTGTTCAAATCAGCCTGAACTTGCTCTCTTGAAGTCGATCTATTTAAGCCTTTATTCTCACTTCGCCCCTTGCCCCTATCTTGGACACCTTCTACCTTATTATCACTTCTACCAAAGCTTCTACTTGTCCCTCTTGATTTTCCTTCTCCCTCTTTTTTAAATGAGCCATTTCTCCCTTGAGGTCTTCCCCCTCTACTTTTGCCTTGATCCTTATTACTATCTCTCTTTGCCACGTTATTTCCTTTCATAAATAAAGAATTGATACTCAATACCATTCTCTATATTCTCTTCACTTTCCCAACTTATCTTGAATTCATCCATTTGATCAAGGTTAGGGAAAAAAGTATCAGCATTATAATCACCATTAATTTTAGTTACATATATTTTGTTACAAAGTGGCAAAAGCTCTTTATATATTTCAGCCCCACCCGATACAAAAACATTGTCTTTGTCCAACTCTTCCAACTTTTTATAAAGTTCTTCTTTTGATAGTACTACCTGAAAATCTCTATTCTCAAAAGTAAGTTTTGAAATTTCAGCATTTCTAGTTAATACTATATTCTTTCTCTTTGGCAGAGGCTTTCCCCCTGGTAATGACTCTAGAGTTTTTCTCCCCATAACAATCGTTTTCCCCAAAGTCTTTTCTTTGTAATAATTTAGGTCACCAGGAATATGGCAAAGTAAATCGCCTTCTCTTCCTATTCCCCAGCTACTATCTACGGCAACTATTGCATTCATTAGTTATTTTTGTGATGTTTTTAGTTAAACACCATCTTCCTTTCTAACTTATTTTAATATATCCTACCAAAATATCGCTCCACATCTCTTAAGGCAGTGGTTTACCATTCAACCCTTCAATATGATAATATTTCTACCAAGGTTCTAAAAAACATATCCCCACAGCTTATCAACTTAAAACCATCGCCATGGACTAATCAGGCAAACGGGTTAGCTACTTTGCCTGAACTGCAAACTTATTTCTAAATAGCAATTGGAATATTAGTTATCTGAGGGTTCTTCTCATAGTCATCTATCTTTATATCATCAATTGTAAAATCATAGAAATTTGTAATGTTAGGGTTCAATGTAAACTTTGGAGCAGAAAACTGTGGTCTTTTAATCATATCTTGAATGATAGGCAAATGTCTGTCATAAACATGAGCATCAGCAATTACATGAACCAATTCTCCTGGCTTTAGCCCTGAAACCTGAGCAAACATCATCAATAAAACGGAGTATTGAACTACATTCCAGTTATTTGCAGCCAAAATATCTTGTGATCTCTGATTTAATATTCCATTTAACTTATCACCAGTCACATTGAAGGTCATACTATATGCGCAAGGTTCAAGACCCATTTCCATTAAGTCTTGGAAGTTAAATATATTTGTCATTATTCGCCTTGAGTATGGAGTGTTCTTTAACTGCCATAATACATTGTCCACCTGATCCATCTCTCCATGAGGGAACTTATATTTTACACCTAGTTGATAACCATAAGCCTTTCCTATAGAGCCATCTTCATCTGCCCATTGATCCCATATTTTGCTATTTAACTGTGAAATATTATTCGATTTTTTTTGCCAAATCCAAAGTATTTCATCAACTGCAGATTTTATAGCAGTTGGACGTAATGTAAGAGCTGGAAATTCTTCTTGTAGATTGTATCTATTTACTACTCCAAATGACTTTACTGTATGTGCTGGGGTTCCGTCCTCCCATTTAGCTCTAACAGTCTGCCCTTCTGTAGAATATCCATTTTCTAATATATCTTCACACATATTTATAAATAATTTGTCTGCCCTACTCATTATTCTCCCCCTTACAATAAATCATTAATCAGCTTTTTCTAGAACACAAAATATCTTATTCCAATCCCTATTAGGCCTAAAACTATTATTATTACATAAAGCTTTTCATTTGCCGAAAAAGGTCTTCCTTTTCCTTTTTCATCAGCCTTTGCTTCAGTTTCTGAAGATGCTTCTTTTTTTCTAATTGCCTCTTCATTTTCCGCTGTATACTGTTTATTGGTTTTATAGTAATCAGCCAACATGTCTCGCCCTTTATTCCTAACAACCTTCTTTTTTTTGCTTTCCACTTTATCACTACTTTCTCTAAAAAACTTCCTAATTTATTTTTCAGCGCTTTCTAAGATTTTCTTACCCTAATTTACCTTCGCATTTTTTTGCAGGCCAACATTTCCTTCCACTTTTCTATTAGGTTTATTTCCATTCTTAACTATTATTTTCAACAATATGTTCTTCAATGACTCGAATTCCAATTTGTGCTAACTTAGATAATCTTTCTTCTTGCTCTGTCATATATAGGAACCCTATTAAAGCCTCAAAAGCTGTAGCCAACTTATAGCTAACCGGATCAATATTTTTGGGCTTAGAAAGAATTTTTCTGTTTCGAGCTCTTTTCATTACTGTAGTTTCTTCTTCTGTTAAGTAAGGTACTAACGCTTTCATAATTTTCGCTTGACTTTCACCTTTTACAAATTTCACAGTTTCCTTATGTACAGCATCAATATGCGGACAACCTTTAGAAACAACATGCTTTCTAATTATCACCTCATATATGCCATCACCAATATATGCAAGGACCATAGGATTAATGTTCTTCGCTTCTCTTCTATCCATCTTCACCCTTATTCTTTAATAATCTGAACTCCCTGTGGAGTGTCTTTTATTGTAATCCCTTTAGCCTTTAATATATCTCTAATTTCATCTGCCCTAGCAAAGTCCTTGTTTTTCCTTGCCTCTTGCCTTTCCTCAACTAATTTTTCAATTTCGCTATCTACTCCATCCTCTTCTTCGTCCATTAGGAGCCCAAGAACATCTGCAAGCTCCATTAGCTTTTCTAGGGACTTTTCTGCCATTTCCTTTGTAGCGCCATCTTTAGTAGCCGTATTAATAGCACCTACTAATCCAAATATGGCAGTAATTGCATCAGCTGTATTAAGGTCATCATCCATAGCCTTAATAAACTGTTCTTTAAAGATAGAGAAACCTTCTAATGCTACCTTTTCCTCTTCAGTTAGCTTTCCTTCCCCAGTGTTGATTAAGTGAATCAAATGCAACTTTCCATTTTCCATTCTAGCAAGACTGTTCTTAGCCTGCCCCATTAGTTCCTCGCTAAAGTTAATCGGGTTTCTATAATGCCCAGAAAGTAAAAAGAATCTAATTATTTCACCTTTATATTTTTCTAAAATATCTCTAACAGTAAAGAAATTGCCTTCCGATTTAGACATTTTTTGGTTATCAACAGTTATGTATCCATTATGCATCCAATAGTTTGCAAAGGTACATCCATTACAAGCCTCTGATTGGGCAATTTCATTTTCATGATGTGGGAAAGTAAGATCTTGTCCTCCTGCATGAATATCAATCGTTTCACCTAAATATTTTTTTGCCATTGCAGAACATTCAATATGCCAGCCAGGTCTACCCATTCCCCATGGGCTCTCCCATGCAGCCTCATCGTCTCTTTTTCTTGCTTTCCAAAGGGCAAAATCTAAAGGGTCCTCCTTCTTTTCTTCAACCATTATTCTAGCACCTGATTCTAGGTCTTCTACATTTTGCTTCGAAAGTTTTCCATATCCCTCAAAACTTCTAGCTTTATAGTACACATCTCCGTCAACAGCATAAGCCATTCCTTTTTCAATAAGAGAGCTTACAAAGTCAATTATTTCTTGAATATTTTCAGTTACTTTAGGATGAACATCCGCCTTTCTTACATTAAGTGAAGCAGCATCTTTATAATACTCTTCTATAAATTTTTCACTTACCTCTATGGCTTCCATTCCATCTTCTCTAGCCTTATTTATTATCTTGTCATCAACATCTGTAAAGTTTTGAACAAAATTCACCTTGTTGCCTGTAAACTCCAAATATCTTCTTAGGGTATCAAAGACTACAAATGGTCTAGCATTTCCTATATGAAAATAATTGTATACAGTTGGTCCACATACATATATTTTAATTTCATTTGGGTCAATGGGAATAAACTCTTCTTTCTTTCTTGTTAGGGTATTATAAACTTTCATTTTTTCTCCTTGCTATTTGATTTCTAACTTATTACTCAATACTTTTTACTAGCTTTTTCTTACGCCTTTATTCTCAAAATAATTATTGTCTCTTCTTCCTTTATGCCTTTTAAAACCTTCTTTTTGTAAGTTTAGGATTCTTTGCTCTGCGCATAGGACACCCTGTTAAATCCTTCTCCACATTAATTTTATTACTTGCTCTTAATTCCATTTCAAGCTGCATTATTTTTTTTCTTAGTTCTTCTATCTCTACATGGATTGGATCTGGTAAATCCACTTGATTCATATCCTCCGTCTTAGGATTATTAATATTTTTTACTACCGTCCCTGGAATTCCAACAACTGTTGCTCCATCGGGAACTTCTTTTAACACTACCGAGCCAGCACCTATCCTAACGTCATTTCCCACTTTAAAAGGGCCTAATACTTTTGCTCCTGATGCGATAATTACTCTATTGCCAATAGTAGGATGCCTTTTCCCAACATCTTTTCCTGTCCCCCCTAAGGTAACCCCTTGGTAAATAGTAACATCATCCCCTATTTCAGCAGTTTCTCCAATTACAACTGCCATACCATGGTCAATCATACATCTTTCACCAATAGTTGCACCTGGGTGAATTTCTACACCTGTAAACCACCTAACTAACTGAGAAACTATTCTTGCCAAAAGTTTCAGATTAATTTTATATAGTAGATGTGCAAACCTATGCCAAATTAAAGCCCATACTCCAGGATAGCATATTAAAACTTCTAACGCGTTTCTTGCTGCTGGGTCTTTTTCTAAAACAACTTTCACATATCCTCTTGCATATTTAAACATATTATTTACTTCCTAATTATTATTACTATCTTTCATATTTTACCATCCGTATTTTACTAATTGTTATTTATCTCTTTAATTTTTATTACCCTATTACAGTCAAATTTAACGGTATTCTGTAATTTGGTTTGCAACTCCTCTAGTATTAAGTTACTAATGGATTATCGTTAATCCTCAGGTTCCAACTCTTCACCATGAAAATCACTGCCTCCTGTTAATATTAATCCTTTTTTTCTCCCCATTTGTGCGAATCTCTCCTGTTCCGCTTTAGAAAAATGTTTATACCAGGCTTCAATTCCATCTACACCTAAACCCTGTAATTCATCAATAAACCTTTCTGCATTACTATAAAACTCTTCACTTTCCATTTTTCCAATATGTCTTAGTCTTCCGGGGTGAGCAATTACTGCAATCCCTCCACATTTATGAATTAAATCAACAGCCTCTTTAGCAGAGACCTTTTCTTTTTTCACTTTTCTTATTATTGGATTTTCAAAGACGCCTCCTTCTTGGAAGGCTTCTGCTTTTGTTTTAAGATATCCCTTATTTATTAAAGCTCTGGCAATTAAGGTTTTTCCTATAAAAGTTTGACCTTTTCTGAATACCATATCATCTTCTTCAATGTCATATCCAGCTTTGTTTAAAGCTTCTAACAGGAGAATGTTCCTATTTTTCCTAAAAGACTCTAACCGTTCTAATACCTCTAAAAGTTCTGGGTTAGTTATATCAATTCCATATCCTAGAATATGAACTCCTATTAACTTTTCATCAAAAAGATGATGAGCTGAAATTTCAATCCCATCTATATAAGTCATCCCTTTATTTTCAGCCTCTTCACGTGCCTCTTCACTTCCTTTAATTCCGTCATGGTCAGTTAAAGAAACCAGCGTTTTTCCTTCAGCCCAAAATCTTTCTATTAATAATCTTGGGGAAAGCTCCCCATCAGAATAGTAGGAGTGAAAATGTAAATCCACCTTATCATCTATAGAATCTCTATGTAGTAGTTTTTTTATCTTCTCCATCTTTATATAATACCTTAGTATGCCTTATATATCAACCTTTACTTTAAGTTCAAATCGTTGTAAGATTATACATAAGAAAGGAGAGCATAATATGGTTATATGCCTGTAAATTATGCAAACATAATATGTTATTTGAAAATATTACAATTCTAGATGAAAACTATCAGTTGCAATCCAATATGTATGTTGGAATTAAAGATGATAAAATCACTTATATAGGAAAAGAAGCTCCAGTAAAAGACTTTGGTTCCAAATATAAGGTCAAAGGAAATAAGATACTAATGCCAGGTTTTTTTAATGCACATGCCCACATTCCGATGTCAATCCTACGAAGCCATGGCGGAGGCCTAAACCTATCTGATTGGTTAAATACTAAGATTTTTCCTTTTGAAGGAAAACTTACAGAAGAGGATGTTTACAACTCTACACTATTAGGAATAGCGGAATCTCTCAAATTCGGAATAGTTTGTCATAACGACATGTATATGAAATTAGGGCAAATGTGTAAGGCATATGCAGAAAGCGGAATCAAGGCAAACGTTAATGACGCTGCTGTTTGTTTTGACGAAAGAGATTTCAAGGAACTTCCTTGCTTCTCTTCAACAGTAGAACTTATGAAAGAATACAATACCAACTACAACGGAAGAGTTCAAGTAGAATTTGGCCTTCATGCAGAGTATACATCTACAGAAAAAATTGTACGTGGAGTTGCTGATGCCTGCAAAGAATATAACTCTCCTGTACATGTTCACGTATCTGAAACTGCCTTCGAAACGGAGGAATGCAAAAAAAGACGAAATGGTCGTACTCCTGTGGAGTATTTACACGATTGCGGTTTATTTGATGTAAGAGCTACTGCAGCCCATTGTGTTCATATTACAGAGAATGACGCTAAAATTTTAGCAGAAAAAAATGTAACTATAGGAACATGCCCCATAAGCAACCTTAAACTTGCAAGTGGAATAATGCCAGCTAAGCTTGCCATGGATCATGGAATAAATATCGCAGTAGGAACTGATGGTGTTGCAAGTAATAACAATGTGAACTATTTAGAGGATCTTAAGTTTTATAGTCTTATTCACAAAGGTGCCAGCGGTAACCCTACTCTTATTTCTTTAGGAGAAACCTTCTATGCAGGTACTAGAGCTGGGGCATTAGCTATGGGAAGATTAGACTCAGGAATTATTAAAGAAGGCTTTAAGGCAGACTTAATAATTGTAGATGGAGATGGTCCTCATATGCAGCCGCCAGAAAACATGCTAGACCATTTGATCTATTCTTCACTTGGTTCTGATATCTGCCTTACAATGGTTGATGGCCAAGTCCTTTATAAAGATGGTGAATATTTAACAATTGATGTTGAAAAGGCAATTTACAATGTCAAGAATTCTTTTAATAGAATAATCACAAGCATTTAACAATCATCTAGTTAATAAACTTTAGCAATCTAGGATACAAACTAACTCCTATATTATGTGACTCTAAAATATACTCTAACGTCTATATTATGCGAAGCCAAATATAAGCTATGCCGATTTATTTTTATATCTATTTATAAAGATTCAGTTTATACTTTGCCACCTACACAACCAACACCAGAAAGGACATTATGGAATTATTAGCTCCAGCAGGAAGCCTAGCCTCCTTAAAAGCCGCGATTTCAGCAGGTGCTGATGCCATCTATTTAGGCGGGAAAAATTTTAATGCACGTAGAAATGCTGACAACTTTACAGAAGAAGAAATATTAGAAGGCCTTGACTATGCCC
>CAYJGT010000065.1:0-8383 GCA_964370035.1 uncultured Oscillospiraceae bacterium
GCATACAACCTTATAAATAATCAATTTCAAGTTTACTAAAGATTATTTATATATTCTTATATTATTTCTTTATATTTTCCAACCAACCATTCGGCTAATTCTTTAAACCCTTCCCCTGTTGTTCCAGAAACTTTAAATATAGGCGCTTCCTTGTTTAAAGCCTTAAGACCTTTCATAAAAAAGTCTTCGTCAAATTGAACATAGGGAGCAAGATCCATTCGGTTCAAAACAACTACATCTGCATTTTCAAAGGCTAGAGGATATTTATACGGCTTATCACTGCCTTCTGTAACTGTTGATATTAGCATTTTTATATGCTCTCCAATACTGAATTCAGCTGGGCAAACCAAATTGCCGATATTTTCAATAAACACTATGCCTTTTTCGTCTAAAGGCATTCTCTTTACCGCATTTTCAATCATTGGAGCGTCTAAATGGCAAGCTCCAAAAGTATTTATTTGTAAAGTTTCAATTCCCAAAGATATAAATTCTTGTGTATCAATATCCGACTCGATGTCTCCTTCAATTACATATGGTTTTAGTTGAAGGCCTTCTTTTTCGGCTATTTCTTTTACATATTTTATAATGTTTTTTAAAGCCGTTGTTTTGCCTACTCCTGGTGCACCCATTTCATTAACAACTAATAACCCCTTCTCTTCCATATCTTCTTTTATATGTTCTGCAATATGGTCATTCTCATCCATAATATCTTCAATCACATTTATTTTTCTAATATCATGCATATTTCTTCTCCTTTGTTAGTGGTTTTTATTTATACTCTTTTGCTCTTTTTATTATGCTATTATTCAACTTGAATTGATTCAATAAAAAACTCTTTGCCAATTTCTGAAGGCCCCCCTTCTCCACCACATAGAGGACATTCAAAAGACAGAGGTTTTTTATAAAAATATTGTTTACACCCTCTGCATATTAATTTAGGTTTTACGGGAATAATATTAATTTTAGCCCCTTCACATGGAGTTTCTTTCCCAATAAGGTCGAAGTACATTTGAATAGACTCTCCAATAAAACCAGAATATTCTCCTACTACCAAATCTATTTCTTTAACCTTCTTAGCTCCTGCTTCTTCACATTGTCTTGTAGCAATTTTTATTATTTGTTCCGTTATCGGATATTCGTGCATACTCTTCCCTTCAATATATACAATCACTCCGAATAATTATAACATATCTAATCAATCTTATCCAATATGCCTGCTGCCGTAGCTAGGAAAATTCCATAGTTCGTAACATTTACCTTATGTGCCTTAATTCTTTCCAGCCTATTCATCATAAGTTTTCTGTTAAACATACATCCTCCACAATGTATTACCAAGTCATATTTACCAATATCCTTTGGAAAGTCGTTTCCTGAAACCACATCCACCTTGACCCTGTCACCATATTGTTTCTTTAAAATACCTGGGATTTTTATTCTTCCAATATCTTCATTTTGCGGAGCATGGGTACAGGCCTCAGCAACTAGCACACTTAAGTTTCTGTCTTTCGGAATCTGACCGAAGGCCTTTATTCCCTCTTCAAAAAGTCTTCTATCGCCCTTATATTCTGCAAAGAGTACCGAAAAAGAAGTAAGCCTTGATTCCTTTGGCTTTCTGTCATAAACATAAGGAAAAACCTGAGAGTCTGTAATTATTAAGTCTGGCGCCACCTTTAACTTTTCCAAAGCCGCTTCCATTCTATCGTGGGTTACCGACACGACAGTACATTTGTTATCAAGTAAATCTCTAGTAGTTTGAACCTGAGGAAGTATCAGTCTCCCTTTTGGCGCTCCAATATCCTGAGGCATAATCAGAAGAACTAGGTCCCCTTCTTTCACATGATTAAATGTTAGTGAAAGGTCTTCGAATTTATCTGGCATAACTGCCAAAATTTTTTCAATCAGCTTTTCTCTACCTAATCTTTTTTTCGCATTAACAACTATTGGTACTTGTCCAAAAGTTTTTTCTCCACTAAGGCTTAGTTCTTCCTTCTTCTGTTCATCAAAAGAAAAATCATTTACGACTATAATTAACGGTATTTTTCTCTTCTTTATCTCCTCAGCCCACTTTTTTTCGTATGAAAATTCGGCATCAGAAATCACCATTAAAGCTACATCTGTTTTTTCCAAAACATTCTCAGTCTTCTCTACTCTAAGCCTTCCTAAATCTCCTTTATCATCAAAGCCTGCTGTATCAATTAACATACATGGGCCTATACCTATAATCTCCATAGCCTTATATACAGGGTCAGCTGTAGCCCCCTTTGTTTCAGACACTATAGCAATATCTTGATTAGTAATAGCATTTAACAGAGTTGATTTTCCACTATTTTGTTTTCCAAATATTCCAATATGCAGCCTATTCGCTGCAGGAGTTTCATTTAAACTCATGATCCGCCTCCCACTCTATTTTTGTCTTGGTTATTATTTTTAATAACCGTATAAGGTTTATTTCAAACCAAACTTTCAGCATTAAAATCTAAAGTCTCTTTCTCCATTTGCTATTTTCTCTAAATTCTTTAATGTTACTTCTTTAGCTTTTTCGTTAGGTATGGTCTTTACATCATTTTCAATTAATTTTTCAATTTCAATTTTAGTCGCTTCATCAGCATAGTCTTCTGCATATTCCTTTATTGTCAATAGAGCATTAGGTTGACAGACATTTTTTATCTGTCCACTTTTTGCAAGGCTCATAAATCTATCCCCTGTTCTGCCTTCTTTATAACATGCAGTACAGAAACTTGGAATATGATCAGTCTCAATTAGCCATTTAACCACTTCATCTAAAGTTCTTTGGTCTGAAATATCAAACTGTTTAGAGTTATCTTCTTCAGGTTCTTCTTCTGCATATCCACCTACAGAAGTCTTAGAACCTCCACTTATCTGAGATGCCCCAATATCAATTGCCATGCCTCTTACTTTCTCTGATTCCCTAGTAGAGACTATTATTCCAGTATAAGGAACAGCAAGTCTGAGGGTAGCTATTATCTTCTCAAAAAGTTCATCTGAAATAGAGTTGTCATCAAAATCAGTTTCATCGACACCTTCAGCAGGACAGATTCTAGGTACACTGATAGTATGTGGCCCTACTCCAAATCTAGCTTCTAAATGTTCAGCGTGCATAAGCATTCCAACAAAGTCATATTTATATAAATTTAGTCCAAATAAAACCCCTACTCCTACATCATCAATTCCACCTTCCATTGCCCTATCCATGGCCTCAGTATGGTATTCGTAATTATGCTTCGGTCCTGTAGGATGTAATTCTAAGTAAGTTGGCTTATGATATGTTTCTTGGAAAAGTATGTATGTTCCAATTTCCGCCTCATGAAGTTTTCTATAATTCTCCACTGTTGTTGCCGCAATATTTACATTGACTCTTCTAATCGCCCCATTTTTATGTTTTATTCCATAAATTGTTTTAATTGATTCTAAAACATATTCTATTGGATTATTAGTTGGATCTTCCCCTGCTTCAAGAGCTAACCTTTTATGACCCATATCTTGCAATGCTATTACTTCGTTTTTAATTTCTTCTTGAGTTAATTTCTTTCTGCTTATACTGTCATTTTTATAATGGAAAGGGCAATATACACAACCGTTCACACAGTAATTAGATAAATAAAGTGGCGCAAAGAGAACAATTCTATTTCCATACACATCTTTTTTAATATCTTTTGCAACAGAAAATATTTTCTTCTTCACTTCCTCATCTTCATTCAGCAAAAGTATTATGGCCTCCTTGTAACTAAGGCCTTTTCTCTCTTCTGCTTTTTTGATGATGCCATTTACTAATGTTATATTGTTCTTGTTTTCTTCAGCAAATTCTAATGTTTTTACGATTTCCTCATGATTAATGAATTCTGCTGCCTTTTCTGATTTTGGATTATACATAATTTACACGGGCACTTTACCTAACGCTCTAATTTGTGCCTCTAACTCCTTTCTATCTTCAATAACATTTGTCTTTTTCATATTTGACGGATAAATTTCATACAATTCTTTAAACTTATCCGGCGTTACCTTTTTCATAATTACATTTGCCCCACAAGAGAACACCTCGTCTTTTTCCTTACTATCAATAACTCCTAATGAAGTTGTTGCCGGAAGGTTAATTTTTCCCATTAATATCCTTGTAAGGGCTATTGCTCTCTTGGTAAGCTCTGTGCTCCCCCTAGGTTGACCTTTTAACGGTGTGTCAGGGTGAGGTATAAATGGGCCTATTCCTGCCATATCGCAAGGAATATCCGCTAAAAACAGAATATCATCTGCGATAGTATCTAGAGTTTGCCCTGGAAGTCCTATCATAAAACCGCTTCCAGCCTCATACCCTAATTTTTTCAAATTTCGAAGACAGGCCTCTCTGTTCTCCCAAGTACTGTATGTGTGCAGTTGGGAATAGATTTTTTCATCACTGCATTCATGCTTCAGTAGATATCTATCTGCCCCGCATTCCTTCAGATACTTATACTCCTCGTAAGGTCTTTCTCCCATACTTAAAGTGATTTTCACCCCTGTCTTTTTTAATTCCTTTACCACTTTCCCTATATCTTCTGCGGAATAAGTAAAATCCTCTCCCGATTGAAGCACTATAGTTTTATATCCAGCATCCCAAGCTTCTTTTCCAACTTCAATAATTTCATCAATAGGCATTCTGAACCTTTCTAATTTATTGTTATGGCAGTTAAGCCCACAGTAAGTACAGTCCATTCTACAGTAATTTGAAAACTCCAGAATTGCTCTTATATGAACTTCTTTGCCATAAATCAACTCCTTTATTTCATTTGCTCTCTTGTAGTAAGGCGTAAAATCTTCTAAGGAAAGAAGCTTGCCCAAAGTAGCCTTATCTAAACCTGTATTTAATTTTTCACTTATGCCTATATTATTCAAATTTCCACCTATCTTTTCTTCAAAGGCTATTTACTTTACATTCTTTGCCTATTATACACAGCTTGGTGCACTATTAAGTTTCAAATTTAATTACTAAATTTTCAAATCATCCTTCATCGGGAAATTCCATAGAATATAGAGTTTTAACTTGAACTCCTTCTATTTTTCCGATTTGCCCAGCGACCGCACTTATCACCTGATTAGGGGCATCTAGCACAACACTGATTATATTTATACCTTTTTCTCGGTATGGAATTCCCATTCTTCCAACTATATAATCACCATAATCCGAAAGTATACTATTCACTTCTTCGGTCATTTCTCTATTTTCTATAACTATTCCTACCACTGCGATTCTGCTCATCACTTTCCTCCATAAAAAATTCCTCTAGCCTAAAGCTAGAGGAATAGCAAATCAAAAATATGTTGATTGAGTTTAATAAAGTTTATAATCTCTTATCAACTCTTACACTTTCTTGTTTCTATTATGTCCGTCTTGCTTTCAGGCAATTGCCTTGTCATCAGATGAAGTTTGTTGTTATTGTTAATATACCCATTTTTTTACTAGTAACTCAAATTATCTAGATTATATCAAAAATCACTTTTAAGGCTTTGTGATATTTTTGACTCTCTCAGTCTACTTCAAATCCAAAGAATTGTCAATCATAATCAAGTACTACAATTTCCCGAAATTTCCCAAATTACCCCAAATTAAAACACTATAATCTCCTAATTAATAAATCAATAAACAAAAAGGCAGAGATAACCCTGCCTTTGCCCCTATCAAATAAACCACCACTAGAATTAATCATTGTACAATACAGTTTTATTTTCTCTCCAGATAATACTAAGAATCCTAACCAACTTTGAATATTCCCTTATGGAATTTTTTGTCCTAACCAATTATATTTCCGAATTATTCTGAGTCACTCTTTGTAGTATTTCATACCTAACCATACGCTACAACTAAAACAAAACTTCATCACAATGATTAATTTCCAATATTTTATATTATTTATTAAAATTTTTCAACAATTTGTAGAGTTTATACTAGAATTTTTCTAAGTAAATATTCTAGTATGTTGCTCTACTAAAACTTTTAATCCACATATAGTATAATATTCTTTAATTCCTTCATTTTCATCATTATATTGTATAGTCAAACATCTAATGATGTCATGTATATTATAGATTTATACCCCGCATTCTTCTTTCAAATTTTTGTTTTAAACAATCATTTATTTCTTTGGTCCTTTCTTTTTTTCTTTCACATCTCTATTTGATTATTTTACTCCAAACACATTTTGACAAAACATCTTTTCCGCTTTATACTAAATACATAGATTATATTTTTACTGAGAAAGGAGTTTGCTATTTTAATAAATAGCAATATAAAATAATGAAATTCAAAATGATACACCAAAATTTTAATGTTTTAAACTTAGAAAAGTCACTTGCCTTTTATCAGGAGGCTCTTGGACTGACAGAAACCAAAAGAATTGACAGTGATGACGGCTCCTATATTATTATATATATTGGAAACGATGAAAATGATTTTCTTTTAGAACTAACTTGGCTTAGAGATTGGAACAGACCTTATAATTTAGGCGATGGAGAATTTCACCTAGCATTTGAAGTGGATGATTACGAAAAAGCTTACCAAAAGCACAAGGACATGGGGTGCATCTGCTTCGAAAATCCTGATATGGGAATTTATTTTATTTCCGACCCTGATGGATACTGGCTTGAAGTTTTACCTCAAGACAAGTAGGCTTAAACGTAATTCAATAAAGCAATTATAGTAAAGAATTCTAGATTTAACCTTAAATATCAAATTTTGAAAGAGCTTTAGCAGCTCTTTTTTTTACATAATTTATAGTCATCAATCTTTTTTCTCCCTCATTTATAATTTCAATATTAAATTTAGCCTGTAATTACATCAAACTACTGTCAAAAGTTCTTCCTTTCCTTGACCAAAATGGCTTAATTTGGTATTATAATCTAATAGTATTTATTTTATTTTATATTCATAGGAGGTATCATATGAGTGGAAACAAAGGTCAATGGGGATCAAGTTGGGGCTTTTTACTAGCCGCAGTTGGCTCTGCAGTAGGACTTGGAAACCTATGGGGATTCCCCTACAAATTAGGAGAGGGCGGCGGTTTCGCATTTATGCTTTTCTACCTAATCTTAGCAGTTATTGTTGGATTCGTTATTATGCTTGGAGAGTTAACTCTTGGCAGATACACAGGAAAAGGAATTATCGAAACATATCGTACTTTAAACACTAAATACACATTTTTAGGAGTTTTCGGTTTCGTAGTACCATTCCTAATACTATCATTCTACGCTGTACTAGGCGGTTATTGTATCAAATATGCAATAGCAAACTTTGGTGACATCTTTGGCGCGGGATTTGGAGTGCAAGGAGCTGACTCAGCCACTTACTTCGGTGAGTTTGTTGCAGATCCAGTACAAACTATTACATTAACCCTAGTATTCATCGTACTAACTGGATTAGTAGTTATGGGCGGTGTTAAAGGCGGAATTGAAAAATTCGCAAAAATCGCTATGCCTGCATTATTTGTAATGCTATTAGTTGTTATTATTCGTTCAGTAACCTTACCAGGTGCTAGCGAAGGTCTCAAGTATATTTTCTATCCTAATTTCGATGGATTTGCAAATGGCGGTTGGTTAAACATTCTTGCATCTGCAGGAGGACAAATGTTTTTCTCTCTTTCACTTGGCATGGGTATAATGATAACTTTTGGCTCTTACCTTTCAAAAAAAGAAAACTTAGAAAAGCAAGCAGTTTTAATTCCAATAGCTGACACATTAGTAGCTCTAATGGCTGCAATGGCAATCATGCCTGCAGTATTTGCTATGGGAATGGAGCCTGGCGCCGGCCCTGGTCTACTATTTGTTACTCTACAAGGAGTATTTGATAGCTTAGGTGCAGCTGGTCCATTCTTCGGATTCATGTTCTATTTATTAGTTTTCATCGCAGCAGTAACTTCTGCAATCTCTTTAACAGAAGTAGGTGTATCTGCAATTATCGATATGAAGATAAAAGGCGGAAATCCTAATCCAAACAGAAAAAAAATCACTGTTGTTGTTAGCTTAATCATAGCATTCTTTGCAACTCTAATCGCAATAGACGCATTAGGTGGAGGACCACTTCCAAAATTATTTGGATTCATTTGGTTAGATTTCTTCGATCTATTATCAGAAGGTATATTAATGCCACTAAGTGCATTAATCATGTCATTGGTAATCGGATGGTCATTAAAAGCTGATTTCTTAGAAAAAGAGATTACACTTGAAGGAAACCAGTGGAAGAGCAAAGGTTTTGCAATGTTCTGCTATAAGTTTTTAGCTCCTTTAGGCATGGTACTAATTCTATTAGGACAAATCGACACATTCTTTGGACTTGGTTGGTTTAGCTAATCTAGTTAGCCTATACCAATAAATTTAGCAGGATTACTATAGCTCACAT
>CAYJGT010000066.1:0-7293 GCA_964370035.1 uncultured Oscillospiraceae bacterium
CAACCTGTGGTTCAACTGGCTGTACAGGGCTTTCCTTTTTTTGAGAAGCATCACTCTCTTTTGCCTTTTCTTCATTTGTTAAAAACCTTGTCATTTCATTATTAGTTTGTATTGAAGCCGACATCAGGGTTTCTTTTAATTCATCTTCTATCTCTCTTGTTTCTAACTCAGGAAAAATAACATCTATATTATTTTCAAATTTAGCCAATTCAAATTGTAACAGTTGCTTATATTTGCCTACAAAATAATTGTATTTTTCAACAAGCTTTCTGGTTTTTGCTTCAACTAATTTTGCATGATCTGTTGCTTTCTTTAAGATAATTTCGCCTTCTAATTGGGCATTTGCAACAATAAGATTTCCTCTTTTTTCAATTGCTGATGAAGACTCTGTAGCTATTGTTCTTACCGTTTCTAAAGTCTTTTTTATGCTTTCTTTATTTGCAATAATTTCATCTAGCTCACTTTTAGTTTTTTCATATTGTTCATTCACTTCTGCAAGAGATCTCTTAGCTTTAGCTAATTCACTATTTAAGCTAGCGACCTCTGCTTGAAGTTTCCCATTATTAGTTTCAAAATCAACAATTTTAGTTTGTTTCCCTTGAAGTTCTTCTTCAAGTTTTACAATCATATTATTTTGTTCCTCTGTTGACTCAATAACTTTATCAACAAAATTATCTACATTCTCAACCTTATAGCCTTTTCTTCCTTGCTCAAATCGAACTGCTTTGATATCTTCTACTTTTAACATTTCTTACCTCCACATATTTCTATTATCACTTTTTACTCCATCTGACGCAACTGCATCTGCAGCCCCCTTCTTAGTCATAATTGCAATACTTTCTGGTGCAAATACATAAATCTCATCTGTTATAGACTCAATTGTTCCTTTTAAAGCCTCTGTGGCTCCCCACATGTAATCAAAAATTCTTCTAGCAGTATCCATATCTATTCCGCCTAAGTTCAGAATTACTGGTTTTCTGGTTTTTAATAACTCAATATATTCTTTGCAGTCTTCAAGGTTTTTTGGTTCAATTACCATAAGTCTTACTGAATTTGATGTTACTCCTGATGATTGGCCTGATCCAGGTTGTGCTCCTCCACGCATTGAAACAACATTATCTAATCCAGAAGTTCTTCTCCCAAATTGTCGTGGCTCTTCTTTAGGCCCCTTCTCCCCATGCTTGTCTTTTTCTTTTTCAAATTCTTCTTCTTCGAAATCATCCTCTTCGTACTCTACACCTATTCCCATAAGGCCCTTGATTTTGTCAAACATAAAATTCCTCCTTTAGTATTTTAATAATTATTTCGTCCTTTTGTGAGTTAAAAATTACTCAAGCACTAATAAATTCTTTCTCCAAATATAGAACTCCCTACCCTGATCATATTCGCTCCTGCTTTTATTGCCACTACATAATCATTTGACATTCCCATGGATAAATATTCAAAATCCACATTAGGGCTCTCGTTAACTTTAAATTTATCAAATATTTTTTTTGTTTTTTCAAAATACTTAGCAATATCTTCAGGATTTTCTGCGTAGGGTGCTATACACATTAGACCTTTTATTCTTATATTATAACATTTATTTGTAATACTGCTAATTATTTTTTCAGTTTCTTCTATATTTATACCAAACTTACTTTCTTCTAAAGCTGGGTTAACTTGAATAAGAACATCCATAGTAATGTTCTTCTGTGCGGCTCTTTTATTTATTTCTTCAGCCAACTTCATTGAATCCACTGAATGAATCAAAGATACTTTATCAATAATATATTTCACTTTATTTGTTTGTAAGTGCCCAATCATATGCCATCTTACCGGCAATACTTTATCAAACTTATCAATTATTTCTTGAACCTTATTCTCTCCAATATCCGTTGCTCCTGCTTTTATTACTTGATTTATCTCAGAAGCATTTCTAGTCTTTGTAACAGCAATTAAAGTCACATTCTTATCTAGGCCTTCTTTAATCTTCTTGAAATTATCTTCTATATTAGTCATTTTCCCTCCTGCGCATGAGTCATACACGCCACCTATTGTCTTGGCTTCATCTCAATTAAAATGGATAAAACATCATTATACTTCTTAATTTGAGTCCTTTTCTTCTTTTTTTCTTTCATCAGGCGGTAAATAGAGTTCATACTTTAATTCCTCTTCATAAGGATTTCTTAAAATTTCTTGATAAGGCCAAACACTATCAATAATCTTTCCATCCTCATCATAGAAAAATCCCTCTCGTAAAAGCACTTCATCGTCATTTTCAAGAAGTATCTCTACCCTAACAAACCTTTCCTCCCCTAAAGATGTAATAACATAAACCCCATTTTTCTCTCCGAACCTTTGCGTTATACTATCTTTTTTTGCTATCAATCCATATTCTTCTTCAATAGTGATTTTTGCTTCAACATTTCTATCTTCTGCAAACTTTTCATGATACCTATTAGTTATTAAGACTACTTTTATTTTATCCCCTTCTTTTTTAACTTGTGACACGGTAGCCCTCACCTCATCTTCGTCAAAAGAAACCGTAACTCTATCGCCTTCTACATATAGACCTTCACTTTTAAGGTCAACCCAAAAGGCCATTGCCCAACTGCTATTATCCACAATTTTAAAAATTGGTTCCCCATGTTCTGCATGATTTCTTTCCAAGTCTTCCGGATTAGAATCGATATCATTCATCTGCGCTTCTGTCATATTATAAATACTATCAAGGTTAATTAACCCTTCGTTTCCATCTACAAAGTATGAAACAACTCCTTTTCTTAAGCTAGTGAAGTCTTCCATAATTTGCATATTATCGCCTAAATTTTTTGTAATATCATCATATTTTGTACTTGGTTCTTCAGTTGTACTAGATTCTATAGCGGTCATATTCAGAATTTGTGTACCTTTTTTCATCAGTTCACCTTCTTCCGCAATATAAACTAATGAACCTGTATACGGCGCTCCATATACCACTTCATCTCTAGCGATATATAGGGATACATTTTCTGAAATTTCCATTGTTTCATTTTCTAGAATATAAGTTCTCTTTAATGTGTCTTCTAGCCATGGCAGCCCATAAATAATTACAATTAAAACCAAAACTAAGACCGCCCATACAATTATTGGTTTGCCAATAGTTTTACTTTTCCCTTTCGCTTTTTTAAAAGCAATTATTTTCCTATTTTCTCCCTGTGGTCTTCTTCTCCTTCTATCACTCATATTTTCCTACCAAATTCTATCTGTTCATTAATATGTATGTGTGTTATATTATTTTTCATCATTTTCACAGCAAACTTTATCAATAATTTTCTTCTGTTCTTTAGTAAATTTATGCTCCGTTTCAAAATACTTTTTCAATAAGTCTGGACGTCTTTCTTTTGTAATCTTTAATGATTCTTCAAACTTCCAAAGTTCCATTGCTTTATGATTCCCATTCAAGAATACTTCCGGCACTTTCCTCCCCTCAAACTCTCTTGGTTGAGTGTAATGAGGTGCCTCTAATAAACCCGAGTATATTGATTCTTCCAAAACAGAATCTTGATTACCAATTATATCTTCAATCATTCTCGCGACTACATCTATTAGCACAAGAGCTGCAGGTTCTCCTCCTGTAAGAATATAGTCGCCAATAGAAATCTCTTCCATATCCCATGCTTCAATCAATCTTTGGTCTATGCCCTCGTACCTACCGCAGAGTAGGGTAAGCTCTGTTTCTTTCGCTAATTCTTCAGCCTTTTCTCTATCTAATATTTTACCTTTAGGCGATAAATAAATTATCTTCGCTTTTTCGTTTGCTCCGATTTCTCTTAGGCAACGAGTAACAGGCTCTGGCATCATTAACATTCCAGGGCCTCCACCGAAAATATAGTCATCAACCTTATTATGCTTATTTGTTGTATAATCCCTAATGTTATGACAATTAATCTCCAATATTTTTTTTTCTTGCGCCCTGCCTATTAAGCTAGCTTTAGTCCCCTCAAACATTTCAGGGAAAAGGGTTAGTATATCTATTTTCATTTAAACATCCAATATGCCTTCTGGCAAATCTACATTTATTTCTTTTTTTTCAACATCTACGCTTAAAATAAAGTCTTTCACCCACGGGAAATAAACTTCCCCATGTTCTTCTGAGCTTAGTTTATAAAGTTGTTGTGGCCTATCTGTGTATACCTCTTCAACTTTCCCAATATAACCTAGCTTTTTATCAAACACAAAAGCACCAATAAGATCTCTAATGTAATATTGGCCTTTTGGTAATTTTTCCAAATCCTCAGCCCACATAAAAACCGACACTCCAACCAGTTCTTCAGCTTTATTCCTGTCGTCAATACCTTCTAACTTAATTATTGGTTGCCTGTCTTTTACTCTTACACTTTTCACTGTCGATTCCATGTTGCCTACAATTAAATTTTTTAATCTTTCATACCTATAGGGATCATCTGAGTAACTTAACAACTTTACCTCGCCTTTTATCCCTACAGCTTTTACTATTTTTCCTAATTCGATTTTTTCTTTTTCCATAATTTTAAAATGGGCACATAAAAATGTGCCCTAGTCTTACTCAACAATTTCTACTACTATATCTTTTCTTTCTTTCATTGCCGCTGATTTTACAACAACTCTAAGAGCTTTAGCAATTCGACCTTTTTTGCCAATTACCTTTCCCATATCTTTTTCGGCAACTTTAAGCATAATAACAGTAGTTTTTCCGTCTTCTCTAGATGTTACTTCAACAGATTCTTTCTCATCAACAAGAGATTCTGCAATAACTCTTACTAATTCTACCATATGTTACTCGCTTTCTTTATAAAACGCCTGCCTTCTTCAAAAGTGCTCTCACAGTTTCAGTTGGTTGTGCTCCATTACCTAACCATTTTTTTGCTGCATCAGTATCAATTTTAATCTCTGCTGGGTCTTTTAGTGGATTATAAGTACCAATTTCTTCGATAAACTTTCCATCTCTTGATGCTCTTGCATCTGCTACAACAACTCTGTACACAGGTTTCTTATTTGCACCCATTCTCTTTAGTCTAATTTTAACCATTTCTTCCTCCTCTAATGTATGGCTTTAATACCTTATTTTTATCTAAAAAAGTTTGCCCATTGGGCCTCCCTTTCTTGAAAACTGTTTCATCATCTTCTTGCTTTCTTCATATCGCTTTATTAAATTATTTATTTTGCTAACTGGTTGACCTGATCCAGCTGCAATTCTTTTCCTCCTACTTGCATTAAGCAACGAAGGCTCTTCTCTTTCTTTTAATGTCATAGAGCGAATAATTGCTTCCATTTGAATAATTTCTTTTTCGCCTTTTTCTAAGTCCACATCTTTTGCACCCTTCATCATATTTCCAGGCATCATATTCATTAAAGATCCAAGACCACCCATCTTCTTGATTTCACCCATTTGTTCCAAGAAATCTTCTAATGTAAATTGATTCTTTTTAAATTTTCTTTCTAATTTTGCAGCTTTCTCTTGGTCGTAGTTTTCTTCTGCCTTTTCTATAAGAGATAACATGTCTCCCATTCCAAGAATTCTGCTAGCCATCCTATCTGGATGAAAAGGTTCAAGTGCATCAGATTTTTCGCCTACTCCTATGAATTTGATTGGCTTTCCTGTAACAGCCTTAGTTGAAAGTGCTGCTCCGCCTCGACTATCACCATCCAGCTTAGTCATTATTACGCCATCAATTCCAAGACGTTCATTAAATCCTTCTGCTGCATTTACTGCGTCCTGTCCAGTAAGAGCATCTACCACAAGTAATATTTCATGAGGTTTAATCTCTTTTTTCACTACCTCAAGTTCTTTCATTAACTCGTCATCTATTTGTAATCGTCCTGCAGTGTCTACTATTAATACATCAAACCCTTTTACTTGGGCTTCTTTTTTCGCCGCCGCTGCAATTTTGGCAGGGTTTTTTTCTTCTCTATTTGTAAATACTGGAACATCTACTCCCGCGCCTACTACCTCTAACTGATCTATTGCGGCTGGTCTATATATATCACAGGCAACAAGCATAGGCTTTTTACCATTTTTCTTTAAATGTGCTGCTAGCTTCCCTGAAGTAGTCGTTTTTCCTGTTCCTTGTAATCCTACCATCATATATGTAGAGAACCCTGAGGATGAATATGTTAGTTTGCTGTTTTTACCACCCATCATTTCAGCCAGTTCTTTGTCTACAATCTTTATAACCTGTTGTCCAGGTGTAAGGCTCTTCATAACATCCGAAGACATTGCTTTTTCTTTTACATTAGTAATAAATTCTTTAACAACTTTAAAGTTTACATCGGCTTCCAGAAGTGCCAATTTAACTTCTCTCATTGCATCATTTATGTCTTTTTCGGATAAAGTTCCTTTATTCTTTAAGTTTTTAAATACTCCTTGGAGTTTAGTGGATAGGCCTTCGAATGCCATGTATTCCTCCTTTACTTGTCTTTTTCGGTGTATACTGTGTCGTCTTCATTCACTGCGCGTTTCACGTACGTTTAGGTACGCTGCAATGCTCGTTCAATCGTCTCCTTGTCTACCCTGAAAAATCCTGCGTAATCTAAATTGTCTTTTTCAGTATATACTGTGTCATCTTCATTCACTGCGCGTTTCACGTACGTTTAGGTACACTGCAATACCCTCTCAGACCGTTACTTGTCTATGAATCTTACAATATTTATTCATTAAGGCTCTCGATTATTTTGCGAATTTTTTCTAATTCATTAATAGTTTCTTCTTGAGTTTGGGTGGCCTTTATCCCTGCTTCAATTCTATCAATAGCTGTTCCTATCTGCTGAATTACAAGTTCAGACTGAACAAACTTTTCTACTAAAGCAAGCTTCACCTCGTACTCCTCCAAGACTTTCTCAGCTTTTTTCAAGGCATCATGGACTCCTTGGCGACTTATACTTAGTTGCTCTGAAATCTCCGAAAGAGAAAGGTTTTCTTCATGATAAAGTTCCATTATTTCTTTCTGTCTATTAGTCAGCAGATTTCCATAAAAATCATATAGCAGACTGTTAATTACTACCTTATCTATATTTTCTTTCATGTTAACCTCATGTCAAGTTCTTTTACTTGATATATAATATAGTATTCAACTAACTCTGTCAAGTATTTCCCTTGATATTTTTTTAATGTTTTCACCATGTTTCACCTAAGTCTATCAACGAATAGATCTCTTCCCTCTTTTAAATACACTAAGATTCTCTCAGTTGCCAAAAAGCAGGCTTTGCAGCCCGCTTTTATAGTCTTTTCCCTTAATTTAGTGTATATTTGCATACTGCCTACAACTTAAATCTCTTAACTAATCCCGTACT
>CAYJGT010000067.1:0-7191 GCA_964370035.1 uncultured Oscillospiraceae bacterium
CTTTAGGGTAGCTAATATCCACCCAGCGATAGCCCATCCCGAGCATCATTAAGTGGGAATGAATATCAACAAACCCAGGAAGCATTGTTTTGCCTTTCAGGTCATATTCTTCATACATTCCACCCCAAGTTTCTTTTGCATAATTTTCACATTTTTTTAGAGATCCTACACAACGAATGATTCCATTCTCAACAAAAACTGCCTCTGCTAATTTTTGCTCTGAAATTGTTATGATGTCTCCTCCGTAAAAGAGTTTTGCCATTTTTTTACCTCCCGATTTATTTTTATAAAATTTGCTTAATTTATTAATAAAGCAAGATTTGTGCCGATTTGATCATATTGTGTGATTTTCTGTAAGATGGGAAATTTAAGCGGTTTTTGGTAATAATATTTTGGAATAATGTTTAGGAGGAAGAAAAATGGATAAAAAAAAGAGGCGGAAATCCCCCCTTTTTAATTGGCGTTTTTGTTGTTGTGAAAATGTGTCTATTTTGTAGGGTTTAGAGTGCAGGACAAAATACCTCACGATGGTGTTTTTTGTCCTCTACGATTGATACATTACTTTATATTATATTTTTTTAGCTTTTTTCGAACAGTGCTTCGATCAAGATTAAATACTTCGGATATATCTTTTATTGTTTTTAGCTTGTTGTAAGCTTGTGAAAAAAGCTCACTTTCGAAGGAGTTCATTTGAGATTCGTATGTATCGTAGATATTCGGCTGAAGCTTACTAATGGGACTGCTTATTTTTTTCAAGTAATCTGGCATATGTTCTATAGTGATTTCATCATCTGTAGAAATTGCAAGAAGCATTTCTGTTACATTTTCAATCTCCCTTACATTTCCAGGCCAATCATAGGATAAAAAGCTTTCGATTGCCGAGGCTGAGAATGTTTTGCTGCATTTATACTTAGTATTAAAGTCGCTTAGTGCCTTTAATACTAAAGGGATAATGTCTTCTTTTCTATCGCGTATAGAGGGGATGTTAATAGGAACTACATTAAGTCTATAAAACAAGTCTTCGCGAAACTCTTTATTCTCCACCATTTTTTTAAGGTCTTTATTGGTCATTGCAATTATTCTTATGTCAATCTCTATGGGATTAACATCGCCTACCTTGATTACTTTTCGCTCTTGTACCACTCTTAATATTTTTGCTTGCATATGAAGCGGAAGTTCTCCTATTTCGTCTAAAATAATGGTTCCTTTGTGAGCAGCTTGAAACAATCCCATTTTCCCGTTTTTCGCTGCGCCGGTAAAAGCTCCTGTTACATAGCCAAATAGTTCTGACTCTAGTAAGTGCTCAGGGATTGAAGCGCAGTCTATTTTAATAAGGGGTTGATCTTTTCTTAGACTGTTCTCATGAATAAATTGGCCTATTACACCTTTTCCCACGCCAGATTCTCCAGTTAATAGAACAGTAGTGTCCCTTTGGGCTACGGTTAAGGCTATTTCAAAACTCTTTTTTATTGAGGCGCTTTTAAAAACGGCAGTTTGTGAAACCACTACATTTTTTTTTAAAGATCTTAACTCTATCTCGTATTTATCTACTAGATTTCTTGCTTCTAAAAGGCCTTTTTGCATTTGAGTTAGCCTAGTTATATCTCTAGAGTGTACTATGATTTTATCTACTTCGTTACCTTTAAATAAAGGAACTCCCGTTAAGAGCATTTCTTTTCCGTTTTTCCCGGACGCAGTAATCGATAAGGTCTTTTTTTCGGCAAGGACCTTTGGTGATACTGCATCAGAGTAATAGCCTACTTTTATTAATTCTTTTACGTTCATACCAATTAGTTCTTTTTTAGGGATACCTTCATAGTCAGAAGCTCTATTAACCCAAATCATGTTTAAATCTTTGTCTACTAATTGTATTCCGTCGCTTAAGTTCTCTAAAATAACTTCATAAAATTCGGATAATTCTTTGAAGCTGTTGTTTGTTTGCTTAAGTGTTTGTAAAGATTTTTTCATTTCGTGCCTTTCCAATCTAAGGGATTTATTTTCTTGAAGTTGATTAATGTGCCGAATAAGATAATTTGTATGGGTATATTATACATGAGATTTATGGAATATGGATTTTTTTTGAGATAAAAGGGTATCTCTGTGCTAAAAGGACGTCAAGAAAAGTGTTTTTAATTTTACGAAAGGGGTAAAAACTAACTGTAAGAACAGTGAGATTTTTGTTGAAAGGCGACGAAAGAAAAATGGAGGGCGGTGTGGACAATATATTAATGGCATTTATTTTTACTGCTTGTGCTGGATTAGCAACTGCTATTGGTGGTTTGGTAGTAATATTTGCAAAAGAAGACAATACAAAAATGCTATCATTTTCCTTGGGGTTTTCTGCAGGGGTAATGGTCTTTGTTGCGCTTACAGAAATATACCCTAAAGCTTTAGAATCAATCTCTATGGAATACTCGGATAAAATGGCAATGCTAATAACGGCCATCTCTTTTTTTGGAGGCATAGGAATCATCGCATTAATAGATAGATTTACTCCTGAAGCAATTAACCCCCATGAGGTGAAGGGTAGCGCAAAGGTGAAGGCTTCTGCTGAAAAGAATAAAGGGTTGTTGAAGATGGGAATGTTTACAGCTTTAGCCATAGCAATACATAATTTCCCAGAGGGAATCGCTACTTTTATGTCTGTAATAATTGACCCTACAATTGCTATCCCTATAGTAGTTGCTATAGCAATACATAATGTGCCAGAGGGTATGGCGGTAGCAATGCCTGTATATTATGCTACGGGAAAGAAGGGGAAGGCATTTCTATTAGCGACACTATCAGGACTTACAGAGCCGATAGGTGCTTTAGTGGGATATGCAATACTTCTGCCTTTCTTAACTGACACTTTATTTGGAATTGTATTTTCTGCCGTTGCAGGGATAATGGTATATATTTCATTAGACGAATTATTACCTACTGCAGAAGAATATGGTCACCACCATTTATCTATTACAGGAGTTGTACTGGGGATGATGGTAATGGCGGTTAGCATTATTCTGTTAGTGTAAAATTGTCTACTTGGACTGGAGCTTGGAATTGTTTTTTCATGCTCGAACTGCTATGGCGTTTCATTGTCAATATGTCTATTTTAAATTCAATTACAGTTTTGTATTGCCAAACCACTATAAAAATAGTGTAGCGACAATAAGTAGCTACACTATCAGTTTTCTTTATAAATATCCACCAACATCTGAATTTGGTACGTACCACATGCTTACCCATTTGCCGTGGGAACAAGACCACCATTCGTATTTGGTTTCATCTCCAGTAGCTTGGTTATGGTTATATGCAGCCTTATCTGCAGCGCTTCGAGCGGCAGAGCTGGAGTTATAATGAGTAGCTCCGTGGTTTGCTGAACATTTAGCGGAAACAGATGAGCTAGATGAACTGCTAGATGAGCTAGATGAACTACTTGAAGTAGTAGTCTTCTTTTTCACAGTAACAGTAATGGTGCTTGTTCCTTCATTTCCGCTTTGGTCAATAGCCTTTGCGGTAACTTTATAAGAGCCTGGGGTGCTGAGCTTTACATCGCTATCGTCAAATGTTAACTCGTAACTACCTAACTCATCTACCTTGACGGTCTTCGTATAGTCAACTTTGCTAGCCCCTTCAGTGGCACTAACATTGTTCACAGTCGTAACTTTCGGTGCTACATTATCCGTAATCACAAGATATGCAGTAGCGGTTTGGTCTTCATATTGTAGGGTTATTGGATATTCTCCAACTTCTAAATATCCCTTTTCGTCTTCTGGAATAGTAGTATTGCTAATACTTATCTGGTAAAGGTTATCTTCTAGTTTTTGTTTGTCGTTTCCTTCTGCAAAAGTAAAATCTTCCACTGATAAAGTGTATAAATCATATGACTTAAGGCCATATTCAGCATGGTAATCTGTTGCATAGTCTTCTAGTTTAAAGGAGCTATTAAATAAAAAGAAAAATGCTGAAATAACGACCACAGCAGTAACAGTGGCTCCGATAGCCCAAGGAATTGCTTGACTTTTCTTTTTTGTATTTGAAGCACTTGTGGTAACAGTTCTGGGGATTTCTTTATTTTGAGTATCAGCCGCACCAGTTATTGTGTCACTTTTAGCAACTTCTTTATTGCTGGCTGTATTAACGGGATTATTAATGTCTGCTTCAGTATTTGTGTTATTTTGATTATTTGCCTCTAGGCTAATTGCTTTTCCTGCTTCAGAGCTAAAGGTGTTTTGACTAGCAACGTTTTCGTCAACTGTATCTTGAGAGTTTACTTCTTTAGGTGCAGTTATATCTTGGTCTTTGGAGTCAAGGACAGTAACTTTTTCTTTTTCTAGAGGCAGAATATTCTCTTCTTTACCAATTTCATTTTCGGATGGTTTCTGTGTAATTGTTTTTTCTCCGCATGTTGAACAAAAAACATCTTGGTCTTCCATTTTGTTGCCACAGTATCTACAAAACATATGATTCCTCCTTTTTATTTATGTATTTCAATACATTCATATTATATACCAATTTTTCTAGTTTTACTTAAATATTTCCAAAATTTTACTAAAATTTATAGCGCTATCCAAAAACTATCGGAAGTTGTTTCGGTTTGAATGATATAATAGTGAAAAAGGGTATTTATTAAAAAAGTTTTAACTTTTCAGTTTGCCGAAACCAGGAAATGTTGTAATGTTGAAATGTAACCTGTTTTGAACCGATATTTATTGACAAATCAATAGAAACTACATATTATATATGTTGATGCGGTAAATAGCAATTATCTTTGAAACCTAGCCAGGTTTTGGCTTTGCCAGCAATAAAAGATAGGCACGAAAAGGGGAAGTGGAGCTATGAAAAAAAATAAAGGATTTACATTAATGGAGGTAATCGTTGTAATTGCAATATTGGCAATTCTAGCGGCTATAGCGGTTCCAACCATTACAGGATATATAGAGGAATCAAGGGAAACTGCAGACTTACAAGTTGCAACTAATATTGTAAGAGCGACGGAGCTTGCTGTAGTTATGCATAATCAAGAATTACCAGATGATGCAATTATAGAGGTTCTTTGGTGCACGGGGTATGCAGATACTAGTGTTTATAAAGATATGCTTATTGTAAGAGAAGTGACTAGTTGGAGAAGGCCAGATGGTTATGGGTCTACTCCAAAAATAAAAAGCCTTGAAAATGTCCAAAAGTCGATTATTGGTACCTTAGGGTATACTGCTCAGCGTGATAAGGATGGGTACTGGCTTGCAAAAATGGATACATCAAAGTCCCAGATAGCTGAAGAAAGCAACTTTGTTTTTCACATACATACAGGAACGGGAGAAGTTAAGGCGGCTTATTACACTGAAGCTATTGACGGTGTTAAAAACATTTGGATAACTGAGATGGGTGTGAATATAGAGCCTGCGGAATAGGTTATGGAGGCAGAATGGTAAACTTGCATATATGATATTGTTTAAGGCGAAAATATAATAATATAATAAGGGGAAGGAATTCTAAAAGGGTAGGTCGTGTAATGAAAAGAATTATGAAGACTAAGAATAAAGGTTTTACATTAATGGAGGTAATCGTTGTAATTGCAATTTTGGCAATACTTGCAGCCGTTGCAGTTCCAACTATTACAGGGTATATTGAAGGGGCGAAAGAAGCTTCTGATTTACAGGTTGCTACTAATATTGTTAAGGCAACTCAGAATGCAGTAGCATTAAACAGTAGTGCTTTGCCAAGCAATGGCATTATTGAAGTTATTTGGGCAACAGGGTATGGGGCAACATCTGGTCATCAAAATAAGTTGCTTGTACGCGAAGTTACAAATAGTGGGAGAGAGTCTGTGTTGGGAAAGAATTATGGTGCTCGTAGAATTTCTTCAGAGGCTCTAATAAGGATACAGAGATTGATAATCGAGTCTATTGATGGAGCTACCCCAACAAATTTAGGGTACGTAGATGCCTATGCTATATTGGAAGTTGGAAAATCAAAAATAGCAGAGAAGAATAATTTTGCCATTCATATAAACACAGGTACGGGGGAAGTAGCGTTGGCTTATCATCCAGTTGATGGTGAAAAAAATATTTGGATAAATGAAATAGGTGTGGCGAACATAGAGCCCGCAAAATAGGATAGTAAAAGGGATGAGAAATCCACATATAAGCTTATTGTGCATTAAGATGAAAATAAAACAATTTTAAGTAATACTGCAAGGAGGAAAGGTTTCAAAAAGAACTGGTTATATAATGAAAAAAATTATGCAGAAAAAGAATAAAGGTTTTACTTTAATGGAAGTAATAGTAGTAATAGCAATATTGGCAATTTTAGCGGCTGTTGCAGTTCCAACTATTACAGGATATATAGAAGAGTCAAGGAAAACTGCAGACTTGCAAGTTGCGACTAATATTGTAAGAACAACACAAAATGTAGTTGCATTAAATTCAGTTGCCTTACCAAATGATGGTGTTATTGAAGTTATTTGGGCAACGGGATATATTGGAGGAGGAAAATATCAAAATATGCTGGTAGTACGTGAAGCCGGAGCGACTGGTAGAACTTCTGTTATTGCAGGATCAGAATATAAACCTTCAAAGTTTTCGGAAGAAGCATTAAAAGTAGTTCAAACATCAATACTTGAGACAATAGTTGAAGGCACTCCTTATTCAGAAACGGGTTATCGTTATAGTTATTTAGAAACTGTGAAATCGGATGCTGCAAAAAAAGGCAACTTTGCCTTCCATATAAACGCAGGTACTGGAGAAGCTGCTATAGCATATAATGCTGATAAAGATGGAGCAGTTAAAAATCTCTGGATTGATGAGCTTGGAGTGAATATGACTAGAGTTGAATAATCAATGTGCTCATAGAAAGCAAGAAATCTTGGTTCGTGAACGTTGGTTGTTAGCAGAGTTAAAATAATTACAAAGTTAAGGATGGGGAGAAAAGTGAAATATTACATAGCGAAAATAAAATCTATGAGAAATATGAAAAAAAGAAATAAAGGTTTTACTTTAATGGAAGTAATAGTAGTAATAGCAATATTGGCAATTTTAGCGGCCGTTGCAGTTCCAACTATTACAGGATATATAGAAGAAACGAGAGAAACTAATGATTTACAAGTCGCATCGAACATGACTAAATCAGCTCAAAATGTGGTGGTCTTAAATAGGAGCTCCCTTCCAAGTGACGGTGTTATTGAAGTCTTTTGGGCAACAGGCTATGGGC
>CAYJGT010000068.1:0-7093 GCA_964370035.1 uncultured Oscillospiraceae bacterium
TCTGGAGTCCACATTACAGGGTAATCAATTACTGTTCCTGGGACTTTTAACCAACCGATTGTATCTGGGTTTAATTCTTGTAGCTCTGAAATAGTTTGATTTTCTTTGCCTAAATCTTCAAACTCTTTATCTGCCTTTAAATCTTTATAGTACTTCCACCCAATCATTCCTGCCGAAACTAGAAAAGTACAAATTAACAAAATTAAAATTATTTTCTCTATTATGCTTAATTTCTTTTTTCTTTTTTCTTTCTTCTCTAAATATTTACCCACTTAATCCGCCTTTTATTTTTATAACTTTTTACATTTAGAATTATTACTTGTTTTTTTACTACTAATGTTTATAGCACACTTATTAATAGGTTTTTTAATATAATCAGAATATTCATAAGTATCTCTTCCTGAAATTATATTATATATGTCTGTGCTTGGAATTTCAAAGTATTTTTCCTCCATACCTTTACTTATCTTGTTTATTATTGGTATTGAACATTTATTTTCATTTTTTATATACCTTAAAAGTTCACTCCCTTTATTATTAAAAGCTAACACTCTTGTATATAGATTTTTTTGGTTCTTTTCATAACTATCTTTGGTTATCCCTATCAAAGATTGCATAAGTATTCTATTAATTCTCGTCCTTGTGTATCTTTTACTTTTTAAAACATCTACCAACTCATCTAAGTTTCTTGTTTTTCTGATGCTTTGAATAATCTTATTCTCTATCCCTTCTGCTACTCCAAATACTTTATTCAGTTCCTCTACTGGCTTTGATAGAAATGTATACTTTATTAAATCAAATAGCCTTTCATTGTTACTATCTACTAGAAATTTTTTTTCCGCTTCAATCGTCTTGCAAGTTTCATTCCCCACCAAATTTTTAATTCTATCAAAATCTTTCCCTTCTATTATTTTCCTAATAGTCGTTGCACTTTCATTGTGTCCGAGACCTATTCTTGGAATATTAATTGGTTTTATGTTACTATTTATCCGATGTAACCACTTCATATATTCAATTGCTAAAATATTATTTGGCATCCCAATAATTTCAGCATTGTTGATTTCCATTTTCTTCAAAGCTAGCTCTCTGCTTTTAGGAAATGAAAACCCTTCATTTAAATATTCTTTTAACTTTTCTGAAAACTCTACAGGCTCATAAGCTAAAAGTTTTGCTAGCGAAAACAGTTCTTCTGGGTCACTTGCTTCTGTACCAAAAGAAATATAGTCTACTACCCCTAGCGCTTCCATTATTTTAACCCCGCCCTCCGCAAATTTTTCTGCACTGTTACAAGAAAAATGCACGGGTAATTCTAGGCACAAATCTATACCTTCTTCCACTGCAAGGCCTGCTCTAGTCCATTTATCTAGTATGGCAGGCTCCCCTCTTTGCATGAAATTCCCACTCATTACTGCAACTATAATATCTGCTTCCGTTTTTTCCCTTGTTTCAGAAATATGATATGTATGACCCTTATGAATAGGATTATATTCTGCTATAATTCCCGCAACTACCATAATTATTTTTCTTCATCATTAAAATCAGGAGAGTTCATAATACCTTCCGCTAAAGTTCGTATTTCCCTTCTATTCGATTCAATTTCCAAATTAACTTTTTCGAACAATTCATCTAAATATGCATACATCTCCATAACATAATCTTCTTTAAGCATATCCATTTTTTCTTGCACATTGTAGAAGAAATTGTTTACATACTCACAGGATTGCAATCGTAATTCGCGGGAATAAATTCTAGACTCTTCTTTAAGGGCCTCACTTCTTTTCTTCACTTCTAAAAGAATAGCGTTTTCGTCCACAAGTTCTTCTGCTCTTCTTTGAGCTTCATTTATTACTTTATCATATTCTGCTTTTGCATTTTCTAAAATATTTTTTTGTTCACTAAGAACCCATTGAGCATCACTAATACTCTTTGGCAAACCATCTTTTACATCTTTTGTAATCTGCAAAAGGACATTTGGATCAATCATCACCTTTCCTGTCAAAGGAACCGTTGAAGCGCTATCTACTTCATTTTCTATTTCACTTAATAATTCTAATACTTTTATTACTTCCATAACAACATCCTTTCACTTATTGTTCTTTCATCTTCACTTTATTGTCTAAAGCTTCCACTATATGGTCTGGCAAAAGATTTTTAACATTTCCTCCTAGTGAATGTACCTGTTTTGCCATACTTGAGCTAACAAAGGAGAACTTGGGATCCGTCATTAAAAAAACCGTTTCTACATCTTGATTATACAATACTGCATTCATTTGAGCCATTTGTATTTCATTATCAAAATCATTTATCCCTCTTAGCCCTCTAACTACCATGGAAAATTGATTTTCGTTAACAAAATCCGCAAGTAACCCTTGGAAGGATCCTACTGTAACATTATCAATTCTCTCTGTAGCTTTTTTTATCAAATCACATCTTTCATCAATAGAAAAAGTAGTAGTTTTATCCGGATTATGAATCACTCCAACCACTAAATGATCACATATTTTTGCAGCCCTCATCAAAATATCAAGATGTCCATTTGTTAAAGGATCAAATGAACCTGCGTACAAAGCTTTTCTCATTTAACATTCTCCATTTTATGAAAACTCATCAATTTCCAAGCTTTCATTTTCTTTTAATAACATTATTTGCTATAAACACTTATATTTATTATACCATATTTTTTCTCTTTAAACTTGGTATAATCGCCAATTTTTTCAGACATTATTAAATTTTTTGAGTGTTCTACAAAAATTACCCCATCGTCAGAAAGCAAGGCTAGTTCAGAAATTTTTTCTACGACTTCTTCTTGAATTTCAACAAAATAAGGTGGGTCTACAAAAAATAAATCACATTTCAAACTTTCATTTTTAATCTTTTCTAAAGTTCTCTTATAGTCACCATGATATACCTTTGCTTTTTCACTAGCCCCTTTGCAAATTTCCAAATTTTCTTTTATCAGTTTAATGCTTTCACCATTAATATCCCCAAAAAACACTAACTTAGAACCTCGACTTATTGCCTCAATTCCTAAATTACCCGTGCCTGCAAATAGGTCTGCCACTATTCCATCCTCAATATCGGCATAACTATCCGCCATGCTAAATAAAGCCTCTTTAACTTTATCTGTTGTAGGTCTTACTTTATTATCCTTTGGGGCATTTAGTCTTTTTCCTTTATAATGTCCTGCAATTATTCTCATTTATCACCTCTAGAGTTTACTTAAAAACGATATAGTACTTCCAAATACATTTTCCATTCTTTCTCGTAGTAATTCATTTTCTTTTTTTTCAATTTTAGGATCATCTTCTAAAATCCTCATTGCTGCTCGCTGTGTTTTTTCTAGTAATTTTACATTTTTAGCAAGCTCAAATATTCTATTAAGAACAAACCCACTTTGTGTCGTTCCAAAAATATCCCCCACTCCTCGTAGTTCTACATCTTTTTCAGAAATATAAAAACCATCTGTAGATTCTACCATTATATCTAGTCTTTTATTACTAATTTCTGTAGACTTATCATATAAAAGAACGCAGTAGGACTGCTTATTTGACCTTCCTACTCTTCCCCTAAGTTGATGCAACTGAGCCAGACCAAACCTATGCGCACTTTCAACAATCATTAGCGAAGCGTTTGGTACATTTATGCCCACCTCAATCACGACCGTCGAGACTAAAACTTGGATAATACCTGCTTTAAATTTACTCATTATTTCATTTTTTTCTATGTCTTTCATGCTTCCATGAAGTAAAGCTACATTAAATTCATTAAATTTAGCTTTTAGGTCCTTATAAACAGTTTCTGCTGAGCTTGCTTCAACAGACTCTGAGTCTTCTATTAGTGGCGTAACTACATAGGCTTGTCTTCCTTGTTCTACTTCTTTTCTCAAGAAATCGTATGCCTTTTCTTTTTCTTTACTATGTAATTTCCTTGTTATTATTGGTTTTCTATCCTTTGGAATCTGGTCTATTATTGATATATCTAGATCACCATAAAGAATAACACCTAGTGTTCTAGGAATAGGAGTCGCAGTCATTACAAGAATATTTGGATGCTCATCACCTTGACCTTTTTCAGTTAGCAAAGCTCTCTGTGCCACTCCAAACCTATGTTGTTCATCCGTGATCACTAATCCCAGATTTTCGAATTTCACCTCATCTTCTATTATTGCATGTGTGCCTATTATTAAATCTATTTTTCCAGACTGTAGTTCTTCCAGTATTTTTATTTTCTCGGTTCTTTTAGTGCTTCCCGTAAGGATACTTATATTAATATTTTCATTCTTAAAACTATTGCTTATAGATTCATAATGTTGCCTTGCTAGCACTTCAGTCGGCGCCATCAAAGCCGCTTGTAGTTTTGACTTGACCGTTTTAAAAATAGCAGCCTCTGCTACTACAGTTTTCCCAGATCCAACATCCCCTTGAAGCAATCTATTCATCGGTGTCTCCGACTCTAAATCATTTGAAATTTCTCTAACTACTTTTAGTTGAGCCTCTGTTAACTTAAAAGGTATTTTAGAAATGTACTCTTCTTCATTGCCTTTAACTTTTTTCCCTATTTTCTTTCTATAATCGCCTTTTTTAATTAAATTAAGTCCAAGTTGAAAAGTTAATAGCTCTTCAAATTGAATTCTATAAATAGCAGCTTTGTATTTTTCTTTATTTTCCGGAAAATGCATATTATTAATTGCATATGTAGGTGAACACAAATTATTTTCATCAAATACTATTTGCGGTAATGTTTCTTTTAAATCTCCTGAATATTCTAGTGCTTGTCTCATTATTTTTCTTAATTCCACTTGAGTAATACCCTTAGTAAGTGGATATATCGGAATTATTCCTTGTTCTATATTTCCGAACTCAGGAAAAATCATTTTTCCATCTATGATTTTTCCATAAAAAAAACTTTCTCTCCCTATAGGCAAAAGATTAGCGATATAGTTCGCATTAAAAAAAACAGCAAAAATCTCTCCTGTTAAATCTCCAATTTTGATCCTAAGAACTGTTTTTCCTTTTGTATGTCTATTGCCTTTTATTACATTTAAGACTTTCCCTTTTATTAAATAGCTTTCCCCATCAACAACATCTGCAACATTGGTAATATTTCTTCTATCTTCATATGCTCTAGGGAATAACCGAAGCAAGTCTGAAATGGTGAAAATATTCATTTTGGCTAGTAATTCTGCTTTTTTCTCACCAATGCCTTTTAGCTTTGTTACCTTTTCATCCATTACTTATACTTCTTCCTATTGACTAAATGGGAGCATATTAGTGTTTTTTTGAATATTTAAAGTAATTGAAGAAGCCTCCTCCCCCATAAGGGAAACTAAGGATTTGTCTATTTCTCTTACAATCTCCTCTGTGATATTGTTTGCTTTGTTTTCCCCCTTAATTTTAATATAAAGTTCAACGCAAACACCATCAGCCACTGATGTGACTTCTATATGATTTGTCTCACATACATCTAATGATTTAGCTCCTCTTTTAGCAGGCTTCCATTTATTATCTGTAAAAACAATTTTTTCTTCGACATTATTTAGTACACCAACTACTGCTTTTTTTATTGCCTTTTCTGTAATTAAAATTTTCCCAAACTCCCCTTTAATTGTATAATTTTCCATATTAAGCCTCTTATCAACTAAAAAAACCTGATCAATTCTACTTGACCAGGCTATTTTATAAATTAAATTGCACGGGTAATCTTATTTGATCTAATGCATCGAGTACAAACCTTTGCTCTTCTAACTCTACCCTCATCCGACACTCTGATCGACTGAATATTTGGATTCCATTTTCTTCTTGTGTGTCTGTTTGAGTGAGAGACATTGTTTCCAGAAACTTGACCCTTACCGCAAACTTCGCATTTATTAGACATCTTGCGAACCTCCTTTGCATAATTATTATCATATTTTAACAGTATTATTACTGCGTACATGCTGTAACAAGAAATAGTATACCACATATAATCTTTGTATTTCAAGTACTTTTTGTCTTTTATTTAGTTTTTTTCACCTTTTTTCCCCTTTAGTTATTTTCTTTTTTCCTTACAAAATAATTATTAATAATTTTAATTGCTTGTTTAGCTTTCTCTGTTTCTCACTGTTTTATCTATATACTATTTTACTAATTTATTTAGAAAATAAATTTAAAGAAAGGGCGATTACGCCCTTTCTTTAAATTTTAGTTTTCAAGTTTTATTTTTCTGACGCTGCTTCAACTTCCATATGGATTTTCTTATCTTCTTGTTCAATTATCTCTGCTCTTGTCATCTTGCCATAATCTCTAAATATCCACTTAGCTCCACCTATAAGTGAAATGATTGTGAATATAGCTATTGGTGTAGCTGTCATCGTAGCTAAAGCTTGGAAAGATCCAAGTGGTGCACCGGCAAATAATAGTGTACAAGGTACAGCTGCTAGCATAACTGACCAGAATAGTTTGTATACTCTTGCTGGGTTCTCGCCTTCTTTCAAACCAATTGTCGTTGTCGCTGCAAGGGTGTAAGAAGAAGAGTCTAAAGTAGTTGCTAAGAATATTATAGCAATTAATGCCCATATAAATAGGATTACTTCTCCTAAAGGTAAAGATAGTACTACATCTGATATTACTGTAGGTGCTCCCTTATCTGCAAGTGTAGCTACTAGGTCCATACTTTGAGTCAGTTGCATATCTAATGCATATCCACCTAATGCACCAAAGTATAGGAAACAGCCAGCACTTCCTGCCAGTACCATTCCAAGCATTACTTGTCTCAGTGTTCTTCCTCTTGAAATTCTAGTTGTGAAAATCCACATCCAAGGACCTAGAGCAAGCCACCAAGCCCAATAGAATGCTGTCCAACCTTCAGCGAACCCGCCTTGGCCTATCGAATCAGTCCATAGACTCATTTCAATAAAGTTATTAGACATAAAGCCTACAGCATCTGTGAATAAGTTTATTTGGAATAAAGTAGGTCCAACTGCTATAAAATAAACTGCTAAAGCTATCGCTGCATAAGCATTTAAGTTAGAAAGCTTACTCATACCTTTAGCTAATCCTAGCCAAGAACTAATCATAAATAGGGCTGTTACAATTGCAATTAGAATTATTCCTGT
>CAYJGT010000069.1:0-6961 GCA_964370035.1 uncultured Oscillospiraceae bacterium
CCGCAGCCTATCGGTTAACAGCCGAGTGCTCCACCATTGAGCTACCTTGGAACGTTAGATATGTCATTTGCGACAATAGTAATTATACTACAATAAAAAGGTCTATGTCAAGAGAAAAAATTAATTTTACTTATATTTATTATCGTGATATAATATGGTAAAAATTTCCATTATACTCTTGAACTTTTACTTCCAAAAGTATAACAGAAATATTTTTAAAATCAATAAAACTAATTATCTTTTTATTGCTTTTAACCATTTTTTTACCATTGTTTTTAGTAAAACTTTGGTTTTTAATACGTAATTTAAACACAAGTCCCCAGTGCAGGAGTTTCTATGAGAAGGCCATTGGTGGGTATTGCTTTTAGTTTTATAGCTGGAATTTGCATTGGATATATATTAAATTTAAAAATTTTTGAGAGTATTGGTGGCTATGCCAAGGTTTTATCAATTGGAGCTATAGTCTTAGCAACATCTGTTTTTATTTATAAAATTCTTGTAACCCTTTGTCTTTGGAAGCAAAAAGGGTCTTCTTTAAATAAATCTAATAATAGAAAAAATCATGCAAAATCAAGGACGGATAGTAAAATTACTGCTAATCATTTCGCGGAAAGTGACGAACATGACAATTTGTGGGGGAATTCGATCTTTGGAAATGTGAAAAAATACATTATTACTATAATAGTGTTCTTTTTATTGGGCTGTACATTCTACCTGTTGTCAAATGAAAGGCTTACCATTTATCAAGATGATCTTGATGGAATTTTAAATTCAAAAGTTACGCTAATAGGTGAGGTTGAAAACTTAGAAATAAAAGAGTATGAAAATGCAACAAGGTGCCAATTCACTTTAGACATACTTGAGTCAAGTTCTGAAACCAAATTTATTAAAGGGAAGGTATTGGTAACTACATATAGTAAAATAGTAAACCCTGAAACATTAGTAGGTAGAAAAGTTAGGGTCACAGGGGATATAAAAATACCTTCAGGAAAGAGAAACCCTAACTCATTTAATTATAGGCTTTATTTAAAAACTGAGGGCATATCTGCAATATTTGAAGTTGATGGGAGTAAAAATATTTCTGTTATTGATAAAAAAGGAGGTTTTAGAGGTTACCTTTTTGAAAAGAAATTTGAGTTCTTAACTATGTTAGAAGAAAAAATAGGGCCTGAAGAAGCTGGAATAATAAGAGCTCTTATTTTTGGGGACAAAAGTGGAATTGATGAAGAAAGCCTAATGAAGTTTCAAAATAATGGAGTTATACATATTTTAGCTGTTAGTGGCCTTCATATTTCTATGATATATGGGTTTTGCGTATTAATTTTTGGAAGCGTTAGGAAAAAATCTACCTGTATTGTAATCTTTGTAGTGTTATTGTCTTATGGGTTTTTAGCTGACTTTACACCCTCTGTAATGCGAGCTATGGTAATGATAGGAACTCATGTTTTCGCATCCATACGATTTCATAGGTATGATATGCTTACTGCGACTGGATTTTCTGCATTAGTTCTGTTGATACTTAACCCGCTAGATTTGTTTTCTCTTGGTTTTCAGCTGTCTTTTGGAGCAACAACTTTACTATCTTTGTTTATTGAACTATCAAAAAGAAGAGAAAAAGGTAGATGGATTGACAATATGATGCCTGTTATTCTGCTTCAAGTTTTCATGATTCCTTTTACAGCCTATACATTTAATTATGTTTCGATTATATCAATTTTTGCCAATATTCCAATTGTGTTCATTGCATCCATAGGAGTTCCTTTAGGGATGAGTTGCTTCATAGCTTCTCTTTTAGGAGAAACACTCTTTGTTATTCTTTCTGCCCCAATTAAAGTAGTTGGAAGAATAATGATAGAGCTAAATGAGTTGTTTTATGTGGAGAATATCACTTCTATTTCTTTAGTTAGTCCGCCTCTTTGGTTTGTTATACTTTTTTATTTAATGACCTTTATAATTTTCTGTGAATGGGGTTTAATTCGACGAATGAGAAAGGAATATATGCAGCTCGCTATATTATCCTTAGGGATATTCTGCATAAGCCTCAGTGTAGGTAATTTATTGGCAGATAACTATAAAAATATCAAATACGTGTTTGTAGATGTAGGCCAAGGAGATTGCATTCATATTAAATCTCCAACGGGAAAGAATATATTAGTGGATGGTGGAGGGTCATTTAATTATGATGTAGGGCGAAAAACTGTAATGCCATATCTTTTAAAGAATGGAGTAAATGAAATTGATTTGGCAATAGTATCTCACCTAGATACGGATCATGTAGGCGGAATAATATCTTTAGCGGAGGAGGGGTTAATTAAACAGGTGGCTGTCTACTCTGGGGTAGATAAGGAAAATGAGAATTACAAAAAATTAAAAGAAAACACGAATGTAATTTATTTAACTGAAGGGGATAGCGTTGATATAGATAAGGGGCTCAATATTGATATCTTAGGTCCTGCAAGGGAAAAAATAGGGGAAAATGAAAATAATAACAGCTTGATAACTATGTTTGAATATGAAGGGGAAAGGCTTCTGCTCCCTGGAGATATTGATGAAGAGGTGGAAAAAGATTTAGCTTCAAATTATGATTTAAACAGCCACATTCTTAAAATTACACACCATGGTAGCAAGACAGGCACATCGGAAGTTTTTGTTGAAGCGGTGAACCCTCAAATTGCAGTTATACAGGTTGGAGAAAATGGTTATGGGCACCCTGCAGATCGGGTTATTGAATTATGTCGAAAAAAGGGTATAATTGTTTATAGAAATGATGAAAATGGTGCGATTAGATTTTATGATAATGGAGAGGTTTTAATTACGAATGGCATATTACAATAAGGAAGAACATGGGTATATACTTTTTCAAAAATTTTTAAACGAAGAAAACCCTCGTCGCTTAATTGCGGTTTCTGGGAAAGAAGGTTATTTAATTAGCTGGGCTGTTGATAATTTGGCAAAGAAATATATTGGGGCAGAGTTTGCAACTCTAGATATATCTGAAATTGATTGTCTAGAAGAAGAGGTGGAGTCTATTGTGGGCATTTCACAAACTGTTTCTATGTTCTCCAAACAAAGGCTGATTATAGTTAGGAACTATTTAGAAAGTAAAGAAGGATTAAAAGGAAAAAGCGAGATAGAAAGAATTTTAGGTTCTGTAGAAAAGGAAGCTATAATTGTTTTTGTCTTTGAAATAGATGCCAAAAGCGGAGATGAAAAAGCAATATACAATAAAGAAATCTATAAATATATTGAAGAGCATGGAAGAACCTTTAAGTTTAATACATTAGACCGGGATATATTAAAAGGCTTTATTGTCAAAAGGTTTAAAGACTCTAATCGGGAAATTTCTAGCCAAACAGTAGAATTTTTAATAAATGAAAGTAATTACCTTAATAAGGATAGTGATTATACGTTATATAATTTAATAAACGATATCAGTAAAATAGTTGATGTCGGCCATGGAGCAGTAGAAAAAGAAGAGATTTTAGAGGTTATATCCTCGTCTATGGAAAGCAATTCATTTGCTCTTCTTGATGCCATTAGCCTTGGGAATAAAGAAGAAGCTTTTAGGCTAGCAAGAGACATAATTATGTCTGGCGAAAATGTTTTTAGATTGATTGCTTCAGTTGCATCTCAGGTGGAACTACTATTAATGGTAAAAGAGATGAAAGAAGAGAAGGCCTCAATTGGAGAAATGGTAAATGTCTTAAAGAAGAGTAAGTACCCAGTTCAAAAAGCTTATGGGTTTGTAGACAAGTTATCAAAGGAAAGGTTGAAAAAGATGCTAGTTCACATTTATTCTTGTGATTATAATATTAAGTCAGGAAAGATTGAGGGGAACTTTGCACTAGAAGTGTTTATAGCTATGGCATAATTTCAACTGAAACAACTGGGAATAATATCCCTACTGCACTTCAAGAAATCATATTAATGAATTTATTTGCAAGGCGCAGAAAATAACGTTTAAAGATAGGAGAAAAAATGAGGACACAACTTAAAGCGGATATAGGTCTTTTAGCAGTTTCACTATTATGGGGGACATCGTACTATATGATGGATGTTAGCTTGACTGAAGTAAACGCTTTTATGTTAAATACCTATAGATTTTTGGGTGCATTTGTTTTGGCAGTGATTTTTTCATATAAATGGCTAAAAGGAATGACAAAAGAAACAATAATGATGTCAGCGATAATTGGCTTGGCCTTGTCCGGGGTGTATATTGGGGCAACAACGGCAGTTCTCTATACAAGTCTGTCGAACACAGGATTTTTGTGTGCTCTTGCAGTGGTTTTTACGCCCTTACTTGGAAGAGTATTCAAAAAAACCAAACTCACATTACAAATGAAGATTGTAGTTTTTATGGCATTGGTTGGAATTGCCTTGCTTAGTATAACTGATGAATTTACAGTTGCTTCGGGAGATTTGCTGGCTATTGGAGCATCAATATGTTATGCAATAATGATATTAACGGTAGATACAGCTGTCAATAATCCAAAGATAAACCCTTACCACTTAGGGGTAATGCAACTTGGATTTACGGGGTTCTATTTTTTAATAGTATCTATTTTTACGGGAAGTCTTGCAGTTCCCACTAGCTCTCCGGTTATTGGCTCTATAATATTCCTAGCAATTTTTTGCACAGGGGTGTCATTCATAGTTCAAAGCGTTGCACAAAAGTATACTACTCCAGTACGAGTTGGGGTTATATTTTCAACAGAACCTGTTTTTGCAGGAGTTGCAGCATTTGCATTGGCAGGAGAGATATTGACGCCTAGAGCTTATATTGGAGCAATAATATTATTATCTTGCTTATTTATAATGGAAATAGATTTTTCTAAGCTAAAGGAAAAGTTTAAGAAAGATTAAGGCTAAAGGGTTTAAAAAAGAAACGAGAGTTATAAGGCAGCGACTCCTAGAGGAGTCGCTTTTTATTTAAAAATCGTCAATAGGCACTAAAAGTGCCTATTTGCACAAAACCATCAAATAGGCACTAAAAGTGCCTATTGCTTTTTTTAAAAGTGTATATAATGAGTTACATGATAAACAGTTGCTAAGGTTTTGAGAGGAAGGATTAAAATGGTTAATATGAAATTTAAACCCCAAAAGAAAGGAGCACACGCAATGAAAAGCAAAACATTTAAAAAAGTGATATCACTTATGTTAGTTGCGCTTTTATTGGTAGGAAATCTAGCCCAGGTTTCTGCAACAGCAGATCCAGAGGGTTTGATAAACGGAACGATAACTTACCAAGCAAAAGATAGCAGCGGTGCGGTAATTAGTGATGCGAAATTCGCTGATGACGGTGAATCTAATGATGTAACTTATCAAGTAGGGCAAGAAAAAAGAATAGCATTAGAAGAACCAACTGTAAGTGGATATGACTTTACAGAATGGACATCGGAAAATCCAAATGTTACCTTTGAAAAAGATAACAATTCTGGACTGGTTACGATGATCGTAAATGCTGCAGCAACAGGCGAATTAACTGTTGCGGCGAATTACACAAAAATTGCAGCAAAGGTATCAGAGTCTGCAAGTAAGAAAACAGCCACAGATAAGGAATATGCAATAGCATATGACTATGCTGAGGGAACAGTAGTAGAAGGACAAAGCCTACCTACAGTAGATGAGTACAAAGCATCTAAAGGAGTAACTATTGAACTTCCGCTATTGGAAAAAGCAGATAGCGTACATACAGGTTACACTGTAGTAGCAGATAGCGATAAAGTTACAGTAGATGCAGATGCAGAAGGAAAAATCACCCTAACGATTCCGAAGGGAACAACAGGAGATGTTACAGTAACAGCAACTTTTGAAGCGGCAAAGGCTGATGAGAAGAAAGACGCTGAGGGAGAGTCTGAAGCAGCAACCTATTCTTTTGCAGGCAACGGAATAAACTTAACTTCAGGAGCTACTGGAACAGATGGAAATAATGCGCACATAAAAGATACATCAAAGGTTGCAACGCAAATTTCAGCAGATGAGTGGGAAATAACGCTTAGTTTCACACCGACTCAAGTAACAGGAGAACAAAAAAAACCAGTAGATGTTGCATTAGTACTAGATTCTTCAGGTAGTATGAAAACAGGCGATAGACTAGGTCAAATGAAAACCGCTGTACTTAACTTCGTGAAGCAGATACAAGAAAGTGATTCAGATGTAAGACTTTCAATAACAGATTTTGACTCAAAGTCAAATACAGAAGTTGTAATGGACTTAACAGAAGTTAAAAACACAACTGCATTTTATAACAAAGTGTCAAATAAACTTGATGAATTAAGAAGTGAAGGCGGAACAAATACCCAATATGGTATGATAACAGGAGCAGAAACACTAGCAGGTGGAAGAGCAGCAGCAGACGTTATGATAGTAATATCAGATGGCGAGCCGACATACTATGTAGAAAAAAACTCAAATGACCAATGGGTGCAAAAAGGTGATGGAAACTATTCTAGTGAAACAGGAGATAAAGCAACAGTTGATCAAGCAAAGGCGATTAAAGATTCAGGTGTAGAAATATATTCTATAGGATTTGCAGGAATAGATTCTAAAATCCTAGAAGCCATTGCTTCACCAGGAAAATATTCAACAGCAAGTAATGGAGTACAGCTTACAGAGTTGTTTGAAACAATTACTGAAGATATTGCAGGAAAAGGCCTAGAGGATAACATGGGAGGACACTTTAACCTTATTGGAGGAAGCGCTCTCATGGGTGGAGTAACTGATGGGGTTGTAGAGACAGGAGATTTAATCGAATGGTCGCCTACAGGAGCATTAGGAACTGCGGAGAGAGTATTAAAATATAAGGTTAAAGTAGACTTAGAGAACCTAGAAGCAGGAGTATATACTGATTCTGCTACTAATGGAATTACTCAATATAGCTATGCAGTAGGAAGTACAAATTATTACGAGCCATTTACAAGCCCAACTGTAGATTTCAATATAGCAGAGGCAAAAGTAGAAA
>CAYJGT010000070.1:0-6827 GCA_964370035.1 uncultured Oscillospiraceae bacterium
TTGTTGCAAACAAAGGAGGCTGAGCTGCATATACATATCCACCCTCAATAAGTGGAGTCATATATCTATAGAAAAAAGTTAGTAGCAGGGTTCTAATATGGGCCCCATCTACGTCAGCATCCGTCATGATAATAATTTTGTGATATCTAAGCTTTTCCACATTAAAATCGTCACCTATTCCACACCCGAAAGCTGTTATCATGTTCTTTATTTCATCGGAGCTTAAAATTTTATCTAACCTAGCCTTTTCTACATTTAGTATCTTTCCTCTTAATGGAAGTACTGCCTGCCTTGCTTTGTCTCTTCCTTGCTTTGCACTACCTCCCGCAGAGTCTCCCTCCACTAGGAAAATTTCTGAAAGAGCAGGGTCTTTCTCTTGGCAGTCTGCCAATTTTCCAGGAAGGGATAATCCGTCCATTAGGCTGTTCTTTCTAGTGATTTCTCTAGCTTTTCTAGCTGCTTCTCTTGCTCTTTGAGCCTGCAAGCATTTGTTTATTATTGATTTGGCTTGAGTAGGGTTTTCCTGTAAAAATGCCGTTACATTTTCGTTAGTTGCTGTCTCTACAAAACCTCTCATTTCACTATTACCAAGTTTCGCTTTTGTCTGTCCTTCAAATTGAGGGCTTGATAATTTCACCGAAATAACAGCAGTTAAGCCTTCTCTCACATCATCTCCACTTAAAGCTGTTTCTCCATCTTTTATAAATTTATTTTTCTTAGCATAGTCATTTAAAGCCTTCGTAATTGCCGCTCTAAAACCCATTAAGTGATATCCACCATCGGTAGTGTTAATATTGTTAGCATAAGAAAAAACTATTTCTGTATAACGGTCTGTATACTGAAGAGCAACTTCAGCTTGCATCATTCCTTCACCAGATTTATCTTTTCCTTCTACTTCAAAATAAACCACATCATTGTGAATAGGCTCTTTACTTTGATTTTGATATTTAACAAACTCTTTAATTCCGCCTTCGTAGTGGAACTCTTCTTTTCTTTCTTTTGGCTCTCTGGCATCTATTAAAGTTATTGTAATTCCTTTGTTAAGAAATGCCATTTCTCTTAGTCTATATTGCAAAGTATCATAGTCATATTCTGTTTCTTCAAATATGTCTCCATCAGGCCAAAAAGTTGTAGTAGAACCAGTTTTTCTCGTGTTCCCCATTTCTGTAAGAGGGGTCATTACCTTACCTTTAGAGTACGTCTGTTGATAAGTCATTCCGCCTCTTTTTACTTCTACTACCATTTCAGTTGAAAGTGCATTTACAACTGAGGCTCCTACTCCATGAAGTCCTCCAGAAACCTTGTATCCGCCTCCACCAAATTTGCCCCCTGCATGAAGCACTGTATGGATTACCTCTACGGCCGGCACTCCTAGTTTAGGATGAATATCCACGGGCATACCTCTTCCGTTATCTTCTACCTTGATCCCTTCCCCCTTTAGGATTGTTACCGTTATTGTATCACAATGGCCAGCTAAGGCTTCGTCTACACTATTATCTACTATTTCATACACTAAATGATGAAGTCCTTTTTCTCCCGTACTACCAATATACATCCCTGGTCTTTTTCTTACAGGTTCTAGGCCCTCTAATACTTGTATTTGTTCCGCATTGTATTGTTGATTTTTATTCTTTTCGGCCATACTATTCCCTTCTTTGCGATTATCCGTTCTTTTATATTCAACGGAAATCTAACTATGATTTTTATAATTTTTCTAACAATATATTATACACTTTTTTGGGCTATTTGGCAAGCAAAGACCCCTATTTCGAGAAGAACCTCTTGGTTGGAAATAAAGAGGGCAAAATAGGCCATTTTTTGCTTTATGAAGACTAATTTTGCACCCCTTAATTCCCACCTAAATTCTCACCACCATTTCCCTTCACAAAAAAAGCAAAACCACCCCGGTTGGGGCGGTTTTACTTTGGGGTTATCAAATTATATTTTCATATAATTGAGGGCTAATTCACGTCGAACTCATTGTTCCTCTTCGACTTTATATTATTGTAACCTATTTGTTTACATTTGTATAGATATTTTTTTATTTTTATTTTTTTTACACTTTCAAGAGAATGCACAATGCATCCAGAATCGTATGAATATATAGCTTATGAATGTTTTCCAAATATAATTGACGGATTTAATAATTTCTAAGCCCTTTTGACTTTTTCCTTCACATTTATTATTTTCAAAAAAGCAAAACGCCTTAGTAAACTAAGGCGTGGTTGCTTGGGGTTATTTGAATTATATGTCGCATCATTATGCGCGACTATAATTGGGGGGCTGTTTATTTGAGAACCTGATTTTCTCAACGAGGTGTTTTATTATCATAACCATGTATTAATGATTATGTATATATATTAACAAATAAACCGTAACAACAATTGATACTTTTTGGGGTTTGTTCAAAAAAATTTTCATTTTTCCATCTATTTTTTAACCAGAATAACATTTTGCTATAAATTTCACTCCATATTATGCTCTCGAATAATCATATTTTTCCATACCTATGTATACAGTACTTAAATCCTGATGACAATTTAACTGCATTTCCCATTCAACCCTAATTTTTATGCATAAGCTTCCTTTCCTTGAATTAATTATGCCTAGCTTGTATAATATCTTTATAAAAGGTATTGCTTATCATTTAGAAAGGCATGCAATTAATGAAAAATTATAATCAACTTGATTCAGTTGCAAAATTGTTTCCAGCGGTCACTAACAAAAGCAACTCTTCAGTATTTCGGCTTTCAGTTGTTTTAAAGGAGGAGGTAGATCCCCACACTTTGCAACTGGCTGTAAACATGATATATGAAAGGTATTCCCTTTATTTCTTGAGGCTTCGAAGAGGCTTTTTTTGGAATTATTTTGATACAAATTATATTCACTTTAAAGTAGAAGAAGAAAACCAGCCTCCTTGCGCAAGTATCCTTTCCCATGAAAACAGAGGGTATATCATCAAGGTTTTATATTATAAAAATAGGGTTTCTGTTGAAGCCTACCACGCAATTACTGACGGTAGCGGGATTATTGAATTTATCAAATCTTTACTATACTACTATCTTTCAATTTCTCATGGCCTTCTTGATCACCAAGGAAAGGTCCTATTATTTAATGAAACAGAAAAAAATGATGAAGATAGCTTTAAGAAGTATTTCAACAACATAAAACGCCACGAGGGGAAAAGAAAAAAAGCCACAAAAAATTCTAAGAGTTCTCCAAACTCTTTCAGAATAGAAGGCAAAAAGTTCAAGCATAGAGGTCATAGCGTAGTAACGGGTGTACTCCCATTAAATGAGTTTAAAAGTTTTTGCAAGTCTAAAAATTGTTCAATTACTGCTTTTTTAATAACAAGTTTAATTTTCGCCATATATAACGAACATCAAAAAGACACGGATAACAATAAACCCATTGTAATTGCCGTACCTGTTAATTTGCGAAAGCTTTTTCCCTCTAGCACCCTTAAGAATTTTTTCAACGTAGTAAATGTGGGCTACGCGATGTCAAAAGATATTACCTTTGACGAACTTCTTCAATCTATCACCGACCAACTACAGCTTACCACTGATCCCGACTTTCTTGAACAGGCATCAAAAAAGCGACTCAAACTTTCCAAAAACCCAGTGTCAAGACATGCACCATTAGTAGTAAAAAATGTTGTAGTTCCTATAGGATTTAAACTTATGGGAGAATTAAAAAAGACTATGACCATATCTAATATAGGAAGCTATAATTTTCCTGACGATATGAAGCCATACATTGAGCAAACAGAAGTATTTCTCTACCCTACTACAAAAAGCCCAATAAATTGCAGCGCTTGTTCATTTGAAGATAACCTCAGCATTAGCTTTACAAGGTCTATTTCGGACGCCTCAATCATCCGGGAGTTCTTCACATCTATTGCAAAGACTACAGGAGTTGATATTAAAATCTACTCCAATCAGTGGGGTGACAAATATGAATAAATGTAAGAAATGTAATGTTTATGTATACGAAAGCGAAAAATGTTGCCCTCTTTGTTATGAAAAAATGGAGAATATCAAAGAATCATCAGTAGAATATCCTTCATACAAGAAGCTAATAAGAGAAAAGTCACCTCTAAAGAACATCCCTCTTTTTGTAGGAATTACCGCAACTATCATCTGCGTTTTCATAAATATCTTTAGCCATAATCCAGGAGACACCATTTGGGTTATCCCAGCGGGAGCTTCAGTATTATTTGCCCTTAGCGCATATCAATTGATAAGATCACAATTTATTCGGTACGGAGCAAAGATTTTATATTTATATATATTTCTTTCTGCTTTTACCATAATAATCGATTTTTCCACTAGTATGTTATTTTGGTCAACTGATTTTGTTTTCCCATTTCTAACCTTAGGCGTGCTAGTTTACTTCAGTATTTTATCTCTCCAAAACAAAAGTACTTTTTCCGAGTATTTTGGATATATGTTAACCGTTACGCTAATTGGCCTTATTACCATTTTGTTTTATATCTTGAATTTTTATAATTATGCATGGGGCTCCTTCGTTTCAGTTGTTAGCTGTGTAATTATTGTTTTAGGCCTTTATTTATTTGCTGATAAAAGCTTAAAGGATGAAGTCAAAAAACGATTCCATCGTTAGACTTTGCCTTTGGTGCAGCAAAAAAATTTTCAAAATGTTAAAAATATTAAATGTAATGATTTCAAACATAGAGGCACACCTTCATGCATTATCAAAAAGCATTATTAGATCGCTATTGAATGACAGACCTAAGTTAAGATTTTGCCTAAAGTCCTAACCCTTAAATTTTAAGCAGAAACCCTTAACTCAATTTTTTAATTAACACACTAAAGGAGTATAAAATTGAACGCTATTATCATCATTTCTATATTATTTCTATTAGCTATCTTTGGCGGTATTAAAGGACCTAAATTTATTTACATTATTTCCTCTAATATATGGCGAGCCCATGTGGACGGAACCAAGCGCCATCACATCCCCACGGAAAAGTTAATAGAAGATAGCGACAAATTAGCCGATACCCTTGGCGTATCTATAAAGAGAAACATCCCTTATACCGGTGACCATGCTAGGTTTCACACATTAAATATTATTTCTCCTAACTTTTCAAAAAAACTACCTGCTATAATTCACATACATGGCGGCGGTTGGTCTGCAGGAAAGAAAGAAGACTATGACAATTTCTGCGCTACAATTTCTGCAGAAGGTTTTACGGTATTTAGTATAGATTACTCCTTGGCACCTGACTTTAATATTTACGACCAAATTAATGATGTTTTTCTTGCAATTAACTATGTAATTAATAATTACGACTTTGACAAGCTAGTAATTTCAGGGGACTCAGCCGGTGGCCACCTTGCCGCCCTTGCAACAGCTCTTAACTTAAATCCAGAAGCTAGAGAATCCTACGACTTGGACCATACAATTCCTTTCGAAATTAGCGCTCTCTTCTTAACCTGCCCCGCTCTTTCCCCTAGAGGAAACATTATCACTAGATGCCTTACAGCTCCAACCCTAGCTGGAGAGTGGAGGAAATTCAGAGAGCATTTAAAAGTCTCCGATTGCATATTAGATCAATATCCACCTACTGTTATTATTTCAAGTAAGGCAGACAAGCTAACTTACGGAATGATAAATAAATTTTGCAAAAGCCTAGACAAAAAAGGGCTTTCGGTATTTCGCATAACTGAGCAACATGAAAAACATAACTTTAACGTTAAGCCTAAAATAACAGAAACCGGAATTGCTGCAAATAAGAGGGCTGTAGAGTTTATCAAGAGCACCTTAAAATAATTTCAATCTCAACAATTTTTAAAGAATTATACCCTTGTAAAAGTTTATAAATAATATTAAAAAGTCTAAAGCATTCCTAAACGCTCTAGACTTTTCTACTTTAATCATTATATTCATTTTTAAGTCTTCATCAATTTTAAAGCGAAGTACATATTCTTATTAGTATAGCCATGAAATCAAAGCTCCTAACAATCGCATTTCTCCACTTCAGTCATGGGCAAAGGCATATTCAACCACATTTCCGTTTTAAGCATTCCAACGCTTATGGAACCCTAGTCATATTTACTCCTATTTCGTCAATCCAAATATTCTTTGTCCCATCATATTGCGCTAAATATGCCATGGCCACTTCTCCTGTATTTACATTTAGGTGGAATACAAAGCTATTATTTGCAGCTACATCAGACTCTGCTAGATCAGTATATAAAATTGCATCTCCATAGGACTTATACACGACATCTCCATCCTCTTCTATAGCTTCCAGTATGGAATCTTGTATTTTTCTCATAGTAGCAGTAGGTATCTTTGATGTATATCCAGCAGGCTTTATAGCCGAAACTCTTGAACTCACTGAAGCTTCACGAATTGCAAATCCTCGAGAATTTGCTTCAGGCCTTGTAGCCCAGAGAACTTCTACAATTGCACCATCTGGCGCACCTAAACCGTCTAATACTGCAGTAATCTGTGCTGCTTTTACAAGGTTTGTCGCAATTTGCAAGTCATTAGTTTGCTTAGCTTCTTCTATATATCCTGTAACAGTTGGAACTGCAACGGCCGCTAAAATTGCCAATATTGCTATTACTACTATTACTTCCATTAGTGTAAAGCCTTTATTCTTTTTATTCTTGTTCTTGTTTTTTATGTTTCTCATAAATACTTTCATCGTTACATCTTTCATTTTTTACAATATTAACCCTCTATTTTATTATTTATTTCTATTACACACTTGATTTATGGAGCAGGAACCATATTTACTCCTATTTCATCTATCCAAACATTCTTTGTTCCATCAAATTGGGCCGAATACG
>CAYJGT010000071.1:0-6626 GCA_964370035.1 uncultured Oscillospiraceae bacterium
GCCATAACATATATGACTTAGCCAACACTTTCAAGCCAGAGGAAGCAGTTAAAGCCGAATTAAGTTAAAGTAATAGTTTTATAATTCTTCTATACAAAATTACAGGTGCAATTCCCAAAAGAATTGCGCCTCTTTTTATGTATACCGAGTTCTTTTAACAAATTATTTCCAAAATAGGGTTGACATGGCTGAATCTATATACTAATATTAAGTTGATAAGTTTGATAATTATTTAACTATCTATGGTGTTTCAGGTTCACTTGTGCATTTATATATAATTTTATACTTCAAGCTTACTATAAAATAACAAGTTTAAAGAAAGTAGGTGTATTATGCAATTTGATTTAATAGGAATAATAACGGATCCATTTGTGCTCATGTTTATTGCAGTTGCCACTGGAATTTTATTCGGAAAAATAAAATTTGGAAAATTCAATTTTGGGACTTCAGGCACCCTCTTCACAGGCCTTTTAATTGGATGGGGCGTCTACACTTTCGGAACTAGCATATTGGAAAAAAGTCCCGAAGAACCCGGATTTGAGGCTGTTTCCAAAATGTTAGAAGAGGGAATAATTCACAGCTATTTCTTTAACGCTTCTTTAATTTTCTTCGTTGCAGCAGTAGGCTTGCTTGCCGCAAAAGATATGGGCACGGTTTTAAGAAAATACGGAAAAACCTTCATAATTATAGGATTTTTAGTTACTTTAGTTGGGGCAGGAGCAACATACGCTGCTACTGCTGTAATTCCTAAAAGTGATCCATATGAAATTGCTGGTGTTTATACAGGAGCTCTCACCAGTTCACCAGGGTTAGGCGCTGCAATAGAAACTGCTGAAGGTCACGCAACTGAATATGCTAATAACTATGAGAGTTTAAGCCCAAATGATAAAGCTCTGGTAATCGATATTATTGACGATCCCTCTGTTACCCTAAAAAACACTGCCACCCTTTCACAAGAGCAAAAGGACACTTATATTTCCAATGCAGTTGCAGGAGTTGGTATAGGCCATGCTATCGGGTATCCTTTCGGTGTTATAATCGTAATTTTTGCAGTTAACTTTTTTGATAGAATATTTAAAATGGATATAAACAAGGAAAAACAAAGGTTTGCAGAAGAAATGGCACAAGCTAAAGCACTTTCCGGGAAAAAAGACGACTTACCAAATACTGCTTTTTCTATAGCAGCCTTTTCCGTTACTTGTTTCGTTGGTTACCTAGTAGGAAGCATTGAGATATATCTAGGCCCATTAGGTTACTTTAGTTTAGGGGCAACAGGTGGTACTTTAATTATGGGCTTAGTTCTTGGGTATATTGGTAAAATTGGCGGAATGTCATTTAGGATGGATCCTAAAGCATTGGCTATGGTAAGAGAACTTTCATTAGCCTTCTTCCTAGCAATCGTTGGATTAAAGTACGGATACAGAACATTTGAAGCCTTATTTGGTTCAGGAATATATTTAGCCCTTACATCTTTATTCGTAGGAATAATAGCAATGTCAGTAGCCTTTATCTTAGGAAGATATGTATTTAAGTTAAACTGGATTATGTTATGTGGAGCAATATGTGGCGGTATGACTTCTACCCCTGGATTAGGAGCAGCAATTGATGCTTTAGAAAGCGATGACCCAGCTGCAGGATATGGCGCAACCTACCCATTCGCTTTGTTAGGAATGATAATTTTCACCATTGTATTACATAAGCTACCCTTGCTGTAACATAGTAAATAAATTTACTATGCAAAGTGTTCCTTTCTCGAGTTATGAAAAATAGTCAAATGTTAAATTTATACTAATCATTAGTCCATGTAAATCAATCAAACGTAACTATTAATATTTAGTTACAAGCTCATTGTATTTTAAAGTTAAGGAGAGTTGTTATGATGCACGATAATTTAAAATCACGAATCCGTTCTGAAAAAATCTACCAATATATTAAAACTCCTGAAGAAGCCGCGATGCTGATTTCAAATAACATGGTTATTGGAGTTAGCGGATTTACTCCATCAGGGTATCCAAAAGCCGTACCTCTTGCAATTGCAAATAGAGGCCATAATGGAGAAAAGTTAGGATTAACCTTATATTCAGGAGCTTCAGTTGGCCCTGAAATAGATGGAGCTTGGGCAGAATCTGGAATTCTAAAAAAAAGGCTTCCTTATCATACTGATGCAACGATTAGAAATAGTATTAATGTAGGAGAGCTTGAATACTTAGACATGCACCTTTCTCACTCCCCTCAATACGTAAATTATGGCTTTCTACCTAAAATTGATGTTGCAATAATTGAAGCGGTTGCAATAACTGAAGAAGGACATATTATCCCTACTACTGGCGTAGGTAACTCAGCTACATTTGTAAAAACATCAAAAAAAGTAATAATAGAGGTTAACACTTCTAAGCCCATGGCACTTGAAGGAATGGCGGATATATACATGGTTGAAAATCCTCCTCACAGAAAACCCATACCTATTAATCATCCTTCAGATAGAATTGGTACTCCTTATATTGAATGTGGGTTTGATAAAATTGCCGCAGTAGTAATTACTGACTCGCAAGATAAAACACGACCTTTAGGCTCAGTCGATAAAGACTCAAAGAGAATTTCAGACAACATATTAAAGTTCTTAGAAGGTGAAGTTTCATCCGGTAGATTAACCAATAACCTACTTCCCCTCCAGTCTGGAGTCGGCAGTGTTGCAAATGCAGTATTATACGGCTTAGAAAAATCAAGCTTTGAAAACTTAACTTGCTATACAGAGGTAGTGCAAGATTCTATGCTTGACCTTCTTAGAAGCGGTAAAGCAGTAATGGCTTCTACAACAGCTGTTTCTCCTTCTCCGGAAGCGTTAGTAAGATTTGAAGAAGAAATTGACTTTTTTAAAGACAAAATAATCCTTAGACCTCAAGAACTAAGCAATAGCCCTGAAGTTGCACGAAGGCTTGGTGTGATAGCCATGAACACAGCTATTGAATTCGATATTTATGGCAACGTTAATTCTACACACATTATGGGTTCTAAACTAATGAACGGAATTGGCGGATCAGGAGACTTTGCTAGAAATGGAGCAATCTCCATCTTCAGCACCACTTCCACTGCAAAGGACGGTAAAATATCTTCTATAGTTCCGATGGTCTCTCATGTAGATCACACCGAACACGATGTTATGGTTGTAGTAACAGAGCAAGGATTTGCGGACCTTAGAGGCCTAAGCCCAAAAGAAAGGGCTATCAAAATTATCGAAAACTGTGTGCACCCAGATTATAAAGACCAGATGCTCGACTACTTTAAAAGGGCTTGCGCAGAAAGCCATCAGCAAACCCCACATATATTAGAAGAGTCCCTTTCATGGCATATAAACTACATGAAGAAAGGAACAATGAAAAAATAGCGATAAATCAACAGTGAATTTTTCAAAAATGTTATAATAGAACAGTAAGTAAAAATAGGAGGAAATAGTATGAAACCAGAAGAAAAGAAAGACTTAGATCCTAGTCAAGAATACATTAAAAGCTATATTGATAGAGCAAAAGTAGCACAATCTGAATTCGAATCTTTTTCACAAGAAAAAGTAGATGAGATAGTAATGACAATTGCCAAAGTTGTTCATGACAATAGTGAAATGTTAGCAGAGATGGCTGTTGAAGAAACAGGCATGGGTAATTATCCTGACAAAGTTATAAAAAATAAAAACAAAGCTAAAATTATATGGAACAACTTAAAAGGCAAACAATCTCGCGGAATTATAGAAAGAGAAGAGGCTACTGGCATCACTAAGGTAGCCAAGCCTGTAGGTGTAGTTGCCGCTATCACTCCTTGCACTAACCCAATTGTAACTCCTATGAGCAATGCAATGTTTGCAGTAAAGTGTGGAAATGCAATAATTATCACACCTCACCATAAAGCATTAAAATGTAGTACAAAAACTGTAGACTTAATTAATGCTGAAATCGAAAAATTAGGAGCTCCGAAAAACCTAATTCAAATCCTAAGCGAACAGAATAGAGATAATACAAGAAACCTAATTCAAACTGCAGATGTAGTAATTGCAACTGGTGGAATGGGAATGGTAAATGCAGCTTATAGCTCAGGAAGGCCTGCCCTAGGTGTTGGTGCTGGTAATGTACAAGTAATATTAGATCGAGATGTAGATTATAATGTTGCAGTACCAAAAATAATTACCGGAAGGACATTCGATAATGGAATCATTTGTTCTGGTGAACAAACTGCTATTTGCCCAGCAGAGTCATATGAAAAAATCATAAAAGTGTTTGAAGATAATGGATCATATATTGTAAAAAGTAAAGAAGAAACTGAGGCAATTAGAAATGCAGTGTTTGTAGACGGATCAATGAATAGGCACGCAGTAGGCCAAGACGCTGAATCAATAGCTAAGCTTGCTGGTATTAAAATTCCAAAAGGAACTAAGCTTATAGTTGTAGAAGGTGAAGGAAATGCAAAAGATGATATACTTTCGCACGAAAAAATGTGCCCTGTTCTTACAGCTTACAAGTACACTGACTTTAGCGAAGCAATTGAAATCGCAAGGGATAATCTAGAAGAAGAGGGAAAAGGTCATAGTGTGGCTATCCATTCTAACAACCTAGAAAACATCGAAAAAGTTGGTGAAGAGTTGTGTGTTTCAAGGTTTGTGGTTAATCAGGTTTGTGCAAGCAGCGCTGGAGGTAGTTTCTATAATGGCCTAGCCCCAACAAATACACTAGGATGCGGAACTTGGGGGCATAATAGCATTTCAGAAAACTTAGACTATAAGCATCTTATGAATGTTTCAAGAATCGCGCACTTCATGCCAGATAATAAGGTTCCTTCTGATGAGGAGCTTTGGGAACTATAAAATATACTAAGAAGCATAAGTAATTTAACCTAGCTAACCTATTTCAAAATATTTAACCTAGATCAATACCACCCTAATGCAGTAGTTTTTTCATCCAAAAGGATTGATTAATGCAAATATTAGAAAAGGCCTCCTTAATGTGCGGCCTTTTCTTTAGATATAGATTAATTCCTTATCTCAATTTGTTTATACTGCTACTGCTTTTTATTTAGTTATGTTACAATTAAAAAATAGTTACATATAATAAATTATTTTATTTTTAATTTTGCCTTTTTTATAGGCAAAGTCCAAAAGCTAAAATAGGACATAAGATTACTCATTTCTATGGCAATTTAATTTTATAAGGAGGCCAACTATGGATAAAGTAACTTGGCGTGGCGGCGCCCTGCTTGCACCTGTACCACCAATATTAGTAACCTCTGGGACAATGGAAAACCCTAATGTCTTTACCGTAGGCTGGACTGGAATAATCAACACAATTCCTCCCAGAACTTATATTTCTATACGACCTTCTAGACTTTCCTTTGATTTAATTAAAGAAAGTGGGCACTTTACTATTAATATGACAACTGTAGATTTGCTCAAAGCTACAGACTATTGCGGCGTAAAATCAGGAAGAGATGTAAATAAATTTAACGAGATGAAACTTACAGCCACCCCCTCTTCCCAGGTAACGAGCCCACAGCTTCTAGAAAGCCCTTTAACATTAGAATGCAAAGTCTTTGATATTATTCCCCTTGGAAGCCATCATATGTTTTTAGCAGATATTGTGGCTGTTAATGCAAGAGAGAGCCTTATCGATAAATCTGGCAGACTTAGGCTAGACAAAGCTAATCTACTGGCATATGCTCATGGAGAATACTATGAGTTGGGAAAAACATTAGGCACTTTTGGCTTTTCTGTAATGAAGAAGAAAACAAGAGTAAAAAAGTATAAGAAATCGGCAAACAAAAACTCTGCCACAAATAACAAGTATAATTACCCCAGTAACAAGAAAACCCGCGAAACAAACCTCTATAAAAAGTAATCGAAGAAAGAACCTACAAAAAAGGTTGTTACAAAGTTTTACAAAACCCTGCAACAGTTAGTTTATTGGCTCACTAAATAGTAGCAAAAGATAAGGTTGCTTTGAACAAATCGCCATCTATGTCAATATCCAGTTTACCATTTTGTATATTAGAAAAACTATCTGCTATATTAAGGCCTAACCCATTTCCCTCCTCAGAGCGGGATTCATCTCCTCTAATAAATCTTTCTTTAAGTTCATCTGGCGTGATATTAAGAGGACTTTTAGAGATATTTTTAAAGGACATATACACCCTTCCCCCTTCCACCTTGGAGCTAATGTATACTCTAGTCCCCTCCGAAGAGTACTTGCAAATATTAGAAAATAAATTTTCCAAAACTCTCGTTATTAACCTATCATCACACATAATCTTGGCTGACTCTTTAGGAGCAGTTAAGATCACTTCTAGCCCTGCCTCTTCTATGATTTCTTTGTATTCACCTACTACCTGAGCTAATATTGTTTCTACATCCATTTCCATTAAGTTGACTTCCATAACTCCTGTTGATGCCTTCGACGCATCAATTAAATCCTCTGTCATTCTCTTCAACTTATTGCTTTGTCTGAGTAGTACCTCAATATATTCTGCCATTCGTTTAGTCTTTGTCTTTTCCTTATCCATTAAATTCGCATAATTAATAATAGATGTAAGAGGGGTTTTTATGTCATGAGAAACATTTGTTAACAATGTAGTTTTTAGTCTTTCGCTTT
>CAYJGT010000072.1:0-6534 GCA_964370035.1 uncultured Oscillospiraceae bacterium
ATATATGTCCATTCTGATTGTTTTGAAAGAGAAGAAGCAGATAAAGACAGTGCTTTTTCTTTTAGGCAAAGCAGAAGCAGAGAGACTGCCTTTTCCTATGACTATGATCAATTATGCAAACTACTACAGCATGAAAAAGAAAATGGTGGTTATGTTGTATGGATATTAGGACCAGCCTGTTCCTTTGACGGAAAAGCAAGAGAGGGCTTATCTAGAATATTTGAGAATGGCTACTGCAATGCTGTATTAGCTGGAAATGCTTTAGCTACTCATGATTTAGAAGCCTCCTTATTAGGAACTGCTTTAGGCCAAGATATACACACTCAAAGGCCTCACTTTAACGGACACTATAATCACTTAGATACAATTAATAAGATCAACACTTATGGTTCTATTCCAAAATTTATTGAAGGTGAAAACATTAAAGACGGAGTAATGTATACCTGTGTTAAAAATAATATACCATTTATACTAAATGGTTCTATTAGAGATGATGGTCCTTTACCTGAGGTTTATGAGCATACTTATATAGGGCAAGATGCTATTCGCACTCATATTAAAAAAGCTACTACGGTTATTGGCCTAGCAACTGTACTTCATACTATAGCTGCAGGAAATATGACACCAACATATAGACAGCTAGAAGATGGAACAATTAGGCCAATTTTCTTCTATACTGTAGATACTTCCGAATTTGCCGTAAATAAGTTAGGAGATAGAGGAAGTCTTGCTGCAAAAGGAATAGTTTCAAACGTTCAGGATTTTACATTCAACCTTCTAAGAGGATTATCCTTAGAAAAATAGAACTTTTCTTTAAGGTGTAATACCCATAATACATAATTACTAAAAAATAGCCCTGAGAACCTTCTGTTGTTCTTAGGGCTTTATTACTTATTTAACTATTGATCATACTTTTGCTTCCCTGCATTTTTGTACTTGCGAAGAATTCTTTCAGTTCTATTTTCCTCAACTTCTCCGGCCCCAAAGTCTGATTTTTCATCTTCATTAAGGGTAAACGTATATCTTATATGTCTCCAAAGTGGCTTAGGCAAAAAAACATAATAAGTCATTGGGTTAATTATTAATGTAAATGTGATTAACCAACTTACCACCACACCAACATACGCTTCTGAACCTATTGTGCTTGACGTTACTACCAACCCAAGAGCTAAAGTAAAGATTCCTATAAAAAACGGTAAAAATGAATTTCTAACTATCCTAATTCTTTTTTTCAGAATATTTGAATAAAGAATATTTTGATTCTTTATTTTTATCAATCCTTTACCGCGAAAGAACAAATTAGCAATTTTCAAAGCAAATAGATACTCTTGAAAAAAACCTTGTTTGACTGGGCTTAAATTCTCATTATATTCTTGTAAAATTAGCTCACCTTCATCACGGCTAAACAATGATGATGCTGCTTCTTTTTCATTTTTTGCAATCTGAATCCTTTCTTCTTTTTTATACTCTTCTTCATCGTAATCATAAAAAACTTCACTCATGATAAAGATTCCATTCCCTAGAAGAATTATTTCTATTTCCTCATATTTAGAGTAATTAAGCACAAACTGAGCGCCTTTTTCTAAAGGAAATCTTTTTCCATCAATAGCTACAATAGCAAATCCACCTGTACAATATAATAAAAATGAACCATGCGAAAAATTCTCGGGGTTCCCTATCTTCACAGTATACTTTTCCTTTAATTCAAAAATATTCACTTCTGCAGAAGTGCCCTTTTTTGTAGTTAATAAAAACCCCTTTAATGACCCAAAACTATCAGTTCTAATTGCTCCATCAAACTGAGTTTGAGCATATTGGCCAAGTCTTTCTGCTCGCTCTTCCCCAATCGCAAGAATAATATTTCCGTCAATAATGACTATGTTTCTTAAATGGTTTTCAAAAATAGAGAAACTTCTACCCTTTAAAGCACCTTCCCCTTTATCTTCTCCATCTTCACAGACACTAGACAACCAAATAAATTTTCTTGCTTCAATTACAGAACCTTCAGGGAATAATCCTAGTTGATGCGACTTTCCTCCATTTAAATTTTCTTCATGGTATAATTGATATTCCATTAATTATCTCCACTATGACTACTACGATTTTATTTATTTTTAGGCATAAAACTATTCAGCCCTTATTCTTGTGCAGCTATAACTTTACGCGCCATTTCAAGTGTTTCTTCTTTATACTCTTGGCCAGTAGTATATAATGAATATGCTATTCCTTCACTATTATGCCAATTAACAACGTTAATAAAACTTGAATTAATCATCAATGTATATGGGGTTTCACCTTCTAGTCCACTTTCCTCTACGATGAAGGCATCTTTAACTCCATTTACCTCCTCATATAGATTCTTCTCATCTACTGACCCTTCCACTAGACAGGTGTATGTCACACCACCTTCTTCAAAAGTAATTTCACCATACTTTTCGTTAAGGATATAGTAGCTAGGTTCATTAATGTCAGAAGGCATTTTGATAACAATATCTAAGTCTTCACCAAGTTTTCCAAGATTAACAATTTCTACTTTCTGTTGCCCCCCCTCTTCTACTTCCGCTTGACATCCTGTTAATATAGTTGTTCCTACTAACAAAGATATTAGCAATACTATTAGAATTATTTTTTTCTTTAAAATCATTTTTCGTCCTTTCTAGCTTAATTATAAATGTATGATTATGCTTTCTCAAAATCTGAAACTCCATGCTTACATATCGGGCAAATAAAATCTGCAGGCAGCTTTTCCCCCTCATAGACATAGTTACAAATTTTGCATCTCCAGCCATCCTTCACTTTTGCCTCTGGTTTTGGTTTAATGTTTTGATGATAATAATCATATGTAACTGACGGTTTTTTTGATAGTACCTCCCCATCAACAATTTCTACTTTAAACACAGTATGAGATCCGAAGTCAATACTGTCTATAACTTTTCCTGAAATAAACGAATTGCTGTGTTCGCTTAAATAAATAAGCCCATTTTCACTTCTTTTTACAGCTTCAAATCCATTGAATTTATTTACCTCTCTACCACTTTGAAATCCAAATCTTTCGAATATTTCCATTTTGCAATCAGTATCAAGTATAGAAACATTCACTTTCTTTGTCTCCATAATTTCATCATGAGTATAGTTTGCCTTATTAACCGAAATTATACCCACCAAAGGATTGTCGCAAATTTGCATCATGGTATTAATAACGCAACCGTTATCTTTATCACCTTTTTTAGTCGTAATTACATATAAACCATAACTAATTTTGAACATAGCAGTATTATCCATAACAATCTCCTTTAACTTTAATTATCTACATTAAAAATGAAGTGTTTATTATATCAGCCATTCTCCCATAAGTGAACCAGCTAATGCTACAGCAACTTCTGCAGTTTTATTTTCATCATCTAATAATGGGTTGACCTCAACAAACTCTACACTAACAAGCTTTCCAGATGTAGCAATTGTTTCTAATGCATAGTGAGTCTCTCTGTACTGCATACCTCCAGGAACTTTTGTCCCTGTTCCAGGAGCACAATCAGGATCCATTGCGTCCATATCAAAGCTCACATGTATTCCATCTGTCCCTTCTCCTGCAATAGCAATTGCTCTTTGCATTACTTCTTTGATTCCTAAGTCATCAATTTCATGCATTGTAAATGTAGCGATTCCTTGCTCCTTCATCATTTTTCTTTCGCCCTTATCTAAATCTCTTGAGCCTACATAAACTATTTTACTTTTATCTAGAAATTTGCCTTTTCCTATATCTTGCAATCCTCCAACATCCATACCTGTTAAAGCTGCAATTGGCATGCCATGAATATTACCACTTGGTGAAATCTCAGGTGTGTTAATATCACCATGAGCATCAAACCAAATTACTCCTAACTTAGGAACTCTCTGCATAACTCCAAAAATTGTTCCAACTGCAATTGAGTGATCGCCCCCAATGACTATAGGAAATTCATTTCTTCCCATGGCTTCATCAACTACATCGCAAAGTTCACTATTCACCCTAAATATTTCATTAAAATTCTTCAGGTTTGACCCTTCAACAGTCACTGCATTTTTTTTATTTACTCTTATATCATTAAGGTCATTTACTTCAAAGCCAATTCCTTCAAGTCTTTCCACCATTCCTGCAATTCTAATTGCTTCTGGCCCTAAGTTTGCTCCATCCTTGCTTGCTCCTAAATCTAACGGAACACCAATTAAGGCTACTTTATTTTTTTTATTCAATTCCTGCTCCTCCTTATTTATATGCACTTATATTTGTGTTTCAACACAAATATAAAGGCATATTCAATAATTATCTATTCAATATTTACCTTAAAATTATATACCTATTAAGAATTTTGTCAAATTTGTTACCTTTTTTTTACAATTTATTCATAGATTTGACTACTTTTCATTGACTGTAATGGATAAATAATCTATACTTTATATATGTAATTTTGCTGACATTATAATTACAATATCATATTAATCAAAAATGAAATTTATTAAGGAAATTATTTTCAAATTTCTTAATTGAAGGAAAAATAATAAATATTTATCGAAAGGAATAGTAATGAAAATACTAGAGTCTTCAGAAAACTATTTAGAAACAATACTTTTATTACAAAAAAGAAAGGGGAATGCTAGGTCTATCGACATAGCAAAAGAGCTTTCTTTTTCCAAAGCTAGCGTTAGCGTAGCCATGAAACAACTTAGAGAAAATAATTATATCTCAATTGAAGATAGTGGCAATATTATCCTGTTACCTAAAGGCGCAGCAATTGCGGAAAAGATGTATGAAAGACATGTTCTTTTAACTTCTTTTTTGGAAAAATTAGGAATTGAGCCTACTACTGCTAGGGAAGATGCTTGTAAAATTGAGCATATAATTAGTGACGAAACCTTTGATGCATTAAAAGCTCTTGCATCAAAACTATAATTATTGAACTGTTTTGGTATTGGCGTATTTTTTATGCACATTCTAACATCTCAAGTAAATTAATACTTAAATTTATTATTGAGATGGCAGCCAGCCTGTTGTATTTTAACAAGCTTATGCATTTTAAATATTTCTTTAGCCCAAAATAGTAGTACGAAGATTGCCTTGCATGCTTCATCAACCCTTGCCAGTACGTTTATTATTAAAATTTGTTTTTTGAATAAATAAATAAGAAAATAACGGTTTTTTTGATTAAATGCAACAAAAATATTTTCTATTCCTTGAAACAGTATGCTAAGTGTTGACAATATAACTCTTAATGCTATACTCTATAATATATAATTTAATTGTCTGACAATTTTACTATTTCAACAAATTATATATCTTTAAATAGCAAATTTAAATTTCTAGTTTCAACTTTATAATTCTACAATGTATTAACTTTACAATTTAAGCTATAGCAAGACTTTCCCGATTCACGTATTGGGTATTGTATGTTGCTATATTTAAAAATAGTTTATTTTTATTTTTTAGTTTAATTATATAAGGAGGAAAAATCATGGGTAGAAAAATACCTGGGTGGCAAGTAGCTATTGTAATGATTTTTACAGTACTTGCGTTCATGTATGCTATGGACATGCTTACACAAATTACTGGAATCGAAGCTTTAGCAAGTGGATATGGAGAGCTACACATCCCACTTATACTTTCAGCAATATTTGCTGGACTTGTAGCAGTACTTAATGGTTACAAATGGACTTACTTAGAAGCTGGTATTATGGCTTCAATTAACAGATCTATGCAAGCAATGCTAATACTAATGGTAGTAGGTATGCTAATTGGATCTTGGATCGCAGCTGGAATAGTACCAGCAATGATCTATTATGGGCTGTCAATCTTAAGCCCTGGCATATTCTTATTTGCTAGCTGTATATTGTGCAGTATAGTAGCTCTTGCTACTGGTTCTTCATGGACTACAGCTGGTACAATTGGTATAGCTCTAATTGGAATAGGCTCTGGATTAGGAATTGATCCTGCAATGACAGCTGGTGCTATCGTATCTGGAGCATACTTTGGTGACAAAATGTCTCCACTATCAGATACAACTAACTTAGCTCCTGCAGTAGCTGGTTCTAACTTATTCGACCATATCAGACATATGATTTGGACAGTTACACCATCTCTATTAATAGCACTAATTATTTATTTCGTATTGGGAATGGGTGCTGGAGAAGCTAGCTTAGACGCCGTGACTCAAATGCAAGATGAACTAGGTTCTTTATTTAATATTAACCTAGCACTATTAATCCCACCTTTACTAGTAATAGTAATTGTAGCACTTAAATTACCAGCATTGCCTGGACTTATTGCAGGTGTATTACTAGGTTGTATCTTTGGAGGTATTTTCCAAGGAATCGGATTTAGCGAATGGTTCTCAATAGTTCACTATGGATTCGGATTCCCAGAAGATGCAGTAGTATCAGATCAACTTGTTGAACTGCTAAACAGAGGCGGCATGGACTCCATGCTTTGGACAGTTAACTTAATTATCTGTGCAATGGTATTTGGTGGTATAATGGATGCATCAGGAATGCTTGCTTCTA
>CAYJGT010000073.1:0-6237 GCA_964370035.1 uncultured Oscillospiraceae bacterium
TGGGTTCCAGCTGTTTGTTGGTTGTTATCCTGCTTCTGACTTTCAGTTGTTTGAGTTGAACTTTCTTGAGTAGCCTCAGTATTAGAAGTTTCCTCTTGGGAAGCAAGTGTAAACGCTTTGCCGCATTTGGTACAAAATCTTGCATTATCATCTACAGAATTATTGCAATTACCACAATTTTTCATATTAATCCCCCTATTCATATAATTAGATTATTATTTATTTCCAAATTTTATTGTAATCATTATATCACAAAATTTTCCATTTTTTCCTAATGCAAAACAAATTTTTCATAGTTCATACTTTTGTGTAGTTTTCCAACTAAAAGGGTGCTATCTGCACCCTTCACTGTTAATCTTTGTATTATCTGATTCCCTACAATATTTGAATTACATCTATTGTTTTATTATTTAATATTTTTTCTTTAGATACACAAGTGTTGCCATAGCCAACATTATTAGCCATTTTATATAATAACTCTTACTGTTAAATCGAATTACTTGTACAAATTATTTGCTAATTTACTTGTTCTATAAATAATATTATCTCTACTTGCTCCATTACTTATAATCGTAATTGGATAACCTATCTGTTCTTCTACAAACTCTATATATTTACGACAGTTTTCAGGCAGTTCATCATAATTTTTGATATGCTCTATATCACATTCCCATCCTGGCAACACTTCATATACTGGCTTTGCATACTTCAGTTTAGCCGTTACAGGAAAATCAGTACTTATCTCACCATCTAATTCATAACCAACACAAACTGGAATTTCTTTTAAATAACCAAGAACATCTAATACTGTAAAGGCTACATCTGTAGCTCCTTGTAATCGACAACCATATTTGCTGGCTACACAATCAAACCAACCCATACGACGAGGGCGCCCTGTTGTTGCTCCATATTCGCCACCATCACCACCACGTCTACGCAGTTCATCAGCTTCTTCTCCAAAAATTTCAGAAACAAATTCACCAGCACCTACCGCAGACGAATATGCTTTACACACTGCAATAATTTCTTTAATTTCATATGGAGGAATTCCTGCTCCTACCGCACCATAAGCTGCTAAAGTAGAAGAAGATGTGACCATTGGATAGATCCCATGATCGATATCTTTCATGGTTCCTAGTTGGCCTTCTAAAAGAATATCCTTTCCTTCTTTGATTGCCTTATCTAAATAAGAAGACACATCACAGACATATGGCGCTACCATATCACGGTATTCATATAGACTTTCCATTATTTCTTTCGGATTCAACTCTGGCTTATTGTATAAGTGCTTTAATAGAATGTTTTTATATGTGCATATACTTTCTACTTTCTCTTTTAAAAGTTCATCATCAAACAACTCACTTACCTGGAATCCAATTTTTGCATATTTATCTGAATAAAGTGGTGCAATCCCTGCTTTAGTAGAGCCAAACGACTTTCCTCCCAATCTTTCTTCTTCATATGCATCAAAGAGCATGTGATACGGCATAACAATTTGACATCTATCTGACACTAAAATTTTAGGCATGGGTACATTTTTGTCTACAATGGATTTAATCTCATTGAACAGTCCTGGAATATTTAATGCCACACCATTTCCTATGATACTAGTAGTGTGATCATGAAACACACCACTTGGCAAACTATGTAATGCAAATTTTCCGTACTTATTTTTAATTGTATGTCCAGCATTAGCACCACCTTGAAAGCGCACAATTATGTCTACATTTTCCGCTAATACATCGGTAATTTTACCTTTTCCTTCATCTCCCCAGTTTGCCCCTACAACAGCTTTTACCATATTACACCTCTAATTTCTTTCTATCATTTATTGTATATTACTTCACCAACATTTATGTTTTCTTATACTGAAATTTCTGCTGAAATTCCTAATAAAGATTTATTCGCTTCTAAAATTGGGTTTACTACTTGAGTCAAGAAATTATCCACCTGTTGTACAGAGCAACCTATATATTTACTTGGGTCCATACAAGCTTCTAGCTCTTTAATGCTAAGCCCAAAAGAAGAGTCTGCTGCAATCAACTCTAATAAATTGTTGTCCTTTCCTTCTACCTTTACATTACGCCCTGCCTTCATTGAAAGTTCCCTAATCTTTTCATGTAGTTCTTGGCGGTCTCCACCACGCTTTACCGCATCCATCATAATATTTTCAGTTGCCATGAAAGGAAGTTCGCTCATAAGTCTTTTAGTTATTACTTTATCATAAACTACCAACCCATCAACTACATTTAAACATAAATCCAAAATGCCATCTGTCGCAAGGAATGCTTCTGGCATAGAAAGGCGTTTATTTGCGGAATCATCTAAAGTTCTCTCAAACCATTGTGTAGCTGAAGTAATTGCCGGATTTAGTGCATCCACCATTACATATCTACTCAATGCCGCAATACGCTCACTACGCATTGGGTTTCTCTTATATGCCATTGCAGAAGATCCAATTTGATTCTTTTCAAATGGTTCTTCTACTTCTTTTAAATGTTGTAATAGACGAATATCATTACTCATCTTTTGCGCACTTGCCGCAATTCCCGCTAAAACATTAGCCACCTTTGTATCTACTTTTCTTGAATATGTTTGTCCTGAAACAGCATAACATTCTTTAAATCCCATTTTTCTAGCGATCATTGGATCAATCTTCTCAATTGTATCAAGATCTCCATTAAAAAGCTCAAAGAAAGAAGCCTGCGTTCCTGTAGTTCCTTTAGAGCCAAGTAATTTAATATTATCTAGCACAAAATCTAAATCTTCTAAATCCAAACAGAACTCTTGCAACCATAAGCTTGCCCTTTTCCCAACTGTAGTTGGTTGAGCTGGTTGGAAATGAGTAAATCCTAAAGTTGGCAAAGTCTTATATGTATCAGTAAATTTTGCTAGTTCTGCAATAACATTAATCAATTTTTTACGTGACAATTTCAAAGCTTCTACCATGACAATAATATCTGTGTTATCGCCTACATAGCAAGAAGTTGCGCCTAAATGAATAATCCCTTTTGCACTTGGGCATTGTTCTCCATATGCATATACATGACTCATAACATCATGTCTTACTTCTTTTTCCCTTGCTTTTGCTACGTCATAGTTAATATCTTCGGCATTAGCTTTTAATTCTTCTATTTGCTCTTGTGTAATTGGCAACCCTAATTCCTTTTCTACTTCTGCAAGTGCAATCCATAGTTTTCTCCATGTTCGGAATTTCATATCAGGCGAGAAAATATACTGCATTTCTTTACTTGCATATCTTTCGGAAAGTGGGCTAACATATTTATTATTAGACATGTGCTTCTCCATTTCTATTCTTCAAAGTCTCCACGCATTATAATCCTAAACGAGAAAACACTTCATTATATGCTTCTTCTATATTTCCCAAATCACGACGGAAACGGTCTTTATCTAATTTTTCACCTGTATTTACATCCCATAGGCGGCATGTATCAGGGCTTGTTTCATCAGCTAAAATAATATCACCATGGAAACGACCAAATTCGATTTTAAAATCTACCAAGCTAATATCAGCTTGTAGAAAATATGTTTTTAATACTTCATTTACTTTAAATGCGTATTTTTTAATGCTTTCAATTTCTTCCCAAGTTGCCAACTTAAGTGCGACTGCAAAATAATCATTTATTAGTGGATCGCCCAACTCATCATTTTTGTATGAAAATTCAATTGTTGGCTCATCAAAAATAATTCCTTCTTCTACACCTAGTCTTTTAGCAAAACTTCCTGCAGAAACATTTCTAATAATCACCTCAAGTGGTACGATATCTACTTTTTTTACTGCTGTTTCTCTATCACTAAGTTCTTCAATAAAATGTGTAGGAACTCCTTCTTTTTCAAGAATTTGGAACACATGATTCGACATTCGGTTGTTAATAACGCCTTTGCCTACAATAGTTCCTTTTTTTTCTCCATTAAATGCAGTCGCATCATCCTTGTAATCTACAATAACTACATCTGGATCCTCAGTAGCATAAACTTTTTTCGCTTTTCCCTCATATAACTGTTCCAATTTTTTCATGTAAAATCTCCTCTATACTCAAATTGCATTAATAAACATAAATATTATTTAAAATCAACTGCAAAATTAACAGTTTTACGCTTTTCGCGCAAAAATTTTACAGAATTTAATTTCTATAAAAACATTGGCATTAGGATGATGAAATTTATGCAAATTTAAATTATAAAAAACTAACCCCACTATATTATACCATAAATCTATTTTTGAAAACAGAACAATAAAATATAATTTTATTTGTTAATTTACATTAATATATTCTCCCCACAAGAAAGATAATGTAAATTATCCAGTTGTTTAGACAAATATGCATAAGCTTCCTCTCCTGTACAATGGCAAGTATAAAATTGAAACTCTGAATAAGCCTTAAGTTCTTTAGCTATCTCATCAAGTAGGGAAGTTGGGGCAGTTTCCTTAGTAGTTGGGTTAAACAAATGATACCCACCGACACAAACTTTAGGATTATATTCTTTAGCCTTATTCATAATATTTACAACTCCACAGTGACCACATCCCATAATTAATGTAGTTTTATTTTCTTCAATAACCAGGTTTTGCTCATGAGAAAAATTATCTTTTCCATGAGCGCTATATAGTACATCATTTGCTGGAGAGTAACATTTATCAATCTCTTTCACAGTGAATAATGCTAACTCATCATCAATTTTATAATCCCCATCAAGTAGTATTACCTGTGTGTGAGTTTCTAAAGTCTCATCCAGGCCGATATGAACTTCTTTTAAAGAAGTTTTGCTATAATAGGGTTCAAAGGCATTCCTTTGAATATATATTTTTGCAGTTGTATTTATTTCAAGAAAACTAGCTAATGCCCCACCATGATCCATATGCCCATGAGAAAGAATAACTGTATCAACTTGTGCAAGGTCAATATTTCTTATTTTCGAGTTTTCAAACAGCGTATTATCAGGACCTAAGTCAAATAATATCCTGTGGTTTTTCGTTTCAATATATAGTGATAAGCCATGAATTGGCCTTAGTTCACATTTAGATAAATTTTCAACTAATGCTGTAATTTTCATTCCCTTACTCCTTTTTGCTTACTAAAATAATTTATTATCATTACCAGTATTTTTTCTGTTCCGACTTTTACCTTAAAAGTTCAGACGTCATATTGCCACTAATCTATATTTTCATAATTTCACTTAACCACCTAACCATATATAACGGAATGTTATATATAATGCCATCACTAGAATAGGTTTTCAAGGAAGTTTTTACAGCTTTGTTTGGTTTATATTTTTTAATATATTCTGCCAAAGATTTGCTTCTGCCACTTGCTCCGCTTTTAACCTCAATTGGAACAATTTCATTTTCAATTTGAAGAATAAAATCGACCTCTGCAATATTATTAGACTTCCAATAAAATGGGGTATCTATTCCACTGGCTATCATTTCGCACAAAGTATAATTTTCTGTTAAAGCTCCTTTGAATTCTCTATAATTCTCATGTTCTCCAATAACAACTGTGGCAGGTACTCCTGCCAATTTTCGAAGTAAGCCCACATCACACAAATACAGTTTGAAAAAAGATTGATCTGCATAAGCTGAAATAGGAATATGTGGCTTTTCAATCTTACATACTTTACAAACTAATCCAGCGCTAATTAGCCACTCTAGAGCATCTTCCAAGTCCTTAGCCCGTAACCCTTTTTTTACTTGACTAAAAATAAACTTCGAATTTTCCTTAGCCATTTGTTCAGGTATTGATCTCCAAATTGCTGCTAGCTTGGGATATATGTTTTTAGGTGCATGCTTTGCAAAATCAAGCTCATAGCTATCTAAGATTCCTTTTTGAATCACCTCAATTTCCTTTATATCTCTACTTTCACCCCATCTTCTTACCACCTCAGGCATACCACCTGTAATATAATAATCAAATAGATATCTTTTTAGTTTTTCATGTACCGCTTCTGGAATTCTAATTTCTGTGTTAGAATTCAATAGAGTATTATCTTCTATATCATTGGTATTCATTACCTCTTCTAAATATTCGCATATCATTGTTTCCTTATTAGCCTTGAGAAATTCATGGAAGTTCATAGGATATAATGTAAGGAAATCGACTTTGCCTACAGGGAAAGATAGTTGCTTGGCTAAAGAAATTCCAAGTAAAGAGCCTGCACACACAATATGATACTCTGGGGTGTTTTCACAAAAATATTTTAATGAAGTTATTGCTT
>CAYJGT010000074.1:0-6224 GCA_964370035.1 uncultured Oscillospiraceae bacterium
CAAGAGTCAAACGAAAGCTAGCCTTGAACTTGAGTGTTCATATGAACCTTTTTCTATAATGTTCTTAAGGACTATGCCAGTGGAAATAAACATAGAAAGGAGGGGGGAGTTAATCCCTCATTAAAAAGAGGGAGGTTGCTTCAATAAGAAAATGGAAAGCAAGTATTTGAGAATCACAGTTACTATAATGGTTATATTAGCCTTTATGATGACAGGTTTAGCGGTAGATGTAAAGGGATATAGCCAAAGCCCTTATAGGACAACACCTAAGGCGAGTAGCAAATATTTTCAGGGCACAAATTCTAGTCCATTTTATTTTAAAAATAAAAGTAATGAATATGGGAAAGGTATATTACCAACAAAGAATACACAATATATACCAATAGCCACAAGGGGTTACGGAATGGAAACCAATAAGGCTTTATATCCAGATGGCAGTGGCAATAGTTGGATGCTATGGTCAATGCAAGGAAGAAAATCTAATCAAACCTTTGGATATAAGGCAACTAATTGTATAAAGTGGAATGAAACCACTAGAAGTTATGACAAGATTGATGTTGTGAATATTGTCACTAGCTGGGCAAAAGGCCCATCATATAGAAGAGCATTTGGCCCCTATATTGCTATTGTAAAAAACCCAAACATTAACGTTAGAACATCAGGAATTGAGGATATGGCAGTTTCTGTTAAATACTATAAAGCAGGAACTACTACACCAATAAAAATTAAAACTAATGGAACAATAAGAGATATAGATGACTATCAAATGGTTGGGATAAGCCCAGTAGTGGACTATATAACATACAAAAATAGCTATCTAAAAAAACATGTAAGCCAAACTAGTTTTGCTTGTTTTAGAAATGGAAATATTCATACTAATAGTCCTTATACGGCAGTAGGATATGTGGCTAATACTAGTTATTTAAATATTAAATTTGGAGATAATAAATATTTAAGGGGAAACTCCTATGATAAAAAAACTTATAATAATTTGTGGGGCGATGGCAAAGGCTGGAAACATTTTTTTGTAGGGTCTTCAAATATTCATACAATCCCCAATAACATACCAGATATTAAACCTTTTGTGATAAATGTAGACGTTAATAAAAAAAGGGAAGCCAAAGGGTGGAATTTGAACTTAGATGCAGGGACACTTTACACTGATGATGATTTGATAATTGGCTCAAATTTACGGGATATTATGGCAAAGGGGCAGAATAAAGCAGATATTATTTCAAGTTATTATTTAATATACAAAAATGGAGAATTAATAAAACGAAGTGAGGTAAAGAAGAGCAATACAGAAGACTTTGTTGGAGGCGAAGGAATGCACCTTATATCTGAAAGTTTGGATGAAATTGGCGTTGGAGATATAAAAATTTATTGGTATGCTAGCGATGGAGTTCCTGACTATAAAAGTAGAGGACCTGTAATAATGGAATTCAAATTACTTGAAGGCAAAGATGCGGATTTAACAATTGATGGACAGGTAAATCACCTAAAGGCTTGGGATGAAAATAGGAATGTGTTTAATGCTTTTTATTATAACAAGGTTGGTAGAAACTATGTAGGTAATGAGGATAAAATCTCTATTGGTGATTATTTGAAAGACGATAATAGACCGAGAGAAAGATATCAAAATGTCTTTTGGCCAGGGGAGGAGTTTGTTATAGAGGCCATTGGGGGAGATGGAATCCATTCTATAAAAGTTGAAATAGAAAATGCAAGTGGATTTAAAAGTGGGAATGATGGCGAAATGTATGAAACCTGGTTGAGTCAAGATGTAGAAGGTGTTTGGAAAGGAAGCCTTTGGGATGAAAGTATGGTTGACAAAGGTGGAAAGGAAAAGCCGGAATTAATTAATTTTGTATTTACACCTTATAGGAAGGGGCAGCCTGGGCAAGTCTATAAAGTTCCTGTAATAATAGATAATTACAGGGCATTTTGGGACTTAAAGTTCCAACTTTAGGTATATAACAATTACTTATTAAGGTAGATTTGATTTTGGCAGCTACCTAATTTGAAAAGTATTTGATTATGGATTGATATTGTATAACTATTATACAGGTGAGATTGAAAATACAAAATAAAAGTTCATTTGTTATAAATATCTACTAAATATCATATTATTTATTGTGAATCGATACGAAATATGATAAGATTGAAAAATAAGGAAAGTGGAGGATATATGGAAGAAGTAGCATCTCTTGTTTTTTGGGAGACTATTGTTATTGGGGCTGGATCAGCAGGTCTTTTTTTTGCAGCTAATCAAAAATCAAGGAGCTGTTTGGTTTTAGAAAAGACTGAAAAAATTGGACAAAAAATGCTATTAAGTGGCGGAGGTGCCTGTAATCTGACTCATGCAGGAAATATGAAAGACTTTGTTTCAAAGTATGGAGAAAAAGGGAAAAATATAAGAACTGTATTGTATAAATATAATAATGAAATACTCAAAAGTTACATAGAAAAAAACGGTGTAAGTTTAATAGAAAGAGAAGATGGGAAGATTTTTCCTAAATCTATGAAGGCGAACGAAATTAAAAGCCTTTTAGAACAAAACTGTAGAAATAAACAAGTTGTTATAAAAAAATCTGAAAGTGTAACTAAGGTTGAAATCCAAGAAGATAAAACTTTTATTGTTAATGAAAAATATAAAACTAGCAATTTGGTTATTGCGACAGGAGGGGTTTCTTATCCCGAAACAGGTTCAGATGGAGAAATTTTTAAACTAATTAATAATCTTGGGATGAAAATTGTGGAACCAAAAGAAGCTTTGGTTCCATTAGAAATAAAAGAATATCCATTTAGAAACATTGAAGGGGTAGCGGTAAAAGAGTGCCAGGTAAAAATCTTAGATGGTAAGACAAATAAAAAAATTGCGGAAAAAACAGATGATTTACTTTTTACAAAAAAGTGTTTATCTGGACCAGTTATTTTGAATATATCTAGATACTATGAAGAAGGACGTAAAATTAGTTTATGCTTTACAAAAAAGAAAAATATTATAAGTACAAAAAATATTAATCAAAGCATTTTGAACTTTCTTACAAATGAACTTTCAATTCCAAAGTCGCTAACTCTCGAATTACTTAAAATATTAAAGGTTGACGAAAATCAAAAGGCATCTGCAGTAGCAAGTAAAACATTGCGACCTTTTGTTGAAGGGTTTGTCTTTGAACTAGTTGGAACAGAAGGATTTAATAAAGCAATGGCCACAGCTGGAGGAGTTGACATTGAAGAAATGAATACTTCAACCTTTGAAAGTAAAAAAATTAAAGGACTTTATATAATTGGAGAAGCTTTAGATATAGATGGAGATACAGGTGGATATAATTTGCAGTTTGCATTTTCTTCGGCTATGGCAGCGGCCGAAAGCATAAATAATAATATACAAGAAAAAGTAAGCAAACTTAATTAATAGTGTAAAGCTAAAGTTGAATTGGAGGATAGGGTGAACTTAGAAAGATTTTATCAAGCGGAGTTTGCGCTTAAAAAAGTCGCAAGAAAAACAGGGACGATTAAAGCGCAAAGCATTTGGCCAGAGAAGGAAATATATTTAAAAACAGAGAATTTACAAAGGACGGGATCTTTTAAATTGAGGGGGGCATATTTTAAAATGTCCACCCTAACAAATGAGGAAAAAGCTAGAGGAGTAGTTGCTTGTTCAGCGGGAAACCATGCACAGGGAGTAGCTCTAGCAGCAAAAGAAAGTGGAGTTAAAGCAACGATTTTTTTACCTAGTGTAGCACCTATTTCAAAAGTGGAAGCGACTAGAAGTTATGGTGCAGAAATTCGATTAATTGATGGAGTTTACGATGATGCTTTTCTAGCGGCATGTAAATTTCAGGAAGAAACAAATGCGGTTTTCATACATCCTTTTGATGATGAGGATGTGATCTGCGGGCAAGGTACTATTGGACTAGAAATTCTTGAACAGATTCCGGATGTAGAAAACATAGTTGTTCCTGTAGGCGGTGGTGGATTAATTGCTGGAATTGGATATGTTGTAAAAAAACTGAATCCAAAATGTAAAGTCTATGGAGTTCAAGCGAAAGGTGCAGGCAGTATGTATGCTTCTCTTTTAGAGGATTCTAGAGAAAGATTACTGTCAGTGAGCACCTTTGCAGATGGAATCGCAGTAAAAGAACCAGGGGAACTAACATATGAGCTATGTAAAGAGTATGTAGATGAAGTTGTAACTGTAACAGATGATGAAATTGCAGCTGCAATCTTAACTCTAATGGAAAAGGAAAAGCTGGTTTCTGAAGGTGCTGGAGCAGTAGCGGTTGCAGCTTTGATGTTTGATAAAATAAAAGTTGATAAAGATGTTACTTGTGCACTTGTTTCAGGCGGAAACATAGATGTAAACATCCTGTCTAGAGTTGTAAATAGAGGATTACAAATGTCGGGCCGGGTTACTGAAATCTCAGTAGAACTGCTTGACAAGCCAGGTCAATTGTTAGCAGTTGCGGAATTAATTGCAAAAGAAGGAGCTAATGTGACTAAAGTTAGCCATAAAGTTGGTGGTGAAGAAGCGAAGGTCACTGAATGTGTATTGCATATAACATTAGAAACCAGGGATCATGATCACCTTGAAAGAATAAAAAAGAAATTTATTGAAGAGGGATACAAATTAGTATAAGCGCTTAATTCAATCAAGAATTAAGAGTAAGTTATAGAGGTTTATTTATAGGAGGAAAAAATGTCGAAATCAGTAAATGTAATTTTATCAAAAGAAGCGCCAGCGCCAATTGGACCCTACTCTCAAGCTGTACAATATGGAGATATGTTGTTTTGTTCTGGACAAATTCCGTTAGACGCAGAAAGCGGAGAAATTGAAGGTACTACTATTGAAGAGCAGACAGAAAAAGTTTGCAAAAATGTAGAAGCTGTTTTAAAGGCGGCGGGCATGGATTTTTCTAATGTTATAAAAACAATGTGCTTTGTAGATAAAATGGCTGACTTTGCAGCGTTTAATGAAGTTTATGGAAAATATTTTGTTTCGAAGCCGGCAAGATCCTGTGTTGCTGCAAAAGAATTGCCTAAGAGTGTTTTAGTTGAAGTTGAAGTAATAGCGGTTAAATAATTTTAGCTAAATATTTAGAATTAATTAAAATGGAAACAGAAAAAAGCCATTAGAGATTAAATAATATTATCTCTAATGGCTTATTAGTTTGTTTGGTTACTACGCGTCCTTTTCATTTCGGTTGAGTAAAACGGCAACAAAGGCAATAATAGCTGTCGCCACAATGGCAATTCGAACTGCTTTAGATACTGTTTGCATATGAACAACCTCCCTTCAATACTTTAATATAGAATATAATGTAAAGAAGATATAGTCAAGTACATATTAGGTTTTTATAAAGAAACTATTGTAGGATCATAGAGAAACTATATATATTGTCTCTGTAAAATTAATAAAAATTTTCAAAACTAGCTTTAATTTCTATTATAAGTTTTGGAGTAGCTTTTGAAAAAAGGCGAAAAGGGCGAAAAGTGGCTAAAAGCATTTGATTTTTTTGCAATTAGAATTTGTTTGTAGTATAATATAAAAGTTAAAAAGGAAAAGAGTTATTTGTTGAATTATTGCAGAATTTAATTAAATTTAAATAATATGTGGAGGGAACGATGAATTGCAGAAGATGTGGAAGCAAAATCGAGAATAATAGTAGCATGTGTCAGAATTGTGGAGCTCAAGTAGAAGCTCCTAATTCAGATGTGAAAACAGTATATTCGGACATGCAATGGGATACTGGAATAAACACTAAAGGAACTAATATTAATTTGAAAGATAGGGCAAGTTTTGATTGGGGAACTATTCCAGGAAACAATAATACTACTTCTATTAATAGATCAGGAAAAGGAAGTGATGCTTCTCTTGGAAACAATAACCTTGAGTTTATAAGACAATTTAAGGATGTTAAACCAGAAGAACAAGTTAATGAAGATAATTATGCACACAGACAAATTGGGCAAAGTTCTCAAAATATAAATTATTCAAAGGAACAAGGAAGACAGACTACGCAAATAGCGCCAGCTCAAGAGGTGTATGGGGAAGAGTATGTGCAGCAATTGCAAAATGACTCATACATAGAGAATCCAAAGAGGCAAAATCCCTATGGGATTCAAAGTGCGCAAACTGTTCCGAACACCTCGAAGGATATTATGTCCTTTGATCAAAGAGAAAGATCAGCAGAGCAACAGTATACAGCACCGATAGAGCC
>CAYJGT010000075.1:0-6191 GCA_964370035.1 uncultured Oscillospiraceae bacterium
TATGCCTTTTTCACATATATAGACTTAAGATTAATACTGCCGATTTCTGGAACATTACAACTAATGTTGTGACCATCATTATCTTCTGTTAATTTAATTCCTTTGATTTTAGTGCCCTGCTTAATAGGAGTGCTACTTCCTTTAACCTTTAAGGTTTTGATTACAGTAACGCTATCGCCATTTGATAAAACGTTTCCGTTAGAGTCTTTAACTAATGAAGCCTCTGCTTCCGCCTGAGCTCCTGCAAGAGTCCATTCATGAGCACATTCAGGGCAAATTAATAAAGCTCCATCTTCATAAGTGTATTCGCTATTACATTTTGGGCAGTTTGGTAAGTTCATAATTATTCCTTCTCTTTTAAATAGTTTGGTGTTAATTTTTCTTTACTACTAATAATTTTACCATACTTGACAAATTTACAAAACACCATTTGAAAATATAAATAAATACTGCGGGAGATTATGAGTAGGAAAATCTTTAGGCGAACTAAAAGAAAGAACCTTGTAAAAGCAAAAAACAATCCTCAAAACAACAAAATATATAGTGAAAATTAGGAAAAACTGTGTTATATTGGAAACAACTTAATCTTTAAACTTGAAAATCAATTTTGTTGTATGAAAATGTAGAGAGAAAGGAAGAGGTTATGAAGAAATTATTAGTAGGAATGTTAGTGTTGGTAATGTCGTTATTCGTTTTTACTGGATGTGGAGGAGAAGAAGAGGCAGAAGCTCCAGCAATGCCAGCGGATTTAGCTGCAGAGGTTCAAGTCTTACAAGATCACACTGAAAAATTCACAATGGAGAATTTGGATGGACAATGGGCGGATGACTATGTTGCGTATATGGCAACCGTAGGAGATGATGTTGATTCAATGGAATTAATGCAAGACCCAGATTTTAGAGCCTTAGCAGACGTAGCTCAAAGAGGAGTAGATGCAAATAGCTCAATGTATGCGTATATTATTGAGCCAGATGGAGAAACAGTAGATGAGGAAGGAAGACCACACTTCTTCATGATGATGGACACTTATGTGCCTATTGAAGATGCAGATCCATATTTGACAGACTATGGATGGGAATGGCAATTTACAGAAGCTTGGGATAATGACGTTGCAAGTAGTGCTCCATCAGGATGGAACGAAGAAGATGTAGTTAACTGGTCTACTTTTGCACCTATACATGATAGTGAAGGAAATATCGTTGCGTTGTTTGGATTAGACACTCCATTAGAGATTGCAAAAGAATATCCAGAGTGGAATAGAGATGCAGATGAGTGGAATGGAATTATTGAAGGCCCAGTAGCTGTAGCTGAATAATTTTATTAACGAAAATATAAAAACTGTGGCAAGATAAAACCTGTTAACGCAAAACAGCTTGCCGCTAGTAACTTTAGAAAACAGAACCGATTCATGATGTGACCCCTAAAAGTTAGACTTGATAGTGTAGCGACGAAAGTTGCTACACTATTTTTATGCAGCTTGGCATTTTAACTTGTATTCCACAGGACTGAAATAGCCAAGTTTTTGTTTTGTTCTTTTATTATTGTAATAAAAAATAATTGGATTGATTTGATAATTTTCTTATGCTATAATCTACCTAACGGTAGGTAAAATTATCTTCTGTGTGAAAATAGTTATTTCTTAAATGCTTGCAAAGGTGGATTTATTTAAGCCGTAGAATTGACCGATGTAGAAGCTAAAGATACTGATTAATTAGAGCCACAGGCTAATTCGCCTAAATTGGTATTGCAGGAGAAAGGTGGACAATTGAAAAACACTAGAGAAAGAATACTTGAGGCTATGTTTGACCTGGTCACTGAGAAGGGGTATGATAATGCTTCTCTTAGAGAAGTAGGCGAAAAGCTAAATATAAAGAAAGCTTCAATATATTATTACTATGACGCGAAGGAAGATATCTTCGTAGAGGTAGTAGAAAACTATTTTAATAAATTGTATTTAAGCAATTTTGAACGAATAGAGAAAATAAGAAGCAAGGCAGAGTATGAGGATACATTTTTGGAATTTGCAATAGACCTTGTAAATGATTTGAAAGCCAATCCAAAGGAAGCTAAGTTTTACTGTGAATTGGCTATACAAGCAGAAAGAATTCCAAGGCTTGGGCAGATGCTAGAAGAATACATGTCTAAGTTTACAGAAGGAGTGAAAGAGTATTTTAGATTCGGAATGGTTATGGGAGCACTTCCAAAAGATTTTGAACTAGAAGAACTAAGCTTTATTCTCCTTTGTACTTTAGAGGGTATACTAAAGAGTGGATTTTTAGGACAGGCTTGTGATACAGAAAAAATATTCGCCGTCTTTAAAAATAAAATGCTGAGCTAAGTTGAGTGAATATAAAAAAATTTAAGGGAGGAATTGAAAAAATCAATCAATTCAACAAACCAAACTCATTTAATTAATTTAAACTAAAAAACAAGAAGTGGAGAAAAAATGTTATCAAAATTCAGTGTAAAAAAACCTATGACTATACTAGTAGCCGTTGTCCTAATAATTGGTCTTGGCTTTTTATCATTTTCCAAGTTAAAAACTGACTTATTACCAAGCACGGAGTTTCCTTTTGTAATAATAATGACAACTTACCCAGGAGCCAGCCCTGAAAGAGTTGAAGAAAATGTAACTAAACCTTTAGAATCAGCAGTATCTACTGTGTCAGGGGTTGAGAATATTACTAGTACCTCTTCGGAAAATTCAAGTATGATAATGCTAGAGCTTGACTATTCTACAAATATGGACTCGGCCATAATAGAGATTAATACCCAGATAGATATGGTAGAAGGAATGTTAGATGAAGGTGTGATAGCACCTATGGTAATTAAGATGAACCCAGACATGATGCCTGTAATGATGCTTGGAGCAAGTTATGAAGGGAAAGACCTTACTGAACTTTCATCTGAGTTATCTGAGAATATAATTCCAGAGCTAGAAAGAGTTCAAGGAGTTGGAGCAATTACAGCCTCAGGCCTTGTTGAAGAGCAGATTGAAGTTAAGTTAAATAAGGCAAAAATTGAAGAAATAAATGAAGAAATTTTAGGTAGCCTTGACTCCCAATTAAGTTCAGCAATGGCCCAAATTGAAGCAGGGGAAGCCCAGCTTGCGGCACTTAATAAATCTATGGCAGCTCAAATGGGTGGGCAGCAAGACCAGTTGACTGCTGAGCAAAAAAAATTAGTAGACCAAATAGCACAACTAAATGTTGGAATAACATCTTTAGAACAAGGTAAAACCCAGTTAGCCACAGAGCTAGCTGCAGTTGAAAGACAAAAAGCAGCACTTGAACTGGAGATTGGAGGGGGAACTCCTACGGCGGCGCAGCAAACTTTACTAGACTCATATAATGCGTCCATTAGTTCATTTACCATCCAAATTGATGCAATTGATCAGCAGTTAGAGCCTTTACAGAAAACCCATACAGAATTAGAAAAAGCCTTGATTGACATGTCTGCAGGAAAGGATTCTATTAACTCTGCATATATAGATTTAAGAGCGCAAATTGCAGTTCAAGAGAGCCTACTTCAGAGTCAAAAGGCTGACTTTGAAAGCCAAAAAAATGAGGCTTTAGAAAGCGCTGGAATAGATGAATTGTTAACTGCAGAAATGGTAAGCAACATTTTGATGGCTCAAAACTTTTCTATGCCAGCTGGATATATTAGTGACGAAGATGAAGAGTTATCTCTAAAAATTGGAGAAGCTTTCACTAGTTCTGATGAAATGAAAAACCTTGTAATAATGGATACAGGTAGTACAACTGTAAGGCTAGGTGACATAGCCTCGGTAGAGTTGGTAGAAAAAAGAGAAGATATTTATGCTAAGGTCAATGGCAAAGATTCAATAATGATAGCTATTCAAAAACAAAGTAGCATTTCAACTGCAGATCTTTCTCAAAATCTAAATGAAGAAATGAAAAACCTAGAAGGTGAGTATAAAGGTCTTGCCCTTATCCCTATGATGGATCAGGGAATTTATATAGATATTATAATTAAATCAGTAATCAACAACTTGCTCCTAGGGGGAATATTTGCTGTAATTATTCTATTCTTTTTCTTAAGAAATATTAGGCCAACCCTAGTAGTATCCTTAAGCATTCCAATTAGTATAATGTTTGCCATAGTGCTGATGTACTTTTCGGGAGTAGACCTAAATATGATTTCCCTTTCAGGCCTAGCCCTTGGTGTGGGAATGTTGTTAGACAATAGTATAGTTGTAATTGAAAATATATTTAGGATGAGAAGTGAAGGGGTGCCAGCATTAAAGGCGGCCGTTGCAGGTGCCAAGGAAGTATCGGGAGCTATAGTTGCATCGACCCTTACAACAATTTGCGTATTTATGCCAATCCTATTTACAGATGGCTTATCAAGACAACTGTTTATGGACATGGGTCTAACTATTGCATATTCCCTACTGGCTAGCCTTGCAGTTGCCTTAACAGTGGTACCATCATTAAGTGCCACCCTTCTTAAGAAAGAACTAAGGCCTCCAGGTAAATTCTTTGATAAGACTTTGGATGTATATAGAAGGCTTCTAGAAAAAGCATTAAGAAGAAGGCTTGTAGTTATAGGAGTTTCGGTTGTTCTATTAATTGCAAGTGCAGGAATTGCAGCACAGACGGGAATGGTATTTATTCCAGAATCAGATAGTGAAGAAATGACGGCCACTTTTGCACTAGAGGATGAGGAAATGCCTAAAGAAGAAGGTCAAGCAATAATTGATGATCTTGTTGAAGAAATTATGAAAATAGAAAGTATTGAAAAGGTTGGAGCTCTTCAAGCGGGAATGATGGGGCCAACTACAGATACAAGCCTTTACATTGGATTAAAAGCTGATAGAGACCAAACTAGCCAGGAAGTTGCGACGGAAATTGGGGAAATTGCAGAAGAATACCCAGTTGAATCCACTATATCTAGTTCTTCCATGGATATGACAGCCTTAACAGGCTCCGGAATTCAGGTGAAAATATTAGGAAATGACTTGGATGAATTGGTGAAAATATCTAACAATCTAAAAAGAGAACTTTCTCAGGTTGAGGGAGTGGCAGAGGCAACTAACGGTCAAGAAGATGCTATTGAAGAGAAAAGAATTATTGTAGATAAAAATGCAGCTGCAAAATATGGATTAACAGTAGCGCAGGTTTATCAGGAAGTAACAAAGGCCTTAGAGGTTGAGCAGGACGCCACAATCTTAAATGCTGACAATGAAGATTATCAAGTAGTAGTAGTTAAGGACGAAGAAGATGTCCTTACTAATGATCAACTAGAAGATTATATAATTACAGCAGAAACAGCCACAGGAGAACAGGAAGTTGCACTTGGAAAAATAGCACAATTCGAAACTGCAGATGGACTTACTAGCATTGCACATGAAGGGCTAAGCCGAGTAATGACAGTATCAGCAGTGGTAGATGAAGACTATAATGTAACACTGGTAGCCAGAGATATAGAGGCAGCCCTAGAGGACTTCCCTGTACCAGAAGGCTATGAACTTGAATATGGCGGAGAAAACGAGATGATTATGGAAACTATGATTGACCTTGTAACCATGATACTTGTAGCTGTAGCCTTTGTATATTTAATAATGGTGGCTCAGTTCCAAACGCTACTATCACCATTTATAATTATGTTTACTATGCCACTTGCCTTTACTGGAGGATTCTTAGCTTTGGTTCTTACAGGAAATGAGATAAGTACAGTAGCCATGCTTGGATTTGTAATGCTGTCGGGAATTGTAGTTAATAACGGTATAGTATTTGTAGACTATACCAATAAGCTTAGGGGAAATGGCATGGAAAAGAGGGAGGCGATTATTACAGCAGGATCAAGAAGATTAAGACCTATTGTAATGACTGCACTTACAACAGTATTAGGCTTGTCTACCCTTGCTTTAGGAATAGGAACAGGGACAGACATGATAAGTCCAATGGCAATAGTTGTAATAGGCGGATTGCTATATGCCACAATTATGACCCTCTTTGTAGTTCCTGTAATGTATGACTTGCTATTTAGAAAAGAGTTTAAAATAATAAAAGATGAAGATTTGGTAGAAATAAAAGAGCTGGATAAGATTTAATCGTAGATAACTTTGAAAAGAAGAATTAACGAGCTAGAGAATAGTATTAAGTTTAAAAGATTTGAATAGATGGATAGCCTAAGGGCCGTCCATTTATTTTATTCATAGGCTTAAG
>CAYJGT010000076.1:0-6038 GCA_964370035.1 uncultured Oscillospiraceae bacterium
CTGGCATTGTTACCATAAGTCCACCAGCAATATCCTCAGCTAATCTTACGATTTCGTAAGGAAGTCTTGTTATATTTTGCTTACAAACATTTGCTAATAATAAGTCGATTTGATAGTTTCCAGCAGCAGTTGGATATCCTTCAGCTGAACAAGCAATACCACAACAAAATAGAGTTTCATTTAAGTGAGTCATTTCAATTAACTTATCTTTAATGTGAGAAGCTTTTTGAGCACCATTATAATCAGCAGCTAGTGCAGCAGCACCAATAACCACATCACCTACACCAACTTTACAACCACCGTATGATTGTCTATGGTATCCTGCAAATCTTTCAACCATCATTCCTGCAAATTCATACTCCCCACATAGGAATACCATTTCGTTTGGAATGAACACATCATCAAATACTACTAGTGCTTCTTGTCCACCAAATTCTTTGTTTCCAAGATCTATGTCTGCGCCTTCTTCTAATTTTCTAGTATCACATGACTGTCTACCATAAATCATATATATACCTTCTGCATCTGAAGGACAAGCAAAAGCAACTGCATAATCTTTGTCATCTTCACCCATGGCCATTGTTGGCATAATAATATGATCATGAGAATTTATCGAACCTGTTTGGTGAGCTTTTGAACCTCTAACAACAATTCCGTCTTCTCTTCTTTCAACAATTCTTAAGAAAAGATCTGCATCTGCTTGCTTAGAAGGAGAAAGGCCTCTATCACCTTTCGGGTCAGTCATCGCTCCATCTACTATAATATCAGTCTTTTGTACATGTTCTAAATACTTCTTGAAGTTTTCATGATATGTTGTTCCGTGTTTTTGATCAATTTCATAAGTTGTTGAGAATACTGCGTTAAACGCATCCATTCCAACACATCTTTGGAAACATGAAGCAGTTTTTTGGCCTAGCATTCTTTGCATTTTAACTTTTTTTCTTAAATCATCAGTACTTTGATGAAGATGAGTAAATCTGTTAATTGTCTCACCTGTTAAGCTTGATTTTGCAGTCATAAGGTCTGCATATTCAGGATCTTGCGCTGCATCATATGTTACAGCGACACAGTTAATTGAAGGTCTAATAATTGGATGATCCACCCAGTTTTCAATTTCTTCACCAAACATGTAAACTCTTGTTTTAAGTTTTCTTAAACTTTCGATATACTCTTTTCCTGTCATTAACATTTTTCTTCTCCTTTTATGAAATCACTAAACTAATATTACAACTACTCGACTATTACAGCCGTTTTTAATTCATTAAAGTTCTTACATTTGATATTATAGCATAAATTTATTAAATATTGCAAACTTTTGACACAATTTAACAAAATAAATAATGTTGTTTTTCAATAAAAAATGTTTCCTTCTAAAAATCTTATTTTTTCAATAACTTTCTAGCCATATCTAGCAAATCTTCACTTACACTGTTATCTAATTTCACATCTTTAACTTGTGGCATCTCTTCCATTAATATACTTTTCACTATATCTTCCATGGTTCCTTGTGCTGAAGGACATGATGCACAAGCCCCCGTCAGTTTTACCCAGGCCACTCCATCTTTATAAGAAGTCAATACTGCTCCCCCATGATGTTGCTCTAAGATTGGATCCACTTTTTCTTTCAATACTTTAACTATTTTTTCTCTTTCCATTTTGCTCCTTCTATTACTAATGATAGTTACACAACTAGTATTAAACTTCCTTATACAGTATATAACAAATTTAATATCTATCAATATAGTATTATAAAAAAATTGCTTTCCAACAAAAAATTCTCTTTTAATATTAGTTAGTTTTGTTTATACTAAAGAATATAAATCACTTCCTCTTTCAAATTAGCCAAATATTTCCACAATAAAAAATCAGGAAAATCACTTTGGCAAATAAACATTTTAAAAATCAGTATCATAATCAAATAAAAGCCTTTTATTTGATTACAGAACATATTAGTGAGGTATTATGAATTACAAGAAATCAATTATTATATGTTCCTATCTTGAAGGAACAATTGAAGATGCTTTGTCTTTTTCAAATTGGGAATTAGAAAATTCAATAATCATTTGTTCAGATGGAGGTATCAGTTTAGCAACAAAGGAAAATATTAAGGCAGACTATTTAGTAGGAGATTTTGATTCTTTCGATAAAAGAAAATTAGATGAGCTCCTTTTATCTCATCCTGAAATTGAAATGATTTCATATCCTTCTGAAAAAGATTTAACTGACACTGCACTTGCTATTGAACTTGCAATTTCAAAAGAAAGCGAAGAAATTTTAATAATTGGTGGTATGGGCGGAAGAGTAGATCATACACTAGCAATAATCCAAAACTTGGCCAATTATTCTAGCGAAAAAACTTCTTGCTATCTAGGAAATTCAAAAAACTTAATTTTTGTATCTTCAAAAAATATAATTAAGCTACCTGCTAACATTGACGGAACATACTTTTCTGTTTTTTCTTTTGACGAAAAAATAGAAACTCTTTCGATTTCAGGAGCAAAATATCCTTTGTCAAATTATACTCTGACTAATACCTACCCTATAGGCATCAGCAATCAATTATTAGATGAACAAGAGGTTATTATTGAAAAATCTCCTGGAAAAGTAATTGTAGTAATATCCAAAGATTAAGTAAAACCCTACAACAAATACAAGTTAGAATGTTATTCCAACTTGTATTTGTTTCTTTAACTTACAGGTATATTGATTAATCATTAAAACACCCTATTAATAATTAATATCAACTTATATCTAGAAGCATTCCAGATTACCCTATCTATAATAATTCTATAACTCTTCAGTGATTTTCGATCCTAAGTTGATTAAGCTTTTTTCAAGCTCAAGGATTTGATTATTTATTTCAACCATCTTTTTTGGAGAAACATTTTTGTCCATCACTAATTGAGAGTTATATATAATATTCTCTACAGAATCATGAATCTCAGCTAGCTTAGCACGAGAATTTTTAATTTCTCTTTCAGTAATCCTTTCTTCTACAGCAGATTTAAACTCTGTTATATTGCTTGACAAATCACATTCAATATACCCTTCTACTACCTTTGTATCGTAACCAAGCTCAGATTTCACTTTCTTAGCAAAATCAATTTTCGCTTGTTCTTCACCATGAACTAAAAAGATTTCTTTAGGTGGTGTTCTAAATCCACTAAGCCAATGTAGTAAACCATTTTGATCTGCATGTCCAGAAAATCCTTCAAGATTATGAATTTGTGCATTTACTTTTATTACTTCCCCAAACAAATTAACTTCTTTAGCACCATTTAAAATAAATCTTCCTAAAGTTCCCTCTGCTTGATAGCCTACAAAAACAATACTGTTTCTGCTATCCCAGAGGTTATGCTTTAAATGATGCCTTATTCTACCAGCCTCACACATTCCACTAGCAGATATAATTATTTTAGGAGAGCTATTTGAGTTTAATTCTTGTGATTCAACAGCACTCCTTGTAAACTTAAGGTTCTTAAAGTCTAACGGGTTATCCCCTTTCAAAATATAAGCTTTTGTATCTTCATCAAAAACTTGGGCATTTTTTCGAAACACTTCAGTAGTGGTAGTTGCCATTGGGCTATCAATATATACAAAAACATCTTTCAATTCTTTCTGCAAATCTTCCCTTTCTTCATAAACACGATTTAATTGATATATTAATTCTTGAGTTCTTCCAACAGCAAAGGAAGGGATAACAACTGTTCCACCTCTTTTTTTTGTGTCAAGGATTATTTGAATAAGCCTGTCAACACTACAAGAAGCCTCTGGATGTAATCTATTTCCATATGTAGCTTCCATTATAACGTTATCCGCCTTTTTTATAATGGTTGGGTTTCTAAGTATCGGCCTATCGGCCACACCTAAGTCTCCCGTATATACTGTCTTAGTAATCTTCTCACCTTCAGTTACCCAAATTTCTGTAATAGCAGAACCTAGAATATGACCAGCATCATTAAATACAATTTTCATCTCATCATTAACTTCAATTAATTGATCGTACAAAACTGGAACAACATATTTTAGAGCTCTCACTGCATCTTCAAATGTATACAAAGGCTCAATTAACGGTTTCCCCGCTCTCATAGCTTTTTGATTTTTCCAAGTTGCTTCTTTTTCATGAATATATCCGCTGTCCTTTAACATTACATCTAATAAGTCAGCTGTTGCATCAGTACAATATATCTGTCCAGTAAATCCTCTTTTTACAAGTAAAGGGATTCTTCCACTATGATCTATATGTGCGTGACTTAAAATCACGCAATCTACCTCTTTTGGATCAAATGGAAACTCTTCAAAATTCTCTTCTTCTATTGTTTTCCCACCTTGGAACTGGCCACAATCTAATAAGACCTTGTGTTTTTCAGTAGTTAATAAATGACAAGATCCTGTAACAGATTTGGCTGCTCCGCAAAATTTAATCTTCATAAGTTCCTTCCTCCTTTAATCACAAGCACTATATACATATTATACAATAAAATGTGAAAATTTGTAATTTTTTTCATTTTAAACAAGCTACGGTTAGTTTATTTACTAACCGTAGCCTAAAATTCTTACATAATTTAAGTCTTGTTTTTACATGTACTAAAAAGAACCCTAATTACCTATTTATTCAGTTGACTATCTTGATTACTTTTCTCTACTTTTTACCTGAAATAATTTGGTATTGAATATATTTCTCAATTTCATCAGAGCCTGATTCAAACAAAACTTTGTTTTTTTCTCCTGATACTAGGATTTTACCCTCTTTCATAAAATGTACTGTGTCGCACAAATTATTAATTTGGACCAATTGATGACTAATTATTATCCATGTCACCTTCTCTTTACTCTGCCAATCCAATATCCACTTTTCAAAGTAACTAAGGCTTTCTGGGTCTAAATTTGAAAGAGTTTCATCTACAATAATAATTTCTGGCTTAAAAATTAAAGCACGTAAAAAAGACAGTTTCTGCTGTTGTCCACTAGATAAGCTTCTAGCATATTGGTTTTTCTTATCAAAAAGTCCAATTCTATCTAACATACTATCAATTTCAGCCTCATTTATTTCCATTTTTTTAATCTGGAGTGGATAAATTATATTTTCATATACTGTTCTTTGTAGCATATATGGCCGTTGAGACATTAATGTTAATTTACTTCGTTCTGTTCCTTCCAGGTCTATAAGTCCTTTTTCAGTTTCCATTTCTCCTACTATTATTTTAGCCAAACTAGACTTTCCACAGCCGTTCCCCCCTAAAAGTCCATGTATTTTCCCTTTTTCAAATTCTAGTCTAGGAATGTCTATATTTATTGAGCCAAGTTTTTTTTCTAAATTAGTAATTATCAATTTGCACCTGCTCTTTCTGCAGCCAGTCTGCTATCCACTGCAAAATAAACGCCATAACCAACAAGCTTACACCAAGAATAATTCCTTCCGAAAATATCCCTTGACTTTTTAGTAATGAAATTGCTGTCGTCATAGTTCTTGTCTCATTTAATATATTTCCACCTATCATCATAACAGCACCGACCTCACTTATTGCTCTTCCAAACCCTGTAACAATTGCAAAGTAAAGTTCTTTATGTAGCTCTTTTCGTATTAGCTTCTTAGTTTCTCTCTCACTTGCTCCAATACACCTTCCAAAATATCTTACTTGTGGAGCAATTCTAAGTGCACTAGAATAAGTCATTCCACAGATAATCGGTGTAATTATTAACGTTTGGGCTAATATCATTCCTTGAATAGTAAAAAGCATGTCTAAGAATCCCAATGGTCCTCTGTTCATAATTAACATATAAACAACCAATCCCACCACAACTGGTGGCACTCCCATTAGTGTGCGATTAATTCTCACAACTATTTTTTTCCCTGGGAATTGATGCCTTTCTAGTAAAAGGCCTAACCAAATTCCAATAATTGCAGAGATTCCTGTAGAAAAGAAGGCCATAATAAATGTAACTTTAATGGCGCTAAATATTCCACCTTCAAAAAATAATTCTGCTAGATTTTCTAAACTTCCCATATAAATTCCTATCATTAATTCATCAACTTA
>CAYJGT010000077.1:0-5859 GCA_964370035.1 uncultured Oscillospiraceae bacterium
TGATGTTTAGTATAAACCCAGCATATGATATGGAACACCCAGATACGGATATAGAAGAATTGGTTGAATGTAGAAATAAGGATGCCAAAGAGTGGCTTGTAGAAGAATCAAGAAAAGTACTATATGAGGCTTGTGAAGAACTAGGAGTAGCAATTACTGTTATGAAAGCCTTGGGTGCTGGAACCTTGCTTAGTGAAAAAGCATCACCTTTTGGTATTGCTATGACAGTTCCTCAGTGCGTACAGTATTGCCTAGATGCTAAAGGCGTAAGAGTAGTAATTATTGGTTGTAGTAAACCAGAAGAAGTGAAGACAGCGGTGGAATATTATAAGGTTTCCACAGAGGAAAGGAAGTACTCTCATATATTTGCAAGTGATAAAGCTGTTGTTATGCAAGGGAGATGTGTGTATTGTAATCATTGTCAACCATGTCCAGCTCAAATTGATATTGGAGCAGTTACAAAGTATTTAGACTTAGCATTGCAACAGGAGGCTGTTCCTGATAGTGTTAGCCAACATTATTCTTCTCTAGACAAAAAAGGGGGAGACTGTATTATGTGCGGAAACTGCGAGCCTAACTGTCCTTTTGGTGTAAATATTAGAGAAAATATGAAAAAAGCAAAAGAAATATTTGGTAGTTAGCAAAAAATCAACTTAAGGAGTTATAATAATAGTGTAAGAAAATTTCTAATGCTATTATTTTTATTATTAGAAAGATATTAAAGGGAGAGAGACGGTAAATGGGAAAAATCATAGTATTGTTCGAGGTTAAACCGACAAAAGAAGGAATGGAGAAATATTTAGAGTTGGCAGCTCAATTAAAGCCAATGCTAGAGGATAGAGAGGGATTCGTTAGCGCTGAAAGATTTAAAAGCTTAAATGTGGAGGGCAAACTTTTGTCTATGAATATATGGGAAAGTGAAGAGGCTATTTATAAGTGGAGAAATGAATTAGAACATAGGATGACCCAAGCAGAAGGTAGAAATAAGTTATTTGAAAGCTATAAGATTACAGTGTGCAATATAGTACGTGAGTATAGTGATACAGATAGGGAGAATGCACCTAAGGATGCAAATGAGTATTTGCTATAGGGGGAGCAAGGTTCCAATTCTAGAAAGGTGTATTTTTATAATAATCAAAAAAGACACTATTACTTGCTGCTGAAGTTGAAAAGCATAATATATTGTATGAGGTTAGCTTAAAATCTTTTTGACATAGCGAATTACCGTATACCCGAAGGTTGGAAAGTTATGAATATTACAGGTCGACTAGACTGATATATCCTCGCGAAGTTTATAAAAAACAAATAAATTCTTACTAAATAAAATGCTATAATATCATATGTAGATAAAAAGTAATTACAGAGATAAAGTTATAGGAGGCCAGTTATGAATGAAATTAAATGCCCAAAATGTGGAGAGGCTTTTACAGTCGATGAGTCTGGATATATTGCTATTGTAGGGCAGGTTAGAGATGCTGAATTTCAAAAGGAGCTAAGCCAACGAGAAAAAATATATTCTGAAAAAAAAGAAAATGAGCTAAAGCTTGTTCAAGCAAAAGCAAAAGCAGAATTAGAAGAAAAGCTATCTTTATCTAAACAAGAAATAGAACAATTAAAAGCTCAAATTCAAAGTGGTGAAGCTAATAAGATTATGGCAATTAAAGATGAAGAGGCAAGGAGTAAAGATCAGCTATCAGAAAAAGAAAATTTAATAATTAAGCTTCAAGAAGAATTAAATCAGAAGGAGCGTTTATTAAAGGCGGAGAAAGAAAGTGAGCTAAGAATAGCTGAGGCAAATGCAAAGGCCAAGTTAGAGGAAAAGCTATCTGAATCAAAGTTAGAAATAGAACAATTAAAGTCAAAGGTGCAGTCCGCAGAAGCAGAAAAGCAAATGGCAATAAAGGATGAAGAGGTTAGAAGAAAAGATCAACTATCAGAAAAAGAGAACTTAATTGTAAAGCTTCAGGGAGAAGTAGAAACAACGAAAACAACCAATGAACTCAAGGTAAAAGCTATAGAAGAGGACTACAAAAATAAGCTTGTAGAAAAAGACCAACAAATTGATTATTATAAAGATTTAAAAACCAAGTTATCTACAAAAATGCTTGGAGAATCGCTTGAGCAACATTGCGAGATAGAGTTTAATAGAATTCGAGCTACAGGCTTTCAAAACGCCTATTTTGAAAAAGATAACGATTCTAAAACCGGAAGCAAAGGGGATTATATATTTAAAGAGTCAACCGCTGAAGGAGTTGAATTTATTTCAATAATGTTTGAAATGAAAAACGAAATGGATACCACTAGTACTAAGAAAAAGAACGAAGATTTTCTTAAAGAGTTAGATAAGGATCGTAATGAAAAAGGTTGCGAATATGCAGTACTGGTATCGTTACTAGAGGCTGATAATGAGCTTTATAACAATGGTATTGTGGATGTGTCATACAAGTACCCTAAAATGTATATCATCAGGCCACAGTTCTTTATATCTATGATTACCATATTAAGAAATGCCGCTATGAATTCTATTAAGTATAGAGAACAATTAGCTGAATATAAGTCACAAAATATAGACATTTCAAATTTCGAAAATGATATGATAGACTTCAAAGATAAATTTAGCCGTAACTATGATTTGGCAAGTAAAAAGTTTCAAACAGCAATAAAAGAAATTGATGAAACCATTAAGCACTTAGAGAAAACTAAAGAAAATCTTCTTTCTTCAGAAAATAATTTAAGGTTAGCAAACAATAAGGCTCAAGATCTTAGTATAAAAAGGTTAACTAAGGATAATCCTACCATGAAGAGAAAGTTTGCTGAGTTGGAAAATACGGAAGATTAAATAATCTGCAAAGAAAATGGTTTTTAAATAAATCTGTTAGAAATAAAGCAACTCCTTAATCTATGCGAAGCTGTGTAGATTAGGGAGTTTTGATTACTCTTAATAATGAAATTAGAATTTCTAAAGTTAAAATAAATATATTTTAATGGAGCTTATAGACCCCCCCTCACATGGGCTCATTATTTTTTATAACCTTCTTGGAAGGAGTTTAAATGCAGGTAAATTTGTACGCCTTGTTATATACCTTCTTATTATGAGACTAGAACTGATACTATGATATATTTAATATTTCTGTAGAGGTAAAACTATTGAAAATTGTTAAAGGCAATTCTCTTAATGTTCTGTTACGATATTAATGGTTATATATTAGAATATGGATTTTCACATCATGAGTTTCTAATGGTATTTCTTGATACACAAAATCTTTATAGCATAGCAGAACTTGAATAGCATTAGTTTCAGGCAAGAACCTATCGTAATATCCACCTCCATACCCCAGTCTATATCCCTCCTTATTTACACAGACACAAGGAACTATACATAGGTCTATTTCAGAAGGGGCAATTATAGGAGAGGCTTCTAAAGGCTCCAATATTCCAAAAGAATTGATTTTAAGGTCATCCAAAGAAAATATTTCTCTAGCTGTCATTTGCCCTTCTTTTTTGCAAAGAGGTACGCATATCCGCTTACCACATGCTAATGAAGTTTCAATAAAATCCTTGGTTTCTACTTCGTTTTGGAAATCAATATAAGTGAAAATAATTTTTGAATTTTCATATGCTGAAGTTTTCATAAGCTGACCTATTATATCTTTAGTTGCCTCATCAATATAAGTTTTATCAAACTTTTCTCTAGTTAATAAAACTTTCTCACGAAGAATTCTTTTTTCATTTCTTTTTTCTACATTCATTTATTACCTCCAGATTGGTCTTACCTATAAACTCTAAATTTATAACCTTAAAATTATTATAACAAAAACTTTGGATTTAAAGTTGCGGAACTTACAATTTTGTAATGTTTGCCAAACCACTTGAAATCATAAGGGACAGAGGTGTATAATACTTGAATAAGAAATTGAAAATTTATTCATATTAAATTAAGTAGGATTTTTAAATGAAAGTTAAGCTTGTACAAACTTCTTTGGAGTAGCTAATGACACTGTATATTCTGAAAAAGATGCAAACTACATTAAAAAACAAATAAGGGTAAGAGGAGAAATTTTAGATGAAAAAAATAATAACTTTTGCAATGGCAATAATGCTAATGGTAACAATGGTGCCGCTGACAGCCTTCGCATCATCAGGAACAGACAAGTGGGATGGAACAGCAGACACTGGATGGTACACAGCTAACCCTGCTGCTACAAGTTTCACCATTGACACAGCAGAGGAACTTGCTGGATTGGCAGAAATAGTAAATGCAGGAACAGACACATTTGAAGGTGACACAATAACCCTAACACAAAACCTAGACCTTGCAAGCAAGGAGTGGACGCCTATAGGCAATAGTGTAAGCCTTAGTTGGGGTAATGATCCTTTTCTGGGAACCTTTGATGGCGGAAATCACTGGATAAGCAACATGAAAATTGATAATAATACAACACATTTTAGTTTGGGTTTATTCGGCACAGCAGATGATACCAGCATACCTAAGGGTGCAACACTAATGAACATATCAGTCTTAAATATATATATAGAGGGCAATAAAATTAAAGGAGGTCTGGTTGGACAAATAAGAGGTGGAAAAATAATTAACTGCCACACTTCTGGAGAGATAATAGGAGGTAGCATGTTAGGAGGATTGGCTGTGGAGGCAACAAATGCTAAAATCGATAAATCTTCTTCCTCTGTGAAGATTTATGCGCCAACAGGGGTTGGTGTGGGAGGTCTAGTTGGAAAGAACAGTGGTGATAACGCGGCAATAACAAACAGCTATGCAACAGGTGATGTTGAAGGAGGCGTTCATGTGGGAGGCCTAGTCGGAGAGGGTAGTGATGAAGGAATAATAGAAAACAGCTATGCCACAGGAAATGTTAAAGGGATAGATAATGTAGGAGGCCTAGTCGGACTGGCTAGACAAAGAACAATAAAAAACAGCTATACAACAGGTGGTGTTGAAGGGAACGATTATGTAGGAGGTCTAGTTGGAAAAGAGGGTGGTACAGGAATAATAGAAAACAGCTATGCAACAGGTAATGTTTCAGGAACATCTAATGTAGGAGGTCTAGCTGTAGAGTGTGCTGCTGTTATAAACAGCTATGGAAACAACGCAAATTCTGCAGAGGGGAATGGAACCAATGGAAATGAGTATACTACAGGAAAAGCAGGGGCAACGCTAGATGAAATGCGAACAGGAAGCTTTGTAGAAAAACTAGACTCAACAGGTAACACCTTTGGCGGAGATCCTGATTTTAACAATGGATTTCCATATTTGGCGACTATTCCGCAAATAATGTCGGGAGATGGACAAACAATTAAACAAGGTGAAACTTTAACTATTAAAGCTACAATGCCTTACGCAGAAGGTATGGGGCTAACTACGAAAGTAGGAGGGGCGCCAGTACCAGCAGATAAAGTTACTTACAAAGAAGGAAGCACAATAACAACGCTGTCAGGAGAATATACTGCTAACCTAGAGGTAGGAAGATATTCTATAGAAATAGCAACCCTTGATTATGGAACAGTTAATGGAACGTTTACTGTAACAGAATCAACACCTGCTCTAGTACCAGAAACAGGAGACGATTCAAACCTTTATGGAATGATATCTGTAGCAATAATATCAATTTTAGGAGTATATGTGGTTGCTAGGAGAAGAAACAGAGTATAAACTGAAAATCAAAGGCTGTGACATGTACAGAAATATAAAACAATATAATAATTGAAGTAGCTTTTGACCGTCTAGAAAAGCTAGAAATCTTTAAATAAGTAGAGTAAAAGCCCCTTAGTTTGAGGGGCTTTTGCTATTGTCTATGAAAAGTTTTATTATATTTATTTTACCACAACACTTTTTCCAGTATT
>CAYJGT010000078.1:0-2774 GCA_964370035.1 uncultured Oscillospiraceae bacterium
AATAATAAAAACAACTTTAAAAGGCAGGTATGCATAAATAATGCGTACCTGTTTTAGTATCTATTCCCTTTACCATTTTGTTTTATTATTGTTATGTAGTCTTAGGTGTATTTAACATACTCGCTCATTTGTTGCTCGGTTTCTTAATATTTAAAATAAAATATCAAGGCTAGTATCTAGTTCCAGGTCTCCATACGAGCATGATGATAACTACCGAAGTCTGGATAATAATTTATGTTATAGTACTTTTAAATTAGAAAGACATTTTGGGGTATATTTGAGTCTTAAAACACATCTGGTTTCAGGTCTAATCCAATACCATCTTCTCCCCAGTCTCCCATATATGCTGTATGAGTGTACATGTCTCCTGTAGCCGTGTCATACCATATTAGCAAATCTGAATTTTGGCTTTTCTTTGATGTTGCATCTCCCAATGCATTTTTTTCCATATATTCATCAAACTTGGTTCTAAAAGCTGCTATCCAAGTACCATCTGCCGCCGTATGAAAGTTCCCAAAGGTTCTATGTTCAATTACTACATCACCTTTTCCCGCTGGTGATCCTCCACCTACACTTGTATCCCATCGAACAACTATACGCCCTCCCTCTGGAACAATCCCAGTATTTAAAGCATATACTGTTGTTAGCGCTGTAAGAATACTTCTAGCACTTTGTAAATCTGCAGTTTCCTTTGATTTTTCTATATATCCACTAATCGTTGGCACTGCAACAGCTGCTAGTATTGCTAATATTGCAATTACAACAATTACCTCCATAAGGGTAAATCCCTTGCTTAAATTTTTCCAACCTCTTCTCATATCCCTATTCTCTTTCTTATGTTTATATACCTTAGCTATTTGGCCTATGATATCTGGCCATTTTCCCCTACTAGTGTATCAAAAAAAGACTAAATTTACAATAAACTTAGCCTTCTTATCCTTGAATTATTCACCAATTATTTGCCAATGATTATAGCAAACAAATATCTGTTATGGCCTCATCTGTTAAAAACACCGTTTTTATTTACCCTTTTCATTCAAAGGAACCATATTCCGGAATTTTCTTAAACACTGTTTTCACAAGTATGTAAGTAATAATTCTTGCTGCAAAAAGAACAACAATAAGAACAACCATCATATATTGCCATGAATAACTCATCGCTACATAGACTGTTAATCCAAGAATGGTTATTACCGATATAATATTAACATTTCTTTTAGCTTTATAAGTGAAGCCTTCATTATCACTTAGTGTAGAGTAAGCCATTATTCCAGTAATAACAGTCACTAAAATACTAACTATTAACATATCTTTTCTTGCATGATATATTTACTGTCAAAGGCAAATCTTTATTTAAGCGCTACTTTCTTTCACCAATTGAAGTCAATATACATACTCTCCTTTCTAATTCATTTACCCTTACTCTCTTTGTATTCTTATTTACCCTTTTCTGGCTGCCTTTATCAATTATTTGCTTAAAACTTTCAACAAAGCAGCCCTCTCCACTTTTCCTAAATTGACAACCCTCCCTTCTTCCATTAAACTAAACATAGCCTAAGTTTTATAAGGCAGATGTAGGAAAATAAAGAGTTCCAACTCAAAAGCATATTTTGTATCTCTACGTCTTTCTCTATATCAAAAGAGAGAGTTCGAATAATATTTTACAATTTATATATATTAAAGGAGAATCTACATGAGCAATACTGAATTAGAAATAAGAAAGCAAATTGAAAGTCTCGCAGAGGAAAAGTACCAAGTCTTCTCTGCAGCCTTAATTCCAAACTGCGACAACATAATCGGAGTGCGAATCCCTCTACTAAGAAAATTAGCAAAAGATATGATGAAGAGTGACCCTAATATGGCCCTTGAATATTTTAAAAACAGCAAAGAAATATATTTTGAAGAAACCATGTTAAAAGGCTTTATAATCGGAAACACCAAAGACTTAGATACGGTTCTTGAGTTAATACCTCTTTTTGTTCCTAAAATTACCAACTGGTCCCTGTGTGATAGCTTTTGTGTCAGCCTAAAGATTGCCAAGAAACATAAAGAGCTATTTTGGGATTTCCTAAAGTCATACTGGCAATCGGACAAGCCATATCACATACGTTTTGCTGTGGTCATGTTCTTGGATTACTATATAGAGGAAAAATATCTGAAGGATCTTTTCAAAATATTCGACCAAATTAAAAACGAAGACTATTATGTAAAAATGGGAGTTGCTTGGGCTATTTCTATGTGTTTTGTTTCCTTCCCAGAGGAAACTATGGAATACTATAAATCCAACAACTTAGATGACGAAACCTACAATAAGGCCCTTCAAAAAACTCGCGAATCCACCAAGGTTGATTCAGCTACTAAAGAGTTATTAAAATCTATGAAACGATAATTGACTAATCAAATGCAAGTAAAAAATATGGGTTACTCCCCAAAGCAGCTAATTGAATTAATGAGCCAGATGGAGAATGTTGTAAAAACATCTGAAAACACGTTTCAGTACAAAGGAGCCTATCTTAAAGTCGAAAATTTAGCTTCTCTACAACAATTTTCCCCCTACCTCTCAGAGGAAGATATTGCACGCCTTTCCATTCAGTCTCCTATCCTCTCTATAGATAAACGCTCTTTGCTAGTATTAGAAGGAAATCCACAAGACATAGAAGGTTTTTATATGAACTTCTTGTTAAATTACTTAACTATGGGCGGTTAGGTATTTCTATGTAAAATAAACCAATTTCTGCATTTCCTCTACGTACTTTAATGTACTTCCTTTGTTT
>CAYJGT010000078.1:2874-5628 GCA_964370035.1 uncultured Oscillospiraceae bacterium
TCAGTGTAGTAAGATTTACCCAATAAAAGTCCGATCTTGATTTGTATGGAATCAAGACATTGGGTATCATCCGTATTTTGATGCCTCCCGTGCTTGGAAAGGGCTTTGGCTAGTTATTTAAAATGCCGAAGTTATAACCCTTGTATTGTGCAAGCAACGAGCAACTGCTTTTTGCCTTTTGCACATATTGATTATCAAGTTACGAAGGAGGTAATTTTTATGTCAATTTCTTATAGAGGAAAAATCGCAAGAATCAATTTAACTACAGGAATGGTTAAAACGGAAAAATTAAACTTAGATGACGCAGTCAAATTTATTGGAGGTAGAGGACTTGGCACGAAGATGCTCTACGATGAAGGAGTTGCAAAGGTAGACCCAATGTCAGAGGCTAACAAGTTAATCTACCTTACAGGTCCGATTACCGGAACCGCTGCTCCAACAGCAGGTAGATATATGGTAGTAACAAAATCACCTTTAACTGGGATGATTGCATCATCAAACTCTGGCGGCAAATGGGGTGCCAAACTAAAGTACGCAGGATGGGACGGATTAATTGTAGAAGGAAAATCTGAAAAACCTGTTTACATTAACATCGAAGATGACCAAATCCAAATCTTTCCTGCCGACAAGTATATAGGAATGAAAAGTGAAGAAACAGACGAAAGTCTAAAAGAAACATATCCAAAAGCTTCTGTTCTATCCATTGGCCCTGCAGGGGAAAATCAGTCCTTGTTAGCCTGTATTATGAATGACAAAGATAGGGCAGCAGGTCGCGGCGGAGTTGGGGCTGTAATGGGCAGCAAAAACCTAAAAGCTATTACTGTTACTGCTACAGAAACTTTAGTGCCCCCTAGTAATGCTCCAACCCTAAAAGAGGTGAATTCTAATTGCCTTAAAATGCTTAAAGAAAACCCTGTTACCGGAACAGGCCTTCCAACATATGGAACTGCAGTACTTGTAAATATTATTAACAATACTGGATCCTTCCCAACTAGAAACTGGCAAGAATCATATTTCGAAACTGCAGATGCCACTTCCGGAGAAACTCTTGTAGATACCAATTTTGTAAAACAAGGGTTCTGTCACCGATGTTCTATTGGTTGCGGAAGAGTAATCAATCTTGAAGGTAAAGAAGTCGGCGGACCGGAGTATGAGCCACTTTGGGCTTATGGAGGAAACTGTGGAGTGGACGACATCGTTGCTATTAGCGAAGCTAATTACTGGTGTAATGAGTATGGATTAGATGCTATTTCAACACCATGTACCATTGCTGCAGCAATGGAACTTTATCAAGTTGGGGCAATTTCAGCAGAGGAGTGTGATGGTGTTCCTTTAGAATGGGGTAGCAGCAAAGCCATAATTGAATGGACTAAAAGAATGGGTGAAGGCAAATCTTCTCTAGGTAAATTAATGGCTGACGGAAGCTATCGTCTATGTGAACACTATGGGCACCCTGACCTTTCTATGAGCGTTAAAAAGCAAGAGCTTCCTGCTTATGACCCTAGAGGAATTCAAGGAATCGGAATCACTTACGCAACAAGCAATAGAGGTGGTTGCCATGTTCGTGGATACTTAATTTCTCCAGAAGTTTTAGGCCTTCCAGAACAGCTTGATAGAACCACTACTGAAGGAAAAGCTACTTGGTGTAAAATATTCCAAGATCTAACTGCCGTTATAGACAGTATGGGAATGTGCCTATTCTCATCATTTGCGCTAGGCGCTCCACAGTATACTGACATATTAAATGCTGCTACCGGCACCAGCTACACCCCTGAGGAATTGCTAGAGGTTGGAGAAAGAATCTACAATATTGAGCGTTTATTCAACAAGGAAGCCGGAATGAAGAAAGAAGATGACAAGCTTCCAAAACGACTTTTAGAAGAGCCAATAACAAATGGCCCTTCAAAAGGTATGGTAAGTCAACTTCCTATTACTCTTCCAGATTACTATGCCGTTCGTGGTTGGGTAGATGCATTCCCAACAGAGGAAACTCTGCAAAGATTAAAGCTTATATAAAGCGAAATTCAATATTACATTTGTTTTCTGAAATATTAATTTTAAAGTTTCAAAACAAATTAATACGAACAAGTTCTTTTAAACTATGCGCAGAAAGGTGATTTATGATTGAGGTTAGGCTTTTCGCCACACTACGAAAAGGAAGAGAAAAAATCCTAATACTTGAAACTGAAAATTTTAGCACTGTTTCTGATGTTCTAAATCATTTAGGAATTAAAAAGGAGGATGTTGCAATTTCTCTAGTTAATGGTTTTCATCAAAACATTGATTACAAGGTCCAGGATGAGGACGTTCTTGCTATCTTCCCCCCTATTGGCGGAGGCTAATAATTCCTTAAAGCACAACCTCCCTAAACCACAAATATGGCTATGCCATAGCCATATTGCGTCCAAAGGTTAAACCTAATAGTGTAGTAACAATAGTTACTACACTATTTTTATTTTGAAAAGCCCCTTAGATTATAACTACAAGTGAGTTTAAGAAAAGGCAAATTATACCTGCACGTAGTTTTTGTGTAAAAAATTAGAATTTAAATAAAAATAATATATATTTATAGCAAGTATATACAAAAACCGAATTAATTTAAATGTACAACTATAAACATATATGATAAAATAAAAGAAATTCCAATCAAATTAGCAATATCTACATACATAAAGAAATTCACTGTAAATTGGGGGGCACAATGGGATTTATTTACGCATACGACTTTACATCACTTTTGTTTTTATTTATAAT
>CAYJGT010000079.1:0-5552 GCA_964370035.1 uncultured Oscillospiraceae bacterium
TTGATTCTTGTGCTATTTCTATGTCCGATTTGTAGCTCATAAATTGTCTCCTTTTCTTTCATTAGCTTAAAATAAATTTGATTAACTCAAATTCTTACTTTAAAAGTATACCATGTTAGCTGTATTTTTTCTATTTAAAAATACGACTATATTTCAATTTGATTTTAAATATAGCCTGTATTTTCAGAGTTTTTTATTTCCAAAACTTCGTATAATTTCCTCTCTAGCAATAAAGCGCTCCACGCCTTATATAACTGGACCTCTAGGCTTTTTCTTTTCAGGGTCATATAAGCAAATCGGAGCGACTTCTGCCTTAATCAACTTATCCCCAACTACCGCCAGAAGTTCAGTGCCATCTTCAGCAAACTCAGTGTCTATTATTGCTAGCGCTATTCCACCTAGCAACGGAGACATTTGAGTTGTAGTAGCTGTTCCTACTTCCAATCCATCCTTAATCAATGGGCTCATATACTTAGGAAGTTCTTCGCCTTCAAACTTGAGAGTTTTTAATCTCTTAGGCGGGTTTGCTCCATATGCTTTTAGTGCTTCATTTCCTAAATTTTCCGGAATATCCTTAATACAATGATCTATAGAAAGATCATAAGGCGACATTACACCTAATTCAAAATCATCATAGATCAAAATAAATCCAGCTTCAACTCTGATTACATCTAGTGCATCTACTCCATAAGGAACCGCTCCAGCTTCAATTAAAGCTTCCCATACCTTTAACGCATCACTATAATCAACGTAAATTTCATAACCTTTCTCACCAGAATATCCAGTCCTTCCAATCCAACCATCACAGCCTGCAATCTTTACTGTTTCAGGCTTAAACCTAAAATATTTAAGTTCACTAAAGTCTTCATCTACTATTTTTTGAAGGACTTCATAAGATTTAGGCCCCTGTATTGCTATTTTTCCAACTACATCTGTAATGTCTTCTATTTTCGCCTCTAAATCTGGCGACATATCTCTTAGCTGCTGCACTAAGTAAGGTGCATTCGCCATAATCAGGTAACGATCCTCTGCCATCTTATAAACATTACCTTCATCAAGTAATATGCCATCGGCATCTACAAAGGCTCCATATTTAATTTGTCCAACCACTAGCCCTTCTAGCACATTTGTAAAAGATCTTTGAATAAACAATCTAGCATCTGAACCCTTTACCTCAAAGGTAAATATAGCATGGTAATCCATTATTCCTGCACCATATCTGATGCTTTCATACTCTGTTTTAAAATCTAAATGAGTTCCCTGAGTTGCAACCCATGGATAACCATCATCCCACATCATTGTTGCACCATGTGCATCGTGCCAAGATTGTAACGGTGATACACCTTTTTTAGTTGTCATAATTATTCCTCCTTAGAATACTTCCCCTACATTCACATTAATTTCATTTTTTTCTGGCTTGCACTTTGTTTCTGCAACTGCCATTACTATAATGTAAAATTTATTATACTTACCACAAGGTTTCAACCCACATTTTTGTGTTTCCTTTTTTATGTTTTTGCGATTTCAGAAGTTTATAAACTAATTTGTCATGTTGTCCTACTATCTTATTGGGTTTTGTATAATAGACCAATTGACCTTGTAGCTCCTTAATATTTCAAGTATAATTTATATACAAATTATATACATTCCGAGTGTTTTGAGCTCCAAGACAAGAAAGGTTACTGATAAATGAAAATTGATAATTTCGACCCTATTATAATAGAAAATCTGCTAAAAGTTTCTTTAGTTACAGGCTCATCGCAGCAGGTTACTTGGAATGAAGGTTTTGAAATACTCGTTGTGAGAAAAGGATCTATACGTTTGCAGGTAAGTTTTCAAAAGCTCACATTAACAGAGGGCCACTGTATGGTTATTAATGACGAAGAAACTCGAAGTTATTATGCATTAGATGAAGATTCGGAAGTTCTTAGCCTTTTGATTTCGAGAGATGTTTACGAAAAAATAAACAACAATTTTTACGAAGCAATTGCCATCATCGACTACATGGCTTCATTCGAAGCTATAAAAAATCACAATCAACAAGTATTAACCTTAGTTGAGCAATTATTAATTGACGTATTAAGCTATGAATCTGTAAATATTCGAACCCTATCTCCAGAACAAGTCGGTACTATTGAATACAATATTAAACAGCTTTTAGATTATTTGGCAACAATACATACCCCTGATATAGCCGAAAAAAAATTGGCACTGATATATCGTATGATTACATATATTTATTCGAACTTTGACGCAAAGCCAAGTCTAGAAGAATTCTCTCAATTAGAAAATTATAACTTTTATCATATGTCACACTTAGTTTCTAAAGTAAGTGGCCTTTCATTTAGAGACTGGGTTAATTATGTGAGAGTTGAAAACTCTGAGAAAATTCTCTTGACCTCTAATTCACCTATCACTGTTATCGCTGAAGATGTAGGCTTTTCAAACATCACTTATTATAATAATTGCTTCAAGAAATGGTATGGCTGCCTTCCTTCCGACTATAGAAGAAGCTTCAAACCATTACTTGATATTACAAAATCAAATCCACAATCCAGTTCCATTGATTATAGTGTACAAAATTATTCTTCCTCTAATAAAGAAGCGGCTCACTCCTTGCTAGATAATCAGGCAATTAATACTAAAAATGCAATAGTCATAGACTGCCTTAATCCAGAAATCCTTGAACCACAACCATTTCCTCAAAAATCTTGCTATATTAAATTTTCCACAATAATGGACAGGCACTCTTGGCCTGATGTGGATTTATTGTTTTCTCAATTAGTTTTCTCTAATAGCAAAATCATCATTTCAAGTGATGATGATTTGAATTACAACAATTATTTAAACATACAAACCTTTTCTCAATTTCTAGAGGTTCTCGTTTCACATAGGCAGCATATATGTATAGTTGCTGACTTAACAAAAAATAGTGTTGAATCTGTAAATTATGTCTTTGATTTCCTATTACATATATGCACTTATATGGGAGCCCGCTTCCCAGAAATCAACTTAAATATGCATGGGCCTTTTACTAGCGAATTTAAAGATACATTGAAAAAAGCAACAGCTGACTTTTCAGAGAAAACTATGGGGAAGATTGAGACAGTCTTCATGCCTGCAAATAAAGAGAGTCTTCCAGATCAAAAAAATAGCTTTGTAGCATCAGCCCGTAATGTAGGAGAGAATATTATCAATAGAACCATCACAACAGGGGAAGTTAATAAAGATTTATTAAGTAAAATTTCTTCTGACATTGATGTTTTAGATTTGGTTTTGCCTAACGGAATCAAGTCTTCTCTTTTCATTCTTCAGACATTAATTCAAAAGATGTATAATTCTATGGTTACTGTTAAAGATTGGGGACTGGTTTCTTCTAAAGAAAAAAATCATTTCATACTGCTTTCCTGCAACGAATTTTCAAGAATCGTAGATAGTCACATTCCTCAAGCATTCATAATAAAGAATATCGATTCTACTTATAAAGTGACCACTTATGAGTTTGATTTAGGTTCATTCAACAATAAAGCCTTAGCCAACAACCTTAATTTATTAAACGCATTAACCCAAGATGATATTGAGGAATTAAACCAAATGAACTCTCCGAAAGTTACCTTTGAGCTTGTATCTGTAAATAGTTCTTATGAAAAGGCTATACAGTTCAAACCTAATACTGTTCAACTTATTGTACTCTCTCTTCAAAGCGATCCAAGTCAAACTTAATATTTTTCGTTTATTTTTTCACGAAAACGCAAATTTCTATATTCCCTGCGCAAAAACATGCATTGTTAAAACCCCGTTTTTTTTATAAATTAGGTATAGCATTATTTTTATGCGCATTTATATATTTTTTTATAAAAAGAAAGGGGTAAGTTTATGGAAGGCAATAATACAACCTTACACGGCTCAGCAGGGCTAAAAAAGAACAAAATCTCTCCAATTGGGATATCCTTCATGATATTCTCTATGGTATGTGCAGGAGCCTTTGGGGTCGAAGAAATGATTCCCAACTCTGGGCCTGGATTAACTGTTCTACTGCTAGTAGTTTTTCCTTTTGTTTGGGCATTTCCAATATCTAATATGATGGCAGAATGCGGTGCACTACTTCCCAGAGAAGGAGGTCTATACGCTTGGACAAAAGAAGCTTATGGAGAATTCTGGGGATTCTGCGCAGGCTGGTGGAATACCATGGCAATATATATTACCAATGGTATATATGTTGTTCTAGCAGTTGGTTATGCAGGACAATACATCCCAATGTCACCAGCAGGTGAGATGGCAGCAAAAATAGGAATGGTAGCAATCTTTACAATAGTAAACCTTATGGGACTAAAAGAGGTAAGTATTCTAAACACCATTTTCTCTGTATCAGTTATGTCAGCATTTGTATTAGTTGCAATTGTTGGTTTCCTAAATTGGGATGCTAATCCTGTAGATCCGTTTATTCCGCCAGAGGTTCCTTTCCAAGCAGCATTGAGCGGTGGATTAGCACTTGCTATCTGGATGTATTGCGGATACGAAAGCGTGGCAATTTTAGCAGGAGAAGTTCAAAATGCCAAGAAAGTAATTCCAAAAGGAATGCTAATCGCAATGCCACTTATTGCAGGAACATATGTATTACCAACTGTAGCTGGTTTAGGTTCATTAGGAGAGGGAAACTGGGCTAACTGGACAACTGATGTAGGCATGGAAGGAAGTGGAGTTGGATACTCAGCTGTTCTTTCTACACACTTAGGCGAAGCATGGGGCTACGTATTCATGTTTGTAGCTATCATCGGGCAGTGTGCACTTTTCAACACTTACATAGCTGCGGGTTCTAGAGGTTTCTTCGTAATGGGAGAAGACAACTTATTCCCTAAATTCATGACAAAAATAAGTAAGAAAAGACAAGTTCCTTTCGTAGGTATTCTAACAGTAGCAGCTGTAACTGCAGTGCTAATGAACTTTGAATTTCAAACTATTATACTTATGGAAGTACTATTTGTACTAGGAATGTATCTAATGCTACCATTTGTATTGATCAAATTAAGAAAGTTATATCCAGTAGCGGATAGGCAAAAAGAAGATATCTTCGTTATGCCTGGTGGGAAATTTGGTTTAGTTGCATTTACAAGTATGCCAATTATCATTGCCGTAGCCGCACTTTACTTAAACGGAACTGACTATCTACTAATGGGAATTGGAGGCTTATATACAGCTATAATCGCTTATGTTTCCTTTAAACTTCTTTACGGAGGATTATCAAAGTCTGACCCAGTAAAATATCCTTTAGACCCTAAGACTAAATTAACTAAGGGTGACGTTGCTAGAATAGGGTTCCTATTTGCAATTACTGGAGCATTAGCACTTATTGGTTCTTTCTTCTTACCTATATACGAAGGAAGTTGGGGGCCAGAATATTATGCAGAAGAAAACACAGGCGTCTTTGCAGATTTCTATTTTATGATCAACGCTCTAAGATGGGGCGGCGCAGCAGCATTTGCTCTAGGACTAACAATGTTTACCCTAGACAAGAAAAATATGCAGCACGGAAAAGAGTAACTATACTATTT
>CAYJGT010000080.1:0-5316 GCA_964370035.1 uncultured Oscillospiraceae bacterium
TTAGTGACTGTGTAGAAGCGGCAGCAGCAGCGGGAATAAAAGCAATAATTCAGCCGGGAGGGTCGATGAGAGATCAAGAGTCTATAGACAAGGCAGATGAGCTAGGGATTGCAATGGTATTTAGTGGATTTAGGCACTTCTATCACTAGAATCGTCGATTACAAGTTATATATAGAAATAAGGCAGATATGTGAATTTTTATACTTGTAATAAGCAAAGGAGCTAAAACCTCGGTTAGTAAAAAATTATAGCTAGCTCTTGTAAAGGAGAAAGTTGTTAATAATAAAAAAATGAAATTTGATTATTTGTGGATAATCTTAGGAGGGAACAAGTGAAAATATTAGTAGTAGGTGGTGGTGGGAGAGAACATGCCATCTTGTGGAAATTAAAAGAAGGGTCTAAGAAGGTTGAGCTTCACTGCGCGCCAGGTAATGGAGGCATTGAAGCCGTGGCAACTTGTCATAAAGTTTCGGCAGAAGACATTGAAGGAATAGTGAATCTTAGTAAAGAACTAGGGATAGAACTTGTGATAATTGGACCAGAAGTTCCTCTTGCAATGGGTATAGTGGACAGACTAGAGTCTGAAGACATAAAAACATTTGGCCCCAATAAGAGTTGTGCAAGATTAGAAGCGAGCAAAGCATTTACAAAAGACTTTTTGGCAAGGCATAATATCCCGACTGCAGGATATAAAGAATATACTGAAAAAGATCAACTTCTTAAGGATGTGGGGATATATGGTTACCCTATGGTAATCAAGGCAGACGGCCTAGCTGCAGGAAAAGGGGTTGTAATCGCAGAAAACAAAGGTGATGCACAAGCAGCGGTTAACCAAATGATGGGAGATAAAATCTTTGGAGAAGCAGGAAGCAAAATTGTGGTTGAGGAATTCTTAGATGGTGTTGAAGCCTCCATGCTGTGCTTTGTAGACCAGTATACAATAACCCCTATGGCTCCTGCTCAAGACTATAAAAGAATTTTTGATGAAGACAAGGGTCCTAATACAGGTGGTATGGGAACCTATTCGCCAAGTTTAATTATTAATGATGAGCTAAATGATACAATCAGAAAAGAAATACTCGAACCGACTCTAGCAGGATTCCAAAAAGATGGTTTGGAGTTTAAGGGTGTACTGTTTATAGGCCTCATGATAAAGGATGGAAAGGCAAAAGTAATTGAATTCAATAATCGCTTTGGGGATCCAGAAACTCAGTCTGTACTTCCGAGAATGAAGAATGACTTATTAGATGTTTTCCTTGCAGTAAGAGAAAATAGACTGAAGGATATAGAACTTCAGTGGGAAGATAAAAAGGCGGTTTGTGTAATAATGGCATCTGCAGGATATCCAGGAGACTATGAGAAGGGCAAAGAAATTACAGGCCTTGAAGAAATAAGCGGGAACGCAATTGTATTTCATAGTGGAACTTCAAAGGAAGAGGGCAAAATTTTAACGGCTGGTGGCAGAGTCCTAGGTGTCACAGCCTTTGGAGAAACCCATGAAGAAGCAAAGATTCTAGCCTATAATAATGTAGAAAAAATCAAATTTAATGGAGCTCAATATAGAAAAGACATAGGGACCATTTATAATTAATAATTTTATTTTAAATGTAATAGAAACAGAAAGAGAGGAACGGATGAAAAAGATTTATCAAGGAAAAACAAAAGATGTATTTGAGTTGGAGAATGGAAATATAATGCTTCAATTTAAAGATGACTGCACAGGAAAGGACGGAGTGTTTGATCCTGGCGAGAATACAGTTGGTTTAACTATTGAGGGAATCGGTAAAGCTAACTTAGAAACTTCCATTTTATTTTTTGAAGCGCTAAAAAAAGCAGGCGTAAAAACTCATTACGTAAGCGCAGATTTAGAAAAGGCAACTATGGAAGTGCTTCCTGCAAAAGTATTTGGAAAAGGTTTAGAAGTAATTTGCAGATGTAGGGCAACAGGAAGTTTCATTCGTCGCTATGGTGACTATATTGAAGATGGTACTATAATTGAAGGGGGATATGTAGAAACTACACTTAAGGACGATGATAAAGGCGATCCGCTAATCACTCCGGATGGATTAGTATTAATTGGGCTTATGGACTTAGAAATGTATGATAGCTTAAAGAAACAAACTTTAGAAATCACTAAGGTTGTTGCAGAAACATTAGCAAAAAAAGGTTTAGAATTATACGATATTAAGTATGAGTTCGGATACAATAATGACGAAGTTATCTTAATCGATGAGATTGCTAGTGGGAATATGAGGGTTTACAAAGATGGGAAGATAGTAGACCCAGTAGAGCTCACATCTATTATATTAGGAAAGTAACTAAAATAGCAAACCTCTATTCTATGAACTGTACGGCTTACCTAGAATAGAGGTTTGCTTATTTGTTGAGCATTCAGAGTTTAGACAAGCTTTGAAATAGGATCTATTTATTTGATCATTGGTGATTTGTTAATAGCCAGGGCTTTGAACCTTGACCTATATTTAAAACTTTCTTTGCAAAAGTTGATAATTGACTTAAAATATGCAATAATAGTGTATATAAGTAAAATTCGGAGGGGATAAATGGCTACAAAAAAGAAAACAACCACAACAAAAACTAAGACGGTTTCAAAGAGTAAAGCTAAGAATAAAAAACCAAAAGAAAAGAAACATGGAGTAATGAATTTACCTGCTGCTTTGGTAGGGTTATTTATAGTTGTAATTGGAATAATTGGAACATTGGTAGTGCGAGGGTTATACCCCCAATGGATTGCTGAAAGTGCAGCTATAGGAATTGGTATACTAGGCTGGTTTGTAGTAGTGGTTTCAGGTATCAAGCTACAATCTATATCCAGAAAGTTTAAATTTGCATTTTTAATAGCGCTGGTAGGTTTTTTTGCAAAATCAGCAGAACTTGCCCTAGGGTTATACTATAATTTTAACGGATTTCAATCTATGGCGTTTGTAGAACTGCCAGTTGTGGGATTTGCATTTGTCTCTGTCGTGGCATTTATAGCTTCTTATTCGGTGTTAGCGCTGGGGCTAGCTGATTTTGCTAATGGGGAAGCCCAAGGCATTATTACAACCAAATGGAGTAAGAAAAATAAATTTTTTGCAATCCTCACAATGGCCACAGTTATTATTGTTCCTTTATCAGGAATAATGCCAATATTTATTGAAATTGTAGTTTTGGCAGGAATGATTACTTTTTTCTTGATTTCTTATATAGATATAAACGCTTTTATTAAAAGAGAATATCGATATATATTAGGAAGACAACCTAACTTTTTAAAGGGGAAAGATTTTGTTGCTTTAGAAAAGAAAGTTAACAAAGCAAAGCAAAAAGGAAAAGCAGTAGGGGAAGTGCAAAGAAAGGCTGTAAATCCAGAAAAGGCAAAGGCACAGAGTAAGGAAAAGCCAAAGAAAAAGACAGTATCTCTTGCGGCAAAGAAAAAAGCAAAAAAGCAAAGTGAAAAAAGATAAAGTTTCTTTTGTTATTATTTGAAAACTAAGGATAGGTTAAAGATAAGGTTAAAAGGGAATGAATAAAGCAGAAATTAAAGCCATTTTAACAGAATTAACAGAGCTAATAAGTGACGGCGTTCATATCGTTGATATGGATGGCGTTTCTTTAGTTTACAATAGTGCCATGGAAAAAATAGAAGATATGAGAGGGGAAGACATTTTAGGGGAACCGATTTCTGAAACCTTTCAAAAACTTTCAGAGGAAGAAAGCACACTGAAAAAAGCACTGATTAATAAAGAAAAGATGTTAAAGGTGAAGCAAACATACGAAAACAAAGATGGCAAGGAGATTACAACTATAAATAATACAGTTCCGGTAATTGTAGAGGGAAAAATCATAGGAGCTATTGAAGTGGCCACAGATCTTACTTCTATTAAAAATGTTACTGAAAAGATGATAGAGTACAAAAATGCAAAACCACAAATAAGGACTTATGGGTTTGAAGACTTTATTGGAAACAGTGCAAATTTTTTGGGGGTGATTGAAAGGGCAAAAATGGCTGCGACTACAGATGCATCGGTGTTTATTTATGGAGAAACAGGAACTGGAAAAGAAATACTCTCTCAGAGTATCCATTATAATGGGAACAGAAAGAAAGCTCCATTTATTGCGCAAAACTGCGCAGCAATACCCGATTCCTTATTTGAAGGAATTCTTTTCGGGACTGCAAAAGGTGGCTTTACAGGGGCGATAGACAGGAAAGGGCTTTTTGAACAGGCCGACGGGGGAACTTTGCTTTTGGATGAGTTAAGTGCAATGCCTTATGATCTACAAAGTAAGCTGTTAAGAGTTCTCCAGGAGGGTTATGTAAGAAGGGTTGGAGGGACTAAGGATATTCCGATAGATGTTAGGATAATAGCCACTGTAAATGAAGATCCTTTTAGGCTTATGGAAGAAGGAGCATTACGAAAAGACCTTTATTATCGAATCAGTATTGTAAACTTGGAGATTCCTCCTCTCAGAGAACGAAAAGCAGATATTCAGATGTTGGCAGAGCATTTCTTAGAAAAAAATAATAGAGGATTAGGAAAAAGAGTGGAAGGATTTACCCCTCAAGCGATGGAACAACTTATGAAAAGAGACTATACAGGGAATGTTAGAGAGCTTGAGAACACAATAATGTCAGCAGTTGCACTTTCTGGGAATGAAAAAATTTTAGATGTGGATTTATTTAACAATGAGTGGGAGAAAGACTTTGGTAATTCGAAAAATCAAGAGGATTTTGATTCGAAGAAAGAAAGTCTGAGCGATTATTTAGAAAAGCAAGAAAGAGAAATTATTATTCGTACTATGGGAAAGCTAAATGGAAATGTAACGCAGGTAGCGGAAAGCCTAGGAATGAAAAGGCAAACTTTGCAGCATAAGCTGAAAAAGTATGAAATTGCAAAGTAGGTCGACTTGGTATAGGAAGTGAAAAAATTGTTATAAGTATAAAAAAATAAACAAGGCAATAGGAAAATTATTCTTTTTAGTTGGAAAAAATATGATTGCCAACATTAAATGCCCATGTATTTGCACCAAACGCCCAAAAATGGGCGTTTTTTTTCATGTGCTTTAATGTGAAGCCTCGGCATTCTTAAGGGGCGGAATAATGAATATGAAGTTCAAAAATAAATACTAATATATTTAAAGAAGAAAATTGTTGAAATTGCAAGGTGGTTTAGATTAAAAAGAAAAAATAAAATTTATTCTAAAAATATAATAGATAGGCGACCAAAAAAATTGGCACGTTATTTGCGCTAATAGTTGGGCATAGAGAAAATAAGGATAACTTTTTCAGGTGCTAGAATTTTTAGAGAGTTTAGTTACACG
>CAYJGT010000081.1:0-4909 GCA_964370035.1 uncultured Oscillospiraceae bacterium
TTATTTATATTTTATTATACACCAGAAGATAAAAAGTATAATATATATATTCACCTAAAAAAAACTGCCGCTTTATACTTAAAGCAGCAGTTTTCATTGGATATAAGCTACTATGCTTCCGTTTAACAAATTTTCTTCACTTGCTAACGAAAATTTAATGTAGTTTTATTAGCTATCAGTTCCTGCATTTGGAAAAAATAGTGGTTCATCATATTCTTCTACGCCAAACTCTCCGATTAATTTCTGAATTTCTTCTGAAGTTATCCACTCAATAAATGCCTCTGCTGCTTCATTGTTAACATCTTCATACATTTCTGGGTTAACTGCAATAATTCCATATTGATTTAATAAGTCATCAGCACCTTCACAAACAATCACTAAGTCATTTTGTGTCTCAGCATCAGCTTGCATTTTTAGCCAAGTTCCTCTATCTGTTAGTGTATAAGCTCCATCTTCAGCTGCCATAGTGATAGTAGCTCCCATTCCCTGTCCTGACTCTTTGTAGTTTCCATTTGTCGAAGGATCAATTCCTAGATTTTCCCAAATTTGAACTTCTTTCTTATGAGTTCCTGAATCATCTCCTCTAGAGTAAAATGTATATCCATTATCATTAATTTCTTTAAATGCTGCTTCAATATCATCTGTATGTGCAACACCATCTGCAGGTCCTACTATTACAAAGTCATTGTACATTACTGGTACTCTTTCAACTCCATAACCATTCTCAACAAACTCTTCTTCACTTGCTTTTGCATGTACAAATACGATATCTACATCCCCATTCTCTCCTAGTGCTAAAGCTTCACCAGTTCCTACTGCAGTATGTTCTAAAACATAACCAGTATCTTCATTAAAAATAGGTGCTAAGTAGTCTAATAGACCAGTATCATCTGTACTTGTAGTTGTAGCCATCATTAATGTAGATCCATCTCCTTGTGGCTCGTCTGAACCGCAACCTGTTATTAATCCCATTGTTAGGATTAATGTTAGTAATACAATAGTAATTTTCTTCATGCTCTCTCCTTTTTGTAATATGAAATCATTTTAAATAAAAACCTTCGGCCACTTATTACAAATAGCCGAAGTTAAATAGTACAGTTAAGTTATGTGTTAAAACTTAAGACGTCCATGATTTAAAACCTTCTCACTTTTTGTAATACGTAAGGCAAATTCATTTCTAAAAATACCCATAGAAAAGCATTCATAGCAACCAAACTTCATTGCCTTAGACATGCTTTTTCAAAGTGAACCGTACACATATTACCATGAAATTAGACCTTTGTCAATTTTTTGTCGATTTGTTAAGAATCCTAATAAGTCCTTGCTACCTTAACAAAAATATAATAAAATGAAAATATATAACAAATCATAACTCAGCTACACTAATATTTTTTAACTCTCGAGCTACTAAATAATAATTATTAGTACGTGAAACAATAGTGTTTGCTATTAATCAACAATAAGGAAAGGAGTTTATGACTATTTTGTAAATTGTCATAATTTATTTATGTTAACAGTAAAAAGCATAGAAGAGATATATCAAATCATAGACGAAAGTTTCAAAGATGAAAAACTCTCCTCCATTGAAGTCCCTCTACTGGACTCTCTGGGAAGAACTTTAAGCAAAGATATTATTGCTAATGAATTCGTCCCTACCTTTAATAGGTCTACAGTAGATGGATTCGCATTAATTGCTTCAGATACCTTCGGATGTAGCGATAGTATTCCAGCAATTTTATGCAAAACTAAAGAAGTTTTCATGGGTAATAAGGTGGATTTTAGTGTTTCAAAAATGGAGTGTTCCCCAATACCTACAGGGGGACATATTCCTAATGGTTCAGATTCTGTTCAAATGATTGAATATAGTGAGGATTACGAAGATGGAACTATAGGTATATTAAAACCAACTGCGCCTGGGCAAAATATAGTATTTAAAGGTGATGATGTAAAGCCAAATCAAATAGTTTTAGAGAAAGGAAGAGTGCTTTCCTCCCATGATATTGGAGCTTTAGCAGCCCTTGGTTATAGTAAAGTTCCCGTTATCGATAAACCAATCGTAGGAATTATCTCAACAGGAGATGAATTAATTCCTATTGAAAACACACCCTTAGACGGGCAAATTAGAGATGTTAACTCCAGCCTTTTGGCTACTTCTGTAACTTCTTTTGGTGCAACTTATATTAGCTATGGAATAATAAAGGACGAAGAGACTCTATTAACAACTACTTTAACTAGAGCTCTTTCTGAATGTCATGTAGTATTAATCTCTGGAGGCAGCAGCGTAGGTACAAAAGATGCTACTTATAAGGTTATAGAAAAAGCAGGTAAAATCCTTGCCCATGGAATTGCCTTAAAGCCTGGCAAACCTACCATTTTAGGGAAAGTAGAAAGCACTCCAATAATCGGCCTTCCTGGCCACCCAGTAGCTTCATTTTATGTAACTCAATTAATTGTATCTTATTTATTAGAATCAAGATTCTCTCTATCTAAAACAAGAAAAAAGGTTTTAGGAGTATTAACTGAATCCATAGAATCTAATCACGGCAGAGCTCAGTGCGTAGGCGTAGCTATGAAAAAGTGCGAAAATGAAAAACTTGAAGTTACTCCAGTTAGAACAAAATCTGGTTTGATAACAACATTAGCTGGCACAGATGGTTATTTTGTAATTCCTAGAGATTGCGAAGGGTTATCCAAAGATTCTGAAGTTACTGTATATATATATTAATTATAAAGGAGAATCACAATGAGTTTTAGATACTTAACAAATATACCTTTATATGAGGCACAGGTTGCGTATAAAGAAGCCCTACTAGAACACGGTTTTAAGGGTAAGGCAGAAACAATTTCTGTTAGCAATAGTTGCAACAGAATTACATTTTCTGCTGTTTATGCAAAAATTTCAGCCCCTCACTATCATGCTAGCGCAATGGATGGAATAGCGGTTGATTCAAAAACAACCTTTGGGGCTACAGAAACCACCCCAATAATACTATCCCTAAATGAGTACGTAATTCTTGATACTGGGGATCCCATTCCTGAAGAGTACGATGCTGTTATTATGGTAGAAGATTTAGTGCATTTAGAAAATGATGAAATAAAAATTTTTAATGCAGCAACTCCCTGGCAACATATAAGACAGATTGGAGAAGATATTTGTGCTGGCGAAATGATTCTTCCATCTCACTCTAAAATAACTCCAGCTGCAATCGGATCTATGCTTGCTGGTGGTGTTCTAAATGTTGATGTAATTAAAAAACCTTTAGTTGGACTAATACCAACTGGGGATGAAATAATACCTCCCTCCGAAAACCCTAAAAAAGGTGAGATAATTGAATTCAACTCCTCTATTTTTTCTGCAATGTTAGAAGGTTGGGGTGCTAATACTAAAACATACCCAATTTGTAAAGACATAAAGGCAGATATAAAGGCTACTGTAGAGGAAGCAACTCAATCCTGTGACATGGTAATTTTAAATGCAGGCTCTTCTGCCGGAAGAGAAGATTATTCTTACGATGTAATCAATGAAGTGGGCAATGTTATATATCATGGAATTGCTATGAAACCAGGAAAACCTGCTATATTAGGTCACAAAGGCCATATACCAATTCTAGGTGCTCCTGGATATCCTGTCTCTGCAATAATTGTTGTTGAACAACTTTTAAAACCATTAATTGACGAATATTTAAAATCTTCTTCTGATAGCTATGGATACCAAGAAGCCATTCTTTCAAGACCAGTAAACTCAGGAACTAAGTATGAAGAATTTGTCCGTGTTAGAATGGGATATGTAGAAGACAGATTAATTGCTTCACCACTAAGCCGAGGTGCTGGTGTGGTAACTTCCTTTATGAGGGCAGATGGTATCTTGCAAGTTCCACAAGGCAGAGAAGGCTATGAAGCTGGAAGTAAGGTGTCTATAAAGCTTTTCAATCCCCTTGTTAAGTTAAAGAAATCATTGGTAGCTATTGGAAGCCATGACCCTCTTATTGATGAAGTAATAGATATTCTCCATCTTTCGAACAATCAATTGTATATGTCTTCTTCCCATGCAGGTTCAATGGGAGGCATTATGGCAATAAAGAGAAAAGAAGCACACATAGCAGGGATACATTTACTAGACGAAAAAGACGGTTCTTATAATAAATCTTATATAAAAAAATTCTTTCCACAAGGAGGTGTTAAGTTAGTCGAATGCGTAGGTAGAGAACAAGGTTTATTAGTGCAAAAAGGAAACCCCAAAAACATTCAATCAATAGAGAATCTTTATTCTAAAGATATTAGATACGTAAATAGGCAAAAAGGTTCAGGTACAAGAATTCTATTTGATTACTTAAACAATAAAAAAGAATTAGACCCAAAAAGCATTTATGGCTATGAACGAGAAGAATTAACTCATACTTCTGTAGCGGCTCAAATCGCCTCTAATTCTGCAGATGTAGGAATGGGTATATATTCTGCTGCTACAATATTTGATCTTGACTTTATCCCTATTTGCATAGAAACCTATGACCTAATTATTCCAGATTATGCATGGGAAACGGAGATGGTTCAAGAATTATTAAAAGTAATTAAAGGAGATGATTTCAGACAACGATTAGAAAAATTAAAGGGATATACCTTAGATAAGCCTGGTAGAATCTATGAACTATAAAGAGTTGGTATGGCTTTCACTTTGCTGTACTTACAACGTGAAAATGCCAAATAAATAATCCTTCATATTATTTATAGTAATTTAAAAACTCTGTCACAAAAGCCCTGAGGTAAATATTATTTTATCTCAGGGCTCTATTTGGTCACTCTGCATCTTCAACTAACTCTAATAGTTTTTTATAAATTCTCTCATTTGTTTTCTTAATAGAAATCGGTCTGCCTTGTAAATTTGTAAAACAGTGCTCAGTCTCTCCCTCAT
>CAYJGT010000082.1:0-4693 GCA_964370035.1 uncultured Oscillospiraceae bacterium
AATGGATCAAGTGTTTGTTGAATTGCATCAAGAGAAGAATAGTAATTTCTTAAATTTAATTAAAAGTTATTCTAAAATATCTAATTCTAACCCATTAAAAGAAGATATTATCCAACTATATTTGAAAATAATGAGTATGGTATCACCATTTGAATTTCTTGAAGAATCAGCAGCAAACTATGTGGTTAGTAAAGATGCCTTAGAAAAATCTAAATTGATGGATCATATTTTTTCCTATGGAAAAAATGAATTAGAAAAGTCTCTTTGCCTTTTCAAAAAAGTAGTAGATTTGTTAGATGGTGAAAGTATGCCATTTCTATATCAAAAGGGACAAGATGACTTAACAAAAATAAGAGAAATATTAGAAGAAGTTGAGAGAAAAGACTTTCATAGCCTTCGAGAGAAAATGAATGAGCTGAAGTTTGCAACTATGTCAGCTAAAAGTAATGAAAAAGAATCCTATCAATTAATAAAAGAAGATATTAAAATATTACGCGATACAGGGAAAAAATATGTAGGAGATCTTAAAAAAAGGTATTTTTATTCAGATTTAGAAGAAATGGTTGCTACAATGAACAAAACAGAAGAGGCCTACCTTACTGTGGCAACAATAACAAAGAGGTTTCATCAAATATATACAGAAATGAAAAGGGAACAAAATATACTAGATTTTAACGATTTAGAACATTTAGCTTTAAAGGTGCTAGAAAATGACCAGGTGAGAGAAGAGTATAGAGACAAATTTGAATATATTTTTGTTGATGAGTATCAAGATACTAACCCTATCCAAGAAAAACTTATTTCTTCAATAGAAAGGTGTGATAATGGCTTTAGGGTAGGAGATATTAAGCAATGTGTTTATGGATTTAGAATGTCTGATCCTAATATTTTTAGAGAAAAATATGAAAGGTTTAAGACTGGAGAAAATGATACTTGTAAAATTGATTTAAACCAAAACTTTAGGAGTAAAGGGACGGTTATTGACGGAGTAAATAAAATCTTTGAAAAGGTAATGGTGGGCTATGATGAAGATGCTAAATTAAATAGAGGCCTTCCTAAAGACGATATATATGAATTCCCTATTGAATTACAATGTGTAATTGAAGAAGATAATGAAGGAGAATTCATGGACGGAATAGAGCCTGATGAATTAGATCAATTAACAGGGAACAGTGAAGTAGACGATGAAATTGAGCAGTTAGGGAAAATTGAAAAAGAAGCGACTCTAATTGCTAAAGCTATTAAAGAAAACTTAGGGCAAGATATTTTCGATAATAAAATAAACCAAGTCAGGAAAATTACAGAGAGAGATATTGTGATTCTATATAGAAGTGGAAAATCATCTGCCGATATTATAAAGAAGACTTTAGAAGAACAAAATATAAGTGCCTACATAGAAGAAAATGAAGGCTACTTTGAGGCTATGGAAATCTCGACTATTGTTGAACTCTTAAAGTGTATTGATAATAGAAAGAGGGATATAGCTCTTCTTGCTACCTTAAGGACAGATTTTTTTAATTTCGACACAAATGATTTAGCGGAACTAAGAGTAAACTGGCCTAAGGGGTATTTTTATGATGGGATTGTTAACTATGCTATGAAAGGGGAAAGAGAAGAATTAAAAGAAAAATGTAGTAAGGTAATAAATTTTTTTGAAGACTGGAAAAGAAGAAGTATAACAACTCCAATAAATCAGTTTGCCTGGGAGTTAATGATTGAGACTGGATACTATGATTATGTAGGAGCTTTAAAAACAGGAAAGAAAAGGCAGGCAAACTTAAAGGCCTTTATAGATAGGGCAAATACTTACATAGAAAACAATGATGGAACAGTATACGGCTTTTTAAGATATATAGACCTTTTAAAAGAAAGAGAAATAGATATTGGTCAGGCGACATTAATTAATGAAAAAGACAATGTGGTTAGAATAATGACAATTCACAAAAGTAAGGGCCTTGAATTTCCTATAGTAATAATTCCAAATCTGAATAAAAAACTGGAGAAACCAGGAAAGAAACCATTATTTGAAATAGATAGTAAACTAGGCATAGGAATGCATATGGCAGACTCTGAACGGCATATAAAGAAAGATACTCTTCTTCAAAGAGCCATACAGGATATATCCAAATCAAAGTCTAGGGAAGAAGAAATAAGAATACTGTATGTGGCCTTTACGAGAGCAAAGGATAAGCTAATTCTTATAGGTACATTAAAGAATAAAAGGGAGCTAGACTTGTTAGGGGAAGAAAGCCTTTTATCATATAAAAGCTATTTAGATATTATTTATAGCCTTAGATTTTATGCCTCTATGAAGGTACAAATGATGCGGGAAAAAGAGGTGATTTCTTTTTACGGAGAAAAAATTGAAGAAGAAAAAACGGGGCTGAAAACCCTGGAAAATCTAGACAAGAGGGGTGACGGTTATGCAGAGGTAGATAGACGACTTTCTTTTGAATACGAAGCCTTAGGAGAATCACTATTAGCCAAAACCTCAGTAAGCAGAATTAATCAAGGGGAAAAATTAGAAGAAATAAGAATCCAAAGCCCAGAAGTTTTAGGAGAAAGAAAAGAGCATATGGGAATGCTTGTTGGAACAGTTAATCATGCTTTTTTGGAGCATATTGATTTTAAACTTGCAAAAGAAAATGGCAGGTCCTATTTAGAGAAAAAGATAGAAGAGCTTTCAGAAAAAAACATAATAAATCGCCAGTGGACTAAACATATTTTGATAGAAAAAATAGAAATCCTTTTAGAACATCCAATATTTGATAGGGCAATAAAAAGTGAAATGATAAGAAAGGAACAGGAATTCACTATAGTTAATCCAGGAAAAGAAGATCAACTTGTACAAGGGGTAATAGACTGCTTCTTTGAGGAAGATGGGAAGTTAATCTTGTTAGACTATAAGTCAAATAGCAAAACTGAAAACATAGAAGAAGAATATAAAGCACAGATGGAAATATATAAGCAAGCATTGGAAATAAATTATGGAATGTCAGTTGAAGAGGCCTATCTAGTCCTTATTGGGAAAGGGGTAGTCCATAAAATTTGATGAGATTTTACGGAAAGTGCTGATTTTAAGAAATGTGATAATAAATGATAAAATATTATAAAGATGCAAGTGGAAAAGGAAAAAGGGTGCATAAATGAAATATGATTTTACAACAATTGTAGATAGAAATAATACTTCTGCTTTAAAAACTAATGAAGAAATAATCAAAAATGGTTTCGGAGCAAATTATTTTGAAGATACTATTCCAATGTGGGTGGCGGACATGGATTTTAAGTGTCCAGAAAAAATAAAGAAAGCCTTGAGTAACAGAGTTAATAAAGAGGTGTTTGGATATACAGTTTTTAATGATGAGTATTATGACAGCATAATTAATTGGTATAAAAAACGACATGATATGGAAATACAAAAAGAATGGATAGTTTATAGTGAAGGGACAGTTAAAGCTATAAGAGACTGTTTAAGGGCCTTTACAAAGGAAGGTGAGGGGATAATCATTCAGCCACCAGTGTATTATCCTTTTGCTGCACAGATTAAGGAAACAAAGAGAAAGGTTATTAGCAATAGTTTGAAAAAAGATGAAAACAATATCTACACTATTGATTTTGAAAACTTTGAAGAGAAATGTAAAGATCCTAATAATACTTTGTTTATTTTTTGCAATCCACATAATCCTATCGGAGAAATTTGGCGCTATGAAGACATTCAAAGGCTTATTGATATTTGTAAAGAGAATAATGTATTATTTTTTTCTGATGAAATACATAGCGATATTGTAAGGGAGGGGGAAAAGGCTATATCTGCCCTTAATTTAGACAATAATGAGGATATAATTATAGCGACTGCGGCAAATAAAACCTTTAACTTGGCTGGGCTGCATATTACGAATCTTGTTATTAAGAATAAAGAAATCAAAAGTCAATTGGCGGAATACACGGGAACCATAATGCCGTCTCCATTTACTTTAGACGCTACTATTGCAGCTTATACTGAATGCGAAGATTGGGTTTTAGAAATGAATAAGGTGATTAATGAGAATTTTAGGATGATGGAAGAATTTTTTATTGAAAATATGCCGAAAATCAAATTTAATTTACCTAAGGGAACTTATTTAGCGTGGATTGACTTTAGGGGCTATGGGTTAAGTGAAGAGGATGTAGTTTTAAAGTGTTCGGATATTGCTAGAGTTATCGTTGAAGGAGGGTCCATATTTGGACTGGAGTCTAAAGGGTTTGTAAGAGTTAATGTGGCTTGCCCTACGAGATTGCTTAAAGAAGCGCTAATGAGAATAAAATTAGTTTTTGAAAAATAAAAAAGAAGATTGTAAATTTGGTTAAGAATAATAAAAAATTAAATTTCTAGGTGAATTGACAAAGTGAATTCTCTTCCGGGAGAGGAAAAAAGATAAAAATTAAAATTAGGTTAATAATAGTGCAAAATTAAATAGTAAATGCAGTTTTGAAAAAGTTTAAAAAAGTGTTAATAATAATAGGAATTTCTATTGACAATATTTTTCCTAAATGATACAATAATTTTTGTACTGTTCTACGGGCAGTACAAGTGTGGCGGTGTAGCTTAGTTGGCTAGAGCGTCCGGTTCATACCCGGAAGGTCGGAGGTTCGACTCCTCTCGCCGCTACCAAATAAGGGCGCATAGCTCAGCTGGGAGAGCACCTGCCTTACA
>CAYJGT010000083.1:0-4640 GCA_964370035.1 uncultured Oscillospiraceae bacterium
ATCTGTGTTCTAGATCGATTTCAGCTGCAATTGGCTCTACTTCGTTAACAGCAAACTCTCTTACCATTTTCCTAACAAGCTCTTGTTGTTTAGTTAGTTGAAAATTCATCTAATTTCCTCCTTGTTTAAATTCTCTAATTAATGATATTTTTAATTTATTATTCGCTAAAGCGAAAATTGTCTACTTTTTCAATTATAGCACTTTGTGAACATAATATCAATATGAATGTTATTTTATTTTTGTTTTTCTGTGTATTTTTCGTACAATTCTAGACAATTAAGCCACTAGTTTGCTATTTTTAAAGAACATTCAAATTTCAATATTTATAGTAGATATATGTTTAATCGTAAAATGAAATCGACTTATAATCACACTTTAGGTTTAATCTCTACGACTTCTATCTTTGAAATTGCTTCAGATATTAAGCCTTCAGAATCCATTTTGCTCTCGCTTTCTACTAACCTATCCAATTTTGGTTTTGTAGTAGGATGTTTAGGTAGAAAAACCGTACAGCAGTCTTCATTTGGCTGTATAGAAGTTTCAAAACTTCCAATTTTCTTGGCCTTTTCCATTATTTCTACTTTATCTAAAGCTATTAGTGGTCTCATAACAGGCATATTAACAGCACTATTAGTCGCAATAATTGATTCTGTAGTCTGACTAGCAACTTGTCCTAAGCTCTCCCCTGTAATTAATACAGTCGCTCCTCTCTCAGATGCAACTTTTTCTGCTATTTTCATCATATATCTTCGAATATGTATAGTAGTATCATCTTCTTGGCAATGCTTAAGTATTTCTTCTTGAATAGGTAAAAGATTTACCATATGAACTTTAAAACCACCCATATACACTGCAATAATTGAAGCAAGCTCTTCTACCTGTTCCCTAGCTCTTTGGCTTGTGTACGGATAAGAATGAAAATGGATTGCTTCAATCTTCATTCCCCGCTTACCCATCATAAACCCTGCAACAGGACTATCAATTCCGCCGCTTAATAGTAACATTCCTTTACCTGTTGTCCCTAAAGGCAATCCTCCTTGGCCTTCAATTTTTTGTTGATATATATAACATATGTCAGTTCTAAGGTTTACAAAAAGATTTATATCAGGTCTATGGACATCAACAGAAACCTGTTGAATTAATTTTCCGTTAGCGTCTTTAATATTACATCCTTTAAGTACAGCTCCTCCTACTTGGCGCGCTATTTCTGGAGACTTTAGGGGGAAATTTTTATCTGCTCTACGAGCTTCTACTTTAAATGTCAATTTTTCTTTATTCATAGACTTTGCAAGATTATTAATGTAGTCTACTGCTTTTGACTCAATGTCTTCCACTGTAGTATTACATTCAATAGCTTGGCTTATTGAAGCTATTCCAAAAACTTTTAACATTTCTTCTGTAATTTCATCTACATCTATACTTTTATCGGCCTTAACGAAAACTAATCCGCTATTCCTTGTAACAGTTACTTTGCTTCCGTTTGCTTGCCTTTCCTCTGCTGTTCCAATAAATTTTCTAAGTAATTTCTTTAGTCTTTCTACTAGCATCCTTTCAAAGTATGGTTTATTTTGGCCTTTTAAAGATGCCTCTCCGAAACGGACTATAAAAATATTTTTCTCGTTCATTATTACCCTCTAATTTTTCTATACTCTTATTTTTTAGTTTTAACTTTTTTAAAACAAACATTGCTGTAGATTTAATCAGCTATCTTTTCTTTATCTTCCTTAGTCGATCCACGTGAAGTTTTAATTTTTCCATTACATATTCAATTTCTGTAAGTTCATTTAAGGCCCCAACACTAAATCTAATAGCAGATTCTATTTCAGATTCATTAATTCCCATGGCTTTTAAGACATGAGATCCACTTTTTTTATTTGAAGAACAAGCAGAACCAGTCGACACGAAAATACCATCTTCTTCCAATAAATGTAACAACACTTCTGCCCTAGTGCCAATAAAGGAAACATTCAAAATATGAGGTGCACATAATCCAGGACTGTTAATCAATGAGCTTTCTTCAGGACTGTTAACTCTAATATCTTTAATTGTTCCAGATATTTCATATAAAAGTTTGTCTCTAAAGTCTTTTATTAGTTGTAAATTTACTTTTTCTTCAATAGCTTTATTAAAACCAATAATTGAATGAATATTTTCAGTTCCAGATCGTAATCCATATTCCTGACCACCTCCTGAAATCTCAGGATTAAGTCGTATATTATCTTTAACAACTAAAGCTCCTACACCTTTTGGCCCGTGGATTTTATGACTACTTAGTGAAATAAGATCAATATTCTTTATATCTATTCCTATTCTTTTAAAAGATTGAATAGCATCTACATGAAAAACTGTTCGTTCTTCTTTGTTTTTCTTTAGGTTAGTCTTATTTATCAGCTCCCCTATTTCTTCAATAGGTTGTATTGTTCCAACTTCATTATTCACATGCATAATTGAAACTAAATCAGTTTTACCTGAATTTAAAAGTTCTTCTAAATTATTAATATTTATGCAACCTTTTTGATCAACACCTAATATTTTTCCTTGAAAGTTTTCAGATGCTAAAGAAGTTATCGTTTCAAGAGTCGCTGGATGCTCTATCGTTGAAGTTATAAGGCATCCCTTATTTCTTTTTTTTGTAGAGGAAATTCCTCTAATGGCCAGGTTGCTTGCTTCAGTACCTGAACCAGTAAAGATAACCTTCGTTGAAGTATCTTGTAAATATGCAGACATATTTTTTTTACAAGTCTTTAACATTTTAGAATTTTCAAACCCTAATTGATGCAAAGAACTTGGATTTCCAAAATTATTTTCAAAACTATTCACCATTACTTCTGTAACAGACTTATATTGTTTTGTTGTTGAACTATTATCTAAATAACTACTTATTCTCATTTTTTCCCTTAAAATTACATAAAGAGGAGTATACGACTCCTCTTTATATTTCATAATTTAATTATTTTGCAAAATCTATTGCTCTAGTTTCTCTAACTATATTTACTTTAATTTGACCTGGATAATCCATATCATCTTCAATTTTCTTAGAGATTTCTCTGGCCAATGCTGGAAGTTCGTTATCTTTTACCTCATCTGGTTTGGCAATTATTCTAATTTCTCTTCCTGCCTGAATCGCAAAAGATTTTTCTACCCCTTTAGTTGTATTTGCTATTTCTTCTAGTTGTTGAAGGCGTTTGATATAAGTTTCTAGTGTTTCCCTTCTTGCTCCTGGTCTAGCAGCCGATAAAGCATCAGCAGCAGTCACAAGTACAGCTTCTATTGACTTTGCTTCATAGTCACCATGGTGAGATGCCATTCCGTTAATTACATCTTGAGATTCTTTGTACTTTTTCAACACCTCAATACCAATATCTACATGTGTGCCTTCAACTTCGTGATCTAAAGCTTTTCCAATGTCATGTAGTAAACCCGCTCTTTTTGCAACTTTTACATCTAGTCCAAGTTGACCAGCCATTAATCCTGCAAGGTGCGCTACTTCTATGGAGTGAATTAAAACATTTTGACCATATGAAGTTCTATATTTAAGTCTTCCTAGTAGTCTTACTAATTCTGGATGTAAGTTATGTATCCCCAAATCAAAAGTAGCTTGTTCTCCTGCCTCTTTTATTATTGCTTCAACTTTCTTTTCAGATTTTTCTACGGTTTCTTCTATTCTTGCTGGATGAATTCTTCCATCTACAATAAGTTTTTCAAGCGACATTCTAGCAACTTCTCTTCTAACAGGGTCAAACCCGGATAGAATAACTGCTTCTGGTGTATCATCGATTATTAACTCAATTCCTGTTGCTGTTTCTAAAGCCCTAATATTTCTTCCTTCACGACCTATTATTCTGCCCTTCATTTCATCATTTGGTAAAGGTACAACTGATACCGTGCTTTCAGCTACGTGATCGGCAGCATAACGTTGAATCGCATTTCCTAATATTTCTTTAGCTCTTTTTTCCCCTTCTTCTTTTGCCTCTTCCTCAATTGATTTTATTAAAGCCGAGGCCTCTCCTCTCAGTTCACTTTCCAAGCTATCTAATAGGATTTTCTTTGCTTCTTCTTCAGTGTATCCTGAAATTTTCTGTAGTTCTTCAATTTGTGATTTGTATAGCTTCTCTAACTCTGTTTGTTTGTCAATTATGTTTTGCTCTCTACTAGCTATACTTTGCTCTTTTCTCTCAATGTTTTCTAGCTTTTTGTCAATTGATTCTTCTTTTTGAACCAATCTGTTTTCCGATTTAGAAATTTCATTTCTTCTTTCTCTTATTTCTTTTTCTGCTTCTAGTTTGATTTTATGTGCTTCTTCTTTTGCTTCTAATGCAATCTCCTTTTTGATTGAAGACACCTGGTTTTCTGCATCTAATAGTAAATTCTTTGCAGCTAACTCAGCGCTTCCTATAGTCTTATCAGCCATTATTTTTCTAAAAATATATCCAATAAAAACACCTATGACAAGTGTTGCAACTATAGAGACAATCAGTACAATTTCGTTCATACTTTCGCTCCTTCCGATATTAAGTTTTTATCGTAAACCACTTTGTGGTGAATATACAATAAATAATTTATCCATATAAATTATATGGAAATTTCAGTTAAAAGTCAAGGTAATTCATTTTTTTGTATAAGCAAAAGCAATTAATAT
>CAYJGT010000084.1:0-4523 GCA_964370035.1 uncultured Oscillospiraceae bacterium
AGTTGTAGCCATAGATGTAGAGCATATGACAGGGAAAAAAGGAATTTAATTTCAAACTGTAGTTTGCGATCTGTTAATTAGAATATATATTTGAAAATAACTTTCTATAAAATAACGTTCTGTTTGGGAAATGATGAATAAGAAAATGGTGTAATAGAAGCATTTAATGGTGTTTTCTATGACACCATTTTTGAATATGTAATATGAAAAGAAGAAAGCATTAATAAATTAAGTTTTTTAGATATTCAGCCAACTAGTGGATATTTTTAGGCCCATTAATTTTATTACAACAAGAAGGACTTGCTATTGATAATATTTTGGTTATTATAGTAAGTAGCATAATTATATTATGGGGAAAAATTCTTACACCATTATTTGCTATAGGCGTTTTGGAATTAGGAATTGTAATTTAGGAGGTTATAATGGAAGATCAAGTATTGAGGAAGTTGTTTCTGGGATTTATTCAAATACATATTTTGCATCATGCAAAAAAAGAACCGATTTATGGCTCTTTTATGATTGAAGAACTAAAGTCACATGGATATGATATAAGTCCTGGAACACTTTATCCAATCTTTCATAATTTGGAAAAGTCAGGTCATCTAACGGTGGAAAGTAGAAATAATGAAGGGAAAATGAGGAAATATTATTCTATTACTGAAAAAGGAGAAAATACCTTGCTTGAGGCAAGAAGGAAAATTAAGGAGCTAACGGGAGAACTATAAGGCCTCCGTTAAAGGTATAAACCACTTCGTAAAGAAGCTATATAGAGTTTGTATATTCGTAGACTTCTTCGTTAGGGACTCCTGCTCCTTCAACTGCTGTACAACTCATTTCTGGAGCAAGTAGGGTAGTTAATTTGAACAATCAATTGCTTAATAGACCTCACCACTATAAAAGTGATGAGGTTTTTGATTTTAACACATCCATTAGTATGCGTTGGTTTTCTTTTAGGAGGGCAAAAGGATGTGGCTCCTCAAAATTTCCTTTGCCATATTTGTAACATTGGACAAATCTGATAAGTCTGCAACATAAGATGATACACTTATATTAGGATTTAATGTTTTTAATGTGTGGGTTACTTCGACTAATTTTTCTTTGTTTCTACCATGTATAAGCAAATCATTGCCGCTTTCGGCTAGAAGTTTGGCGGTTTCGAAACCTATGCCATCTGTAGCACCTGTTAATAGAATTTTTTTCTTCATTTTTTCCTCCTTGTTATTTGGTTCAGTTAATATCTTTTTTTATCTTGTGTTTATGTTTAACTAAATGCTCTACTTTTCAAGTTCATATCTGCTTCAGTTTGAATTATAAATTTTGGAACTTTAAATATTTGCCCTCTTAATCACGCCGTCTAAAAGCTCATCTTCTAATTCGGATAAATAGTCTTTCATGGCTTGAATGATTTCTTTCTTTTGAGAAAGGGGTCCATTTTATATCAAAATATAAAGAAATGTAACAGAGGAGTTGACATGCAGGGGATTATCATGTAATATAAAACTATAAAACTAGTTTTAACGAAATGACCTTTTGACTTTCGATAAGCTTATGAATTTACGACTTGTTTTGCTGCATAAGCAAACTTATGTAAATTTAATTGTTCTCGCGAGTGAAGGGTTAAAGAATTAGGAGTTGTAAATATGAGCGTAAAACAGATTGAAGAGCATAAAGTATTTAAAGGTTTGGCAGATCCTAACAGAATTTTGCTTCTTGACATTATTTCTAAAGGAGAGGAATGCAATTGTAATTTAGGGGATAAAATCAATATGCCTTTATCAACTTTGGCACACCATTTAAAAGTTCTTGTGGAAGCAAATCTAGTTGTGCCTAGAAAAGAAGGTAAATGGACTTACTATACTTTAAACAAAGAGCAGTTTGAGTTGGCTGTGCAGGGTCTTGCTAGGTTTACTTCCAAATAACTCATGTAGAATTTTCTTGTGGAGAATTCTCATAGACTTTAGCTAGAAAATTTGTATTGTAGACATGCATGATAAGCAATTTCTGATATTTTTTAAATTGTCAGAAATTCTTTTATAGATTGTATTAACAAGAATTAAAAAGAAGATACTTTTGGAAAGGAGTAACTGTGTGTAGTTGTGGACGTAGATATGATTGTCATTCTCAATAGGTAAGTTATATTAGACTTCGTCTAATATAAAGGATTGGTATGGCTTTCGCGTTGCTGTACTTGCAATGCGAAAATGCCGAATAAATAATCCTTCGGATTATTTATTTAAAAAATTAAAGCGGTTAAAACTTTACTTATTTTAAGGAGAATTAAATGACTATTCAAGAAAGAATTATTAGTATTATTACAGACTTCCTATCTGTTTTAGGCGTAGGAGAGCCTATGGTAGGCCAAGTTATTGGAACTTTTTTGTTCCTCTTTGGAGAGTTAGTTTTGCTATTTATGCTAATTAGCTTCCTTGTGGCGCTTTTGCAAATATACATATCTAAAGATAAAATTCAAAAAGCATTGACTACAAAATCTAAATTATTAAATAGTATCCTTGGCGCATTGCTGGGTTCAGTAACACCCTTTTGCTCTTGTTCCACAATACCATTACTTTTAGGCTTAATGAAAAGCAGAGCACCTTTTTCAGGAATGATGTCATTCTTGTTAACTTCACCAATCCTAAATCCTGCAATAATTGTGCTGTTCCTAACATTTTTTGGAATAGTTCCTACAATAATATATGCAGGAGTGGCGTTTATTTTTGCTGTAATAGTAGGATATATTTTAGATAAGAAAAAATTCTATAAATACATAAAAGGGGCAGAAGGGGAAGCTTATATGGAAAGCCTTTCTGCTGGGGCTGTTCCTGCGTCAGAGCCTGAGACTTGTTGTGGTGATGAGTCAGAAAGCTCAACTTCTTGTTGCGGAGAAACTTCTGGAACATCGTCTTCTTGTTACGACTCCCCTAAAACAGCAACAGCTTGTTGCGAAACTACAGATGCATCAACAGCTTGTTGTGAAACCCCAGAGGAATCAAGTGATTGTTGTAACGAAACTGTGACAGAAACTTCATGTTGTGATACTTCAACATCTTGTTGTGACGGAGGGGAAGAGGTACATTACTCTGATTTTGAAGGCGGCTTTGTTAAAAGGAACTTAATTGCATTTAAATATGCTTTCTTAGATGCTGGCGGTTTGTTCAGAAAAGTACTGTTGTTCTTGCTATTAGGCGCGGGTATTGGAGCTTTTATATATGGATTTGTTCCTACTGACTTTATTCAAAAATTTGCAGGAGAAGATAATTTCTTAGCAGTTCCTATAGCGGCTGTTTTAGGCATCCCGATGTATATTAGAACTGAAACTATGATTCCAATTGCAAGTGTGCTAGTAGGTAAAGGAGTTGGACTAGGCCCTATGGTTGCACTAATAATCGGAGGGGCCGGAGCGAGTATACCAGAAGTTTCTCTTTTGGCATCAATTTTCAAGAAACAATTGGTAATCACATTCTTGCTTTGCATATTCTCTGTTGCAACTTTAACTGGCTTTGCCTTTGTGCTGTTTCTATAGTAGTAGCTTTGCAAATTCATAGTAATAACTTGAATTTAATAGAGCTAGAATCGTTATAACTATTAAATTATAAAAAAATCACAGAGAGTGCATAGAGGATTGCTACCCCATTTGCTAAATATGATATACAAGGTGAATCGGCCATATGTAGAATAAAGTGGAATTGATTTTGAATCAAGAAAATAATTAAAACGGAGTAGGGCGTCACCTTACTCCGTTTATTTAAGCGATTCAGTAATAAGATTTATTCTACTGCTTCAATTAAATGATTGAAGCAAGGTATAAATTTAAATTTAATTTCCGTAAATATATTCCTCCTCATTTTGTAAATAAAACCCATTTCCCCCAAAAATATTTTTGCTCTTATACCTTATGTCATAGCAATGGATACTCCAAAGATTAAGTACTGTAGGGAAAAAATGTCGTTCTTTAAGGGGAGTTGCACTTATAACAGGCTCATCGCCTCCACGTGTCGTAAAAACCAACTTACCATCGTAATATTTTGCCTCTAACTCAGGATACTTGGTGGTATAATGCTTTATAACTATTGCGTCATCATCATTCTCAGAGTTAACTAAATACAAATCATTTTGTCCGCCTTGCGATGATATACTTACCTCTCTTCCATTTGATATTAAAAACATATCATTACCCATAACATTAACATACATACGACCCAGCCCAACATTAATTACTTCAATGGTGTCACACTTCATACTTGACCAACCCATGAAAATAATAAAAATAACTGTTGCCATAGTAGTAATAATTGACATTGACTTATATCTAGACTCACCTGTTTCCTTATGTAAATGTATCACTAAATATGTTACGGTAAGCAAAACACCCATAACAAATACAGTATGAATCATACCATCAATTATACAGTAGAATAATTCTCTTAAAAGAATGAATGCCCAAAATCCTAGCATGCACACTCGTACTTTTCCCCAAAAACAAAGTTCAAAAAAACTATCAATTAAATTTCTAATCATTATCC
>CAYJGT010000085.1:0-4499 GCA_964370035.1 uncultured Oscillospiraceae bacterium
TAAACGGGTCATATTCAATGAGCGCTCAACTTTCCGGGGAAGTTGATGTTATAGGCATAATGGCTGAAGAAGGCGGCCCTGAGGCGATAATGCAACTATTGCTTAACCTTCCTGTCGGAGAAGTAATTATAGCTTTCTTTATCATAATGGCAGGTTTATTCCTAGCTACTTCCTTAGATTCTGCAGCATTTTCTTTATCCGCCTCTACTACAAAAGCTTTGAAGCCTGATGAAAACACCTCCCCATTTATACGTGTATTTTGGTGCTTAGTATGTGCCGCCCTTCCTCTTGTTATGATATATATTGAAGCTCCATTAGCAATACTACAAAGTATCGTTACCATCTTAGCTTTACCTCTCATAGCTATCACCGTATTTATGGTTATCAGGTTAAGGTCTTGGCTAAAGGAAGATTCAATTAAAAAAGTTTAGAATTTCACACTCAAAAATATTTTTAAAGTCACCTTCCTAAAAGGTACAATTTAAAAAAGCTTGCAATCATGACTAGTTGCAAGCTTTTTTAATTAAGAACAAAGGACTTAATGCGAATTGATATGGTGAATTGATATGATGGCTCAAACGCACGATACTTTTGACTTTCTCACTCCTTTATGCTAGTATTAATAGGTTGTAAAAGGACGTGATATTTATCTAGTTATATTGTGTAGTTTTCATTACCTTTTAGGCTATTACACATTAAACAACCAGACTTTTGTTGCATAGTCTTTATGCATTCAAAGTCTTTTTTTAAAGGAGCTAACTCAATGGAATTTATATTGTTACTTGTAGGATTTGTATTATTAATAAAAGGTGCCGACTTCTTTGTTGATGGAAGTAGCAATATAGCTAAAGCGTTTAACGTTCCTCACATCATTATTGGCCTTACTATTGTTTCTCTAGGGACTTCCCTTCCAGAAGCCGCAGTAAGTGTGACAGCTTCTCTTGCCGGAAGTAATGACTTGGCATTAAGCAATATTACTGGCTCAAACATTTTCAACCTAATGGTAGTTGTAGGTATATGCGCAACACTAAAAGCAATACCTATACAAAAAGAAATTTTAAAAAGGGATTTCCCTGTAACAATTGCATCTTGTGTTCTATTAATAATATTTATGCTAGATAGAACTATTACCCGTATTGAGGGGGGAATTTTCTTAGCAGCATGCGCCGCTTATATTGTCTACCTAGTCTTTGAGGCTAGAAAGGCTTCAAAAATAAACTCTGATAGCTGCGAGGAAGAATCTAAGCCTAGCATTCCTAAAAGCCTGCTATTTATTGCTATTGGTATACCTGCCATTATCTTTGGAGGAGATCTTGTTGTCGATAGCGCTGTTATCATTGCAAAAGATTTAGGCATGAGTGAAACTGTAATTGGGTTGACTATAGTAGCGATAGGAACTTCACTACCAGAACTTACTACAAGCCTTGTCGCTGCAAAAAAAGGCGCAAATGGAATTGCACTTGGAAATGCTCTTGGATCATGCATATTAAACATATTATTTATAATGGGTGCATCCGCCGCCCTTTCCCCTATATTAGCAGCAGGAGAAGCCTTCATCCATGTGGGAGTAATGCTCTTTACAACTGTACTTATGTATTTATTCACACTTACTAGCAGAGCTGTGACTAGAGCAGAGGGGGCTGTGTGTGTATTAATTTATGCAGGTTACATGGTTTATGTTGTACTTTTTTAATCAGAACTGTAATAAAGCCACTGCCATAATTTATTCAATATTTTAAAACAATTCTGCTTATTATTAATGATAAAGTATCAAGTGTTGTTGCGATTCCTTCTGTATAATAACTAAAGCAGAGTAATTTTAATGGAAAATAAGACTATAAAATTATCTACAAAGAAAGGCGAAGGACACTAGATGATGATGTCAAAGATGAAAGAGAAAAAAGGATTTACATTGATGGAAGTTATTGTCGTTATAGCAATTCTTGCTATATTAGCTTCGATTGCTGTTCCAACTATAAGTGGTTATATTGAAAAAGCTAACGAGACAAATGACCTACAAGTCGCAACTAACATTGTTAGACATCTTCAAGTAGGAATAACGAACCCCGCAAATGATGTCCCTAAAGGAAAATACTTTACAGTTTACTGGACAGCAGACGACTACAGTAAAGGGTCATCTATATATAATCACCTACAGGTTGTAACCCCTGCTGCTGGTAATTCAAGAGTATCTACAATTTCACAAAGCGGCATACCTCCAGTTACAGATCCTGCTGAACTAGAAAAGATTGCACGGTCTCTATACTCTACCCTTGGGGTTAACGAAAGTGACATCAAATCCTACACCCCTAGCTGGGAGAAAGGTTGGACAGCTCCTTTGCCTTCAGCCAAATCAGAAGTAGCAACTAAAGCTAGATTTTACTGCCACGTAAACACTACTACTGGGGAAGTAGCCCTAGCAAAAAGCACAGGCTCAAATCCGGCTGTGGGAAACCCAAATTTATGGATAGATATTGGGGTAAACGCAACTCCCGCACCGTAATGATATGGATTATCAATAAATGTTAAGGGTTTTAAAATGGCATTTTTACTTTAATGTTTAAAGCTTACATCTCTATGAATAATGCTATTGATACAAAATTCTATTTTAGATATAATGAAGATACATCAATAAGCTTATGGTAAATTATAATAGCTACCCAAATGTAGGCATATAGCATTATATTAATGAAGCACTCTCAACTAAGAAGGGGAAAGGCACGGACATGAAGGTATCAACAATGAAAAATAAGAGCGGCTTCACCTTAATGGAAGTAATTATTGTTATCGCTATACTAGCTATATTGGCGGCAATTGCCGTTCCAACAGTAAGCGGTTATATAGAAAAATCTAAAGAATCAAATGATTTACAGGTTGCCACTAATATTATTAGAAATATTCAAACAAGCATAGTAAATCCTGCAAACGATGTTCCTCGGGGTTGTTATTTTGCAGTGTTTTGGTCAACTGACAGTCATAGCGAAAAGCTTAGTATTCACGACCAGCTTATAATTACTGTACCAGCTAACACCAGAACCTCTACTATTTCCCAAACCAATCCCCCACCCGCTGCCACTGCAGCCCAATTAGAGAAGATTGCAAAATCAATATTCGAAATGTTTGGAATTAATGAAAGCGATATTACTAGATATGATAACAACGGCGACATTGACGGATGGATGGCTCCTCTTTCTCCAGCAAAATCAGAAGTAGCTTTAGATGCAAAACTATATTTCCACGTGGACACCTCAACAGGCGAAGTTGCTTTAGCTAAGTACAACGGATCTGGTGTGGGAAACCCTAATCTATGGTTAGATCTCGGAGTAAATGCAACCCCAGCGCCGTAATATATTACGATTCGAATAAGTTATATTTGAACAAAAAATCAGTAGCGCGCTCGTTACTGATTTTTTTATTTATACTCTTTGTCCTAGCCATGACTCTACTAATAAGCGTGTTTTAGTACCTTAAGGATTTTAGTCATTGTAAAACTGAAGATAAAAAAAATTAAGGAGTCCCATACATACTCTGATAACTCCTCATAAAAGTAAAACTTTTCAATATTATTCATAGCTACCATTGTTTATCAAATTTTTCAACTATTTTTGACAAAAATTTATATTGTCTTGTCATCTTGTTATTCTATTATTTTCGCTCTTTCTTTAATAAGCAACTTTATATTTTTATCCCCTTTAACACACACTCCTCGATATTCAAATGCCCTCAATTGACATATCAAAAACAAAATGCTACACTTTATGTAGTACAATGTATTACGTAGACGAAAGGAGAACAATATGTCATTTTCAATACGATTAACAAAAGAAGAAAGAAAGCTTGTGGAAAGCTATTCAAAGATGCATTCCCTTTCTTTGTCAGAAGCATTTAAAAAAGCTTTATTCGAAAAAATAGAGGATGAATACGATATAGTTGTCGCAGAAGATTCATATAGAGAATACATTCAAAGTGGGAAGAAAAGCAGACCTATAGAAGACCTTTGGAAGGAGCTTGAGGAGTGATATATAAACTAGAGACCACTGACAGATTCGACAAAGAGTTTAAGAAACTTGACAAGTATACACAAAAAATGATTAAAAATCGAATAATCAAAAACCTAACTAACATCGAAAATCCTCGAGCGCATGGCAAAGGGTTAACCTCAAATAAAAGCGGGCAATGGAGATATAGAATAGGCGATTATAGACTTATTTATATTATTGAAGACGATAGGTTGATAATTACTGCATTGACCGTTGGGTGTAGGAACGAATTATAGCCTTGACATCTCCCTTTTCCTAATTTATCTTAGATATTAGAGGCAAATTTATATTAGACTTCGTCTAATATAAAAGGTTTGTATGGCTTTCGCTTTCCAGTACTTAATTTGCTTTTTCTTTAAAATTTAAACTTATATCATTTTCAGGAGCTATTATGAAAGACCACAACTCGAATAATTTACTTACAGGATCCATCTATATATCCCTTTTAAAGTTTTCAAT
>CAYJGT010000086.1:0-4075 GCA_964370035.1 uncultured Oscillospiraceae bacterium
CTCTTCTCTTAGGAAACCATTTTTGTGCACAAGATATGCTAGGAGAATAACAGAATCCTGAACCTAATCCTCCCATAATTCCATAAGTAATCCATATTAGCCAAGGTGTGTTTGCGGTTACAAATCCTGTGGCAAAAAAACCAACAGACATTATTATAGTTCCTGACAGAATGGTTACCCTAGTTGAATACCGTTGTTCGATCTTTCCCCCGATGATTCCACCTACTCCTAGCATTGCCAGCAATAATGAAAATGACAGGCTTGCACCAGTATTGTCCCCTGCAAAAATTGTTTGGGCGATTCCCTCTTGAAATATACTCCAAAGGTTTCCTACACCAACACATAATTGAATAAAAACTGCAGCTATAATTACATAATACTTTTTACGACTATTCCCAGCCAAAGTGTTAGTGTTAGAAGCCCCCTTCTCTTTTTCTTTTTGATTTAAGTCTTTCTCCATTACTCTCTCCTTATAAATAAATAATAACTAATTGTTCTTACATACCTTAAACTTATCACAGCCTATTAATAGCTAATTTGTTTCCTGTAAGCAAGGAATAAAAAAACTGCTTGCGGTTTTCTACAAGCAGTTGATGTCTAAGTTTTATTTTCTTAGGATATTATCACTGTTTAAAAAACCGTACGAAAAATGCTCTTACTAAAAAAGTAAAAGCTAAAATATCCATAAAAGAATTCACATATGAAATTTTTAATTGTAGCTATACTGCCCATTGGACTATCTCCTTAATTAAAATTCATTTATTTGTTCATTATGACAGAAAGTAAGTTATGTGTCAATAAAAAATCTAGAAATAATAGTTTTTTACCCAACTAGAAAACATATTATGATATATATTGTCCATATTTATCGATAGTCAATGATGACCGTGGTATCTTTCAAACTTTCCACCTCGACTGACTCCTGTTTTATGCCTTTTATTTATTAGAACTGTAATATACTACACCATCTACAAGGCTGTCTTTTACCTCTCCCAAAAATTTCAAATGAACTAGATGAGACATAGCTTCGCCTGTCGCAAACATTTTCTGCGCCATTGGGAACTCATCCCAGTTTCTTGCCCTGATTCTCCATTGCATCCTACTCGCAACATCAGCGCCATGTAAACTTCCTTCGTCTTCCAATATTTGTCTTACAGCATTCAACCTAATTTCATGATGTTCTATCAACTCATCTATTCTTTTCGTTGGATTAGTTATTATTGCTCTATGACTAGGGAAAAGAGTATGTGCATCCAAGTCTTTAATCTTATTTAAATTTTTCAAATAATCTCCAAGCAAATCCACCTTTATACCCCAAGGTTTATCCCAAATCGTATTATTAGGTGTAATCTCTGCCAACACATGATCTCCTGTAAATACAATACCATGTTCTTTATCATACAAACAGATATGCCCTGGGGTATGACCTGTTGTATCTAAACAACGCAAATTATAGTCGCCAACCTTGATAATATCTCCATCACTTACGATTTCCACATTATTTAATGGTTTTGTAGCATAGGTATATCCTGGATGAGAATCTACATTTTCAACAGGAAGTCCACTTTGAGAAGAAAGTTCCATAAACACTTCCCATTCAGTCCCATCATTTTCCATCACGGAATCTGCTGTATATTGACTGGAAATAACCTTCGTAGTAGGCTTTATCAACGTAGAGGTAAGACCACAATGATCACTATGGCAATGAGTTAAAAAAATATCCGTATTTTCCATAGAATATCCAATCTGGTCCATAGCTGCAAGATGGGCTTCCATACTAATATCAGAACGAAATCCAGTATCAATTAATAAATTACGATTATTACCTTTAATGAGATATGCATTTAGCACTTTCAGCGGTGTATCGGGCAAATCCACTTCAATTATATATATATCTTTGTAAATTTCTTTAATCATGGCAACACCTTTCTCATTTATTCAACAATTTAATATCTTTTTTTAACTTTTATTTTTTCTGATATATTGCCGGTATCCGGTATATTGTACTTACTCATCTAGGTGAGAAAGTTAGTTTCCTCATATTTTGATTTAAACACAGTATCATACAATATTATTTTGACGCCTTTACTTTTTCCATAAGCTCCTTGAACTTAGGTAAAGCTTTTTCTATCATTTCATAACTAACACAATATGCAATTCTAACATACCCAGGGCAAGCAAAAGCGCTTCCTGGAACTAATAGTATATTGAACTCTTTTGCTAGTTGGCAAAATTCTCTTTCGTCTTCAAATGGTGACTTTACAAACAAATAAAAGGCTCCATCTGGCTTTACACATTCATATCCGAAACTCGTTAACCCATCGTACAAAGCTTTTCTATTTTTATCATACCCAGCAACATCTGTTTTTGCATCCAAACAATTTATAACCATTTTTTGTGCAATAGAAGGAGCATTTACAAATCCTAATATTCTAGTTGCAATAGACATTCCCCCTATTACATTCTTAAAATCAGCTACTTCGCTTGGAACAGTTAGATATCCAATTCTTTGTCCCGGTATTGAAAGCGACTTACTCCATGAGTACCCTATTATAGTATTATGATAATATTTTGGAATGAAAACTACTTCTTTATTATCGTAAGCCAACTCTCTATAAGGCTCATCCGAAAACAAGTAAATATCTGTTCCAAACCTTTTTTCTGCTGCCGTAAGGATTTCGCCAATTTTTTTAATAGTATCTTCCGAATAGATTACACCAGTCGGATTGTTAGGGTTATTTACTAGAACAACCTTTGTTTTTTCTGTAATGGTTTCCTCAAAAGCTTCCAGATTTAACTGAAAAGTCTTAGTATCAGCTGGAACAACAACAAGTTTTGCATTATAGTTATCCGCATATTTACCATATTCAGCAAAATAAGGAGCAAAAGCAATCACCTCATCGCCATGATTTATTAAAGTTTTAAAAGTAATATTAATTCCTCCCGCGGCTCCAACTGTCATAATGATATTTTCTGTTCCATAATCAGTACCCTGCTTTTTGTTTATATGATTAGCAATAGTCTCTCTAACCTGAGGATAACCTGCACTTGGCATATATCCATTAATATCCATGGAGTCGCCCTCTAGAACTTTTATTGTAGCTTCCTTGACTTCATTAGGTGCTGCGAAGTTGGGGTTTCCTAAGCTAAAATCAAAAACATTTTCCCTACCATAAAGTTCTGCCAGCTTATTCCCCTCTTCGAACATGGCCCTTATTGCAGAGTCTCCATTAATATGTTCCTTCATTTTATTCGAAATCATCCTTTTCCTCCCTTATTACTATTTGATTTTTATATCTATTGTACACTTGAAAACACAATTTCCTATGCCATATTTTTTATTTATTCTTACATTTTCTTGATATTAGGCATCCTATTATTGTAATAGTTCCTCCTATAAAGGCTCCGATTAAGGCCTCTATTAAAGCGGTATTCATTCATAAAGCCCCTGGTGTTATTTTTCTTTATTTCTCTTTTTTCTACGGTCATATATATATCCAACTACACCGCCAACCACAGCACCTATTAAAGCTCCAATTAAAATCGTCTCCATTTTCATCTCCTATCTAGCTTATACGCTATTTTCAATCATTTAATTATAGCATAGTTTAACTAATAATCCGATAAATTATTTTTCGAAAAATTTTCTCCAAATATATTGACATTTTTTTATCATAGTGTTATTATTAATTGTGAAATGTTTGACAAAGCATTTCACAATTAACTCTATTTGATTTTACGAACCCCGTAATAATCATACTCCTACAAAACAATCTTTCATACAAAAGCAAAAGAACGGGCAATCCCGTTCTTTTGCTTTTGTTTGAAATTTTATTCAACAAACAAAGTTTTAAATTTACACACTACATATCCAATTTGCTAGAAATACCTATCAAAATTACAGATTTTTAAAGTATTTATTACTTTACTACTTCAATTGTTGCAAGATTGCTTATTTTCCCTTTTCCCTTTACATCAGAAAGATCATATGACCCAAAATCTGTTGTTAAAGCACCGTCAACAGTAGAGATTTTTCCGCTATCAATTGCATCTGCAGGAATTTCCACTGAAAATC
>CAYJGT010000087.1:0-4075 GCA_964370035.1 uncultured Oscillospiraceae bacterium
AAAGATTATTTATATTAGCTTGCTAATATAAATTCGCTACCTGCCATTGCGAAGGTTACTGAGCAATACTGGCAGAGCATACAATCCTATAAATAATCGAAACTAAGTTTAATAAAGATTATTTATATATAATTTAGCTGTAGCAAGATTAAACTTGATGCAGCTTTTTTATATTAATGTACTAAACGATTTGCTTTTGTAAAACAAAACTGAGTAGTACCGGTAGAGTATTAACCATATAATTAATGGTGCGGATAAAGGGGATCTGTATTCGAATATGTGGTGGAAGTGATTAATTTTAATTAATTAATAAATTATTGGTAAAAGTATTGATAAACTGTTAGGTTTTCGTTACAATAGAGCAAAGATAAGGTATAGAATAGGAGGAAGTCAATATGAAAGATAAGAAGTTAATTGCAATCGTAGCTGGGTCTTTAATGGCTGTTGCAACTATTGGTGGAGTTATTGCTATGATTTGTATCGGTAAAAAAAGAACTGGCGAGTAAATCATTTTGAATTAGAATCGATAAAGATTAAGAATAGTGGTCGTAAGGGATAAGCCTTACGACTTTCTTGTTTTTCAGAGTATTGAGTAATATAATAAAATATTTCCTTAACATAGTATGGAATAGGTGAATAAAAATACAAGATGAATAGAAATGCTTGTTTTTTTTCTGAAATTGTGTACTATATATTATGTATAGATACAATGACTAGCAGATGATCAGGAGTGAAAGAAGGAAAATTTGGACAAGAACAATACTGAAGTTGAAAAATATGAAAATTTTGGGGAGACTGCCTGGAATACTAGCAAAAACACCATTGGATTTTCAAATTTAAAGAATTACGAAATTTTCAAAGTGAATAAAGAGGCTCTTAAGGTAATTGAGGAACATAATAAACCTTTAGAAGAAATGAAGTGCTACGAATTGTTCCAAGGGCAAGATGCTCCTTGTGCACTTTGCGTGAAAAATAAGTTTTATGAAAACAGAGAATATACAAGGGATGTTTATGGTAATGTAACAAAAAAGCATTATCAAATTTCATGTAAGCCTGTAATAGTTAATGGTGAATCATATGTAGTTTCAGTAGCTATGGATATTAATGATGAAAAAATTTATTTAAATGAAATTGACGAAAGACTAATAGAAGAGAAATATCTAAACCACTGTATAAAAATACTTCATTCTGATAGAACTCCAGAGGAGTCGGTCCAGGATACCTTAGAAGCTATCGGTAGATATTTTCAGGCTGATAGGGTTACGATTTTAGAAATTGCCAACAATAGTGACATGAAGTATATTTATGAGTGGCATGATGAAGATGTTGACGGACAAATAGAATTGCTTCAAGTGCCGGAAAATCAAAAGTTTGATGCAATATTTGAAGAATTTGAAAGAATGGGATTTTTTTATTTTGATGCTGAAGAATTAAATTATGAATTTGATGAAAATAGTGTGTATGCTGATCTTCATAATATTTTTGGATTGGATTCAATGCTGGGAGTTCCTTGGACAAACTCTAAAGGTGAGATAAAAGGATTACTGGCAATCGATAATCCGAGAGAATCTAGCGGCAACTATGAATTTTTAACTACATTAACTTCTTTTGTTTCTGATTACTTAGGAAAAAAAGAAATGTATGAGAAATTAAGTTTCTTAAGCTTTTTTGACAGTTTGACAGGAATAGGAAACAGGCATGGATATAATAAGTTGCTTAAAGAATTGGAAAGGAAGAAACCAAGTCATTTAGGGGTTGCGCTAATAGATATTAATGGGCTTAAGTTAATTAACGAAGAAAAGGGACAAACCTACGGCGATGCAGTAATTAAAGAACTAACGGGTATAATGTATGAGAATTTTGGAGCAGCTACCTATAGAATAAGTGGAGATGAATTTTCAATAATTGATACTGCTAGTGAAAAAGAAGAATTCACATTAAGAATTAATAAAATGAAAGAAAAGGTAAAAGCTCAAGAGATAGAAGTATGTGTAGGGAGCATTTGGACCGATGATGATTATAACATCTTAGATTTAATAGAAAAAGCGGATGCGAAACTATATTTAGAAAAGAAAAGCACAAATAAGAGCAAAAGGTCTGCGGAAAGTCATAAAAAAGCTTTAGTTGAGAACTTAAATAAAGAAATTGAAAATAATAAATTTGTTGTATTTCTTCAACCGCAAATTAATTTGGAATCAATGGAGCTAATTGGAGCGGAAGCTTTAATTAGGAAACTAGATGATAATGGGAATATAATTCCTCCAGATACATTTATCCCCTTTTACGAATATGAAGAAATAATTAGTGAGGTAGACTTCTTTGCGATGGAAACAATATGTAAAAAACTAAAAGAGTGGGAAGAAAACCTGGGACTAAATTTAGAGGAGTTTTCAGTTGCAGTAAACTTCTCAAGAGTTACTCTAAAAGAGCATAATATTGCAAAAAAAATAAAGAAGGTTTGCGATAAACATCAGATAAAACCTTCAACAATAGTAGTGGAGGTTACTGAGAGAATCGATGAATTGGATAGTAATAGACTGAGTGCGTTAGTTGAAGAACTATTAGAAATGGGCTTCACAATTTCACTTGATGATTTTGGCTCTGGTCATTCAAATCTGTCAGTTCTTACTTCAACAAATTTTGGAGAAGTGAAAATTGATAAAAGTATTGTGCAGTCAATTACAGATAACTCAAAATCCTATAGCATTGCTAAATTAATAGTTGGTATGTGCAATGATCTTAATATAAATGATACTTTAGCAGAAGGAATTGAAACTGAGGAGCAGTTGGAATTTGTAAAAAAAATCAACTGTAAGCTAGGTCAAGGATATCTTTTTGGCAAGCCTATACCAATAGATGAGTTTGCAAACCGCCATATTAAAAATAAAACGAATTATTAAAGCTGTTTAGTTAGAATGCTAAGAAAATTAGTGAAAATATAAAACAAATAAAAACTTGCAAATGTAGGGAATTTTTCCTCTTGCAAGTTTAATTTTTTGTTTTGCTGTCTGTAATCTACTTCGTGTTATTTACATTTATTCAATTCCGTTTTATTTGCCTTTTGAAGAAAAATAAGCAACTGCTCCAAATGCTACAGCTAAAATTATAGCTAGTATACCTTGGAAGGAAATTTGAAAGCCTGGCCAAATGGGGAATATTGATCCAATCATTAAGCCTAAGATGGCTAAGTAAATTGGTTGAGGGAAACGATTTATTAACTCTCTAATTAACTTCACTCCTATTAGTATGCCTAACCCAACACCTAAGGCTACAGGGATCAATATAGGGAAATAGAATCCATCAATTGACTCTATAATAACTGCGTAAACACCAAAGATTAATAGTAATAGGGAACCGCTAATTCCTGGAAGAAGCATAGCAACAGAAGAAATAAATGACGCTACAAATAGATATATTATAAGAGAAGTAGATAAACCACCCATATCTGCTAGGGACTGGTTAGTTATGTTTCCGCTTTCTACTACTGTTATCCAAATCATTAGCCCAAAAGTAACAAGACCGAAAATGCAATTGTAAAGTTTTATTTTACCATATCCTTTTTTTGAATGTCTAATTATTATTGGAAGACTACCAATAATAAGTCCTATGAAAATATAATTTAAAATTAAAGGGTAATCGTTTAACAGGACTACTATTACTTTACTAAAGGCTAGTATGCCTACTACTCCACCTAACCCAATGGTAACCAAGAAAGGTAGGTTCTTTTTTAGATTTTTAAAGCTTACAGCATTTAGTAGCTTGTCATACATATTAAGGATAACGGCCATTGTTCCACCGCTAACTCCGGGTATTGTGTTTGCGATTCCAATTAACATTCCAGCTAAGAAATTTTTCACATGATTCATTATAGGTGTCACTTAATGTATATTATTTGTCGCTTTACTCTCGCATGGACAATATACATTTCCCTTTCTCCTTATGATTGATTTTGCTGCATAAGGTCAACTGTTGGATTATTTATATTAGACTTCGTCTAATATAAAGTGTTGGTATGGCTTTCGCCTTGCTGTACTTACAATGCGAAAATGCCGAATAAATAATCCTTCGGATTATT
>CAYJGT010000088.1:0-4054 GCA_964370035.1 uncultured Oscillospiraceae bacterium
CTTTGAAACAGTCTCGCCGTCTCTAAACTTATCCTTGCTTATATTTACTGATAAATCAAAGCTTATCCTATTAATAGCCACCTTTAATTAAGATTATATATAATTCTAAAATCTTTTTATTTTCTTACTTCATACCTTAAATCTGTTATTCCATTATACGAATAAGATGAAATAAGTTTTAACTTGACTTCTTTTTCTTTCTTGTTAAACAATAACTTCCCTTTTCCTAGAACTGTTGGAATTATACTTATCAGTATTTCGTCAGCTAATCCTAAATCAATTACCTGGTTAACAATTGAGGCCCCGCCACAAATCCATATGTTTTTCCCCTCTTCTAGTTTTATTCTAGTCAACAACTCCTCTATATCTTCAGAGGTAAAATTAATTTCACTCTTATCTTCTAAGTCCTTGTTAGTTAACACATAGGTTTTTTTACCTGCGTACGGCCACGTTTCTGGAGAGAGTTCTGTAACAATTTGCTCATAGGTTGTATAGCCAAGTATTACAGTATCTATCGTTTCAATGAATTCTGGGTAGCTTCCAAGCTTTTCAGGTTCACTATTATCCCCTTCTAACCAAGCAACTGAATTATTTTCTCCTCCAACATATCCGTCTAAACTCATAGAAATATATATACTTATCTTTCTCATAGCCTTCCTTCCTTTCTTTTTTATATCATTCGAATAATATCTCTACATTAACATGCATACATCCTTTTCATTTTACTATCATTTTTATAGTTTTTCTTTTAGATTAAGCCCTCATATTATCGTTTTTTCTTTTCTCTGCCTTCTTCCTTTTTCTTGTACATCCTCTCATCTGCTACTTTTATAACCTTTTCAATAGTTTTCCCATCTTTCGGGAAGCACGCATAACCGAAACTCATTTCTATATCAAGTTCTATCCCCTTAAATAAAAGCTTCTCTTCGCAAATACCCTTTACTCTTTTGGTAAATAAATCTATTCCTTGTTCCTCATATATGCTATTTAGTATTAAAACAAACTCATCTCCTCCCATACGAATTGCTACATCCGTATGTCTAATAATATATTGCAATCTTTTAGCCACTTCAATTAAAACAGCATCTCCAGCTTCATGACCATAAGTATCATTTACCTGCTTAAATCTATTTAAGTCAATATAATAAACTATCATTCTCCCATTTTCTTTTATTTGCCTTCTTTCAATGATGTCTATTACCGACCTATTGTACAGCCCTGTTAAATTATCTGTAATCGCTTCTTTTCTAATTTCGTTTATTTCTCTTTCTTTTTTCCTTAAGGTTTTGTATCTAAAGAAAATTAAAATACTACCCAAAATGAAAATTCCTACAATACTAAGGATTTGAGTATTATCAGCTTTTCGTTCTATGTTCAACTCCCAATATCCATTAGGCAGATCAATTATTCTGCTTTCCCCTCTACCCTCTATATACTCGTCACTTTTTTCAATCACATTACGCTCAGTTTCATTTACAGTGGCAGAGAAGCTATATTGATAATTTAAATCGGGCATAGTATAAAGACTAAGGTTTTCCAACATAACATCCATTTCTAACGCAATTCCTACAATCCCCCAAAACTCTTCTACTCCGTTGTCATTGACTATGTATATTGCTTTTCTAGCAATAATAGACTTGTCTCCACTTGTTAATTTATATGGGCCACTAACCACAGTTTCTCTAAGTTCCATCGATGCCTTTACTTCATATTGTCTTTCCGGCATTTCTAAAATATTATTTCCTATAGATTTTTCCCGACCCTCTAAAGGGCTTATATGTGTGGCAACTCCATCAGGTAACAATGCAACATGACTGATGACTTCCTGATTAACAATTGGAGAGAGAATTAAATCTACTTCTTCCCTTTCTAAGTCATCGATTCCTCTTTGAATTTCCATTTCTACAAAATCCATACTCAAATCAATGTAGGCCAATAATTGTTCAATTTCAGAACTATAAAATTCAAGAATCCTTTCTTCTGCCCTATCATTATTTACTTTAAATGTAATTCCAAAACCTAATACCACCGCCATGTTCACTATTAAAAACACTAATAGTGTTATGGTAGATCCTTTAATTTTTTTCTTCTTTATCACCATGATGCTCCACTCTTTCTAGCTTGCACCCGTTCCAGGCAGTCTCTTTTCCAAGCTTATTGTACATTATATCGGATTTGTAAATAAATGTATATATTCTACTAGTTTTTCATTAATTGTCCAAAAAAATCTTGAATTTACTATTATTAGTTTTTCATATATAATAACACCATAATTATATATTTTTTAAAAAAGGAGTTTTTATGAGTGTATCTGTTTCAGAAATGTTAAAATTACCTTGTTTGCGCCATGCGACTGTGATTGGTGGAAAGGGAGGCTTAGCTGCACCTGTTAATTCAATAACTGTTTTAGAGGGAATGAAGCCAAACTCTCTAGTAGAAGACTTATTCAATTCGGATAGCTATGACGGCGGAGAACTTGTAATAACGGGATTTATTCATGCTCATGAAGATGTACAACTCCAGAAGGATTTAATTACTCGTTTAGCTGAAATGGGAGAAGTAGGACTAATAGTGTTCTATGTGGGAGTTTTCGTGCCCAAGATTGACCAAAGGTTAATTGATCTTGCCAATGAACTAGATTTCGTCCTAATTCAAATGCCTCCAGGAAGACATGATCTGCGTTATAGCGATGTGATTGCAGGTGTTATGGAAAGAATTTTAAAGGATAGAAGAAATGAAGATAATATTGTTATTGAAATGTTAGAAGCTATTACTCGCCTACCTCAGCATCAACAAACAGTTACACGTTTATTACGACTACTATCTTTGCGTATTTCTGCTTCCCTAGTGCTTCAAGATAGAAACAATCAATTAATCAACTGTATTCCTTGGCCTAGAAACCTAGACAGCTACTTAACCTCTGATTTTCTCAGAGATTTTAAATCTCCAAAAAAAGATGAACCGCCAACGGCTTGTCCTTTTTTGCCAAATGCGACCATGTATAGTGTCCCTATTCAAACAACCAACGGGCAGCTTACATTAACGGTAATCAAGGAAGGGGAGCTATTAAGAGAGGAAACCTGTAACCAAGTTCAAGAAATTGTCCGTTTAGGATTAAACATGTGGGGGGAATATGACGAGCATGTAGCTGTAAAAGAACTTATCAGTTCAATAATAAACGATGAACCTATGAAAATGCGGCGACTTGCAGATATTTTCAATATAGATGTAGCTTCAATAAACGAAATGTGGATATTGCACGGAACTAATGAGCTAGGGAGGGAAATTTTAAGCACAGAAGTAGATAATATAATGGGGATTATTGATAGTAGTAGTAAATCCGTAATTGCAGATGTTTATCAAGATGAATTAATTATTTTTCCTGTTTTCGCCGGCAAAGAACAAGACATAGAACTCCTTGTAAACGAAGTTCTCTCTTATTGTCATTCCAAAAAACCTGGCATTACTATTACGAGATGTACTAACCTAGTAGATACAACCACTGTGCGTAATGCTTATCTTTGTAATTGGGAGTATATTTCAAGTGCGCACAAACTATTTCCTCACCTAAGTTATTTTCATTATAGTCATATTTCTTTTGCAAAAGAATGTAGCCAAGCCATTCAAGAGGGAGAGATTTTTTTAAAAAGCAAATTATCAAGTTTAGAGCCTTTGCAGAAAAAACAGGACAACCAAGATTTGCTTAATACACTTACAGTATTCCTGTTAGATGCACATTGCTCGGTGCAAAAAACTGCAGATATTCTATTTTTGCACAAGAACACTGTTAAATATCGTCTAGGCCAAATAACAAAAATATTAGGATACAGGCCACAGGAAATGCCATTTATGAATGAACTCTATTTGGCGGTTGCACTTAGAAGACTTATAGAATAATTCTTTGTCTACTAAGACTATCTTTTCCCCAAAGCCTGCATAATTAAATTCTGTATTTTCGTTATTTTCCAATCAAATCACTACATATAATTCACGTCAAGTAATAATCTTTGTTCTTTTGGACAAAGATTTCTTTTTATATTATGCTTCTAGAACG
>CAYJGT010000089.1:0-3906 GCA_964370035.1 uncultured Oscillospiraceae bacterium
GTAAAAAAATATCAGAGCCAAAAGCCAATAATTTTCGGCTCTGATAAAATAACTATTAGTTAACCTTATTTTCTATTTTTCTTCTTCATCTTCATTCTTTGCGTTTTTCATAATTCTTTTTCCTGTATACAATGCTCCTGCGATAGCAATTAAGAATACGCCAAGTAATAATATATTAATTCCATCCATTTATTTTCTCCTTTATACTAATTTTGCAAAGCTTTTCTTTTAGCTGCCCTTTTCGGATACAATACATCAAAGAATTCATCGTCTCCTCTTCCTGACTTAGTTAATAATGATATTACTACAAATACTACTAAGTTAACTATCAATCCAAAAACTCCTGATTGCAAGCCATTAAACGCAGGAATATAATCTGGTTGAACATTTATAAACGCATAGTACACTACTATAGCATTTCCTATTAAGAATCCTGCCCACGCTGCCGGTCTGCTTGCTTTTTTCCAACAAATACCTAAAACAACTAGCGGGATACCTTGTAATATAAATTGATATACTCTTGTAACAATTTGTACAACTGTAGGAAGATCTGTCATTGCCATAAGCAATCCGCCTACTCCTACAACAACTGTAAATATTCTTACTAACCTTAACTTCAACTTTGGTGACATCTTTTTCTCGAATGGGCACAGTACATCATTTGTAACTACTATTGCCCAAGAACTTACCATTGAGTCCATCATGGAAAGCGAACCTGCAAAGATTATAATTGCAATTATCGCCGTTGCTACTGGTCCTAGACTTCCTATGAACTCTATAAATGCCATAGACGAGTCTTCTGTTCCAAATTCTCCAAGTGTTGCAACACCCATTGCAGGTAAGAATACAACTATTGCAAAGATAATAGCTACTATAGGTGAAACTCTAAGAGAAATTTTGAGTTCTTTTTCGTTCTTAGCCGCAATCATTCTAGAGAAGAATGATGGATAAAGGAATCCAGCAAGTCCAGCCGAAATTGCTAACGACATGTAGAACAATGTACCTGGATATTCTCCACCCCAACTTTCAAGAGACCCAGGAATTAACAGTAGCTCTGATTTTAAATCTCTAGTCATTTGGAACATTTCGCCATAACTTCCGAAGTGGAATATAACTGCGATAATAAATACAACCATACCTGCAATAAAGAAAATCCATCCTTGATAGTAATCCGCCAAGATTACGGCTTTCATTCCCGCAAATAGGATATAACCAATAAATAACACAGCAACTATTACCATTCCCATGTTAAACGAGACTGCTCCTCCCGTAATAAGTTGAACCGCATAGCCTGCTGCTAAAAACTCTGTTATAACCCATGGTATTTCAATTACTACAAAAGTAAGTCCTAACGCAATTCTAAGGCCTCTGCTTTTGTATCTCATCTCCATCATCTCACCTAAGGTTGTAACATTGTATATTTTTCCTGTTCTCCAAACAGGACCGCCTATAATTGCAAAAACACATAACCCTAGTAGTACACAAGTTGTATAATGCACAACTGTCATACCCATGTCATAGCCCATTTGGGTATAACCTGTAAGTACAGATCCCGCATAACTGGTTCCTATTAACGTCATTACCATAAATGGCCATGTAAACATTCTTCCACCTGCAGCGAAATCTTCGTATGATGTAGCTTTTTTACTCATGCTAATCATAATAAACAAACCACCAAGGTAAATGGCAAATACCAATAACATAATCATATTGTCACTCATAAAACATTCTCCTTCCTTCTAACCCCTATAATTCGCCTCTAATATCCTGAACAGTGTAAATTACTGCAAGCGCTATGGCTATAACTAGCCACAGTACTATATGCATAAATACTGTCCATGGCATTTGCAATACGAACGGATCGATTTTATTTACAATCGCTTCAAATAAAACAGGAACAAATAGAATTAAAAAACTAACTACTATTGCGCCCCAACTCAAAACATAAAATAACAATCCTCCTTTATCAGTTCTTATAAAGTCTTTCATAATAATTCCCCCTCCTTCTATAAATTTACCTAATTTTATAGGCATCTTGCTTATTAGAAACATAAGCATTTAAGAATTGTTTGAATATCATTATATATTGTTGAAAGAGTAATTATCATACATTTTTTTGTCTTGTTGTTCTACTTTTTTACACATTGCATTCTGAGAAATTAATTTTATTTTTTTGTTGTTATTTTGGCTTTTATGCTACTAGTTTGCTTTCTTTCCTCAGCTGATCTTGCTTTTCGTTAAAATAATGGGATTGATAAAATTTAGTCAAGTTTCCGACCTCAGGAAGGCAGCTTGTTGGTTATTTTTTTAACCAACTTGCTTTCCAATTTACTGTATTTTTTAGCAATTTACAATGTACTTTCTTGCATTATTAATAATCTACTGTTAGAATTAAAATATATTTTTCAAAATTATAGTTTTTGCTTCGGAGGTTATAATGTATAAGAACAAATCAACTACTTGCGAAAATATTATTACCGCATATACTGACAGAAACCCTTCTCACGGTTTTCATTGGCATGAGGAACAGCAATTAATTTTTGTTCTAAAAGGCTCATTGCGGCTTCAAATAAGTTATTTTGAAACCACTTTATCTGAAGGGGATATAGTTTTACTGGCTAGCAATGATCCCCATATGATATCCTCTTTGCACCCCGATACACAGGTTCTTTTTTTAATGTTTAATTCTACTCACAGCGAGAAGCTTACCCCTTATTTGAACGAAACTCTAGCTGTTTTACACTATGATGATGGCTACAGGTGCTTAGAAAAAGATAATAAAAATATTGCTTCTAAAACAAATGAATTAGCCGACTTTCTTTTTTCAAGAGCAGATTATAATTCTGTTGATTTAGCCTTGTTGAATACAAAAATTGAAAACCTACTTAACCAAATAGTTCTTTCATATATGGCAGGCTTCCCTAATAGTAATTTGGATAATGCAAAATCCTCTGAAAAACTCCACTTGACTTATAGAGCTATTCGATTTATTTACGAAAACCATAATAGAAAGCTTAACCTTCAAGAACTTACAGATATTGAGTATTTAACTCTTTCTCATTTATCTAAAGTTATTACCAGCATAACCGAAGTTAGCTTTAGAGATTGGGTTAACTATGTTAGGGTAGAACATTCCGAAAAGTTGTTATTATCCACCAGCAAGTCTATCGCTACTATTTCTGAAGAGTGTGGCTTTTCAAATGTTCGGTATTTTGGAAAGCACTTTTCTAAATGGCACAAAATGTCTCCTCTTGAATTTCGAAAAACTTACAAATCCACATGTACCATTAACAATTCAAATCCAGCTACACTTAAGTTGAAGTCCAATTCATCTACTGATTTATCCACTATAACTAGACCACGAAAGAAAATAAATTTGGATTTTTCGACCAACATTGCTTCTTCAAAAAAATTTAATTTTCCAGTTTCTTTTTCCTGTTTATTTTCTGATATTTTAGAGGATCAAATCGGAAATATTTTTAATGTAATAAACAAGGAGTTATATTTTACAGAGTTAACTATATCATTAAAAGCCGGGGAATTATCCACACATTTAACCGAGGAACAACAGGCTATAGTAAGAAAGAATATTTTACACCTATCTAATTTAGGCTACACAATTACATTAGAGTTAGACTATTCATCAAACCCCAATAATGAAATCTTTCAACAAGTAGAGGCTCTTTGTCAATGGATAGAGATGTTTTCCAGTAATTTTCATGTTAAGAAATTGTCCTCACTAGATAATTCAATGCCTACTTTAGAAAAAAGCACCAGTATAGTTCAAAAGCACTTACAACCAAACATATATGTTTATGATTTGATTTCAAAAGATGGTTTAAAGTTGCCCTTATACTACTACTATTTCATGGTTGAGAAATTATCTTCAAATATTTATTTAGAAGA
>CAYJGT010000090.1:0-3875 GCA_964370035.1 uncultured Oscillospiraceae bacterium
TTTCCCCAAAAACAAAGTTCAAAAAAACTATCAATTAAATTTCTAATCATTATCCACCTCTTTCTCAAGATGTTATTGAATACTTCTTAACTAGCTACCATAGACATCATTCACTTAACACAACACTCTTGATTTATCAAAAGACAAATAACCTTTCAGATTATTTATGGTGATATTATGCTTTGCCCTTATTACTCAATTGTTATAGTTGCATTCATAATTTTAGCATTGCCAGTTTCTTTATCAGTGTACCCCCCCTTTTTTTTATTGTCAATACTATATAATCAAATAGTTTATTACACATCTCTTCATCTCTTGTATTATCCATCAAATAGCCTATTATGTTTCTTCAAAAGCCTAAGTGAAGCAATCTTAGTTGAAATATGTTAAGGACATTAATTAATTTCTAAATTATGCTGTTTTATATTAAAAATCATAAAAAAACCAATCATTTTGATAAATATTGTTGAAATTTGAAACAATTTACACGCGGAATGTAAGCAAGATAATAGTTTTTAAAAGCAAATACATTATTGAAAAAATTGCCATAATTGATAAAATGATACATAAGAGTTAGGCGACTTCAAAATTAATTTGATATTTGATAATGTAGGAGGTAAATATGAAGCTACTAATTATTGGTTCGGGTGGAGTAGGAAACTCTGCGGCAAAAATTATTAAAAGAGCTGGAGAAGGCGGAATGTGGGCAGAGAAGGTTGTTCTTTCTGACTTTAATGAAGAGAGAGCAAAAACTGTAGCAAAAGAGTGTGATGATGATAGGTTTGTAGGAGAGTTCTTAAATGCTAGAGATGCAGAGAGTATTAAGAAAATAGTAGAAAAACATGGAATCACATTTGTTTTAAATGCGTGCGACCCTAGTTTTAACGAAAATATATTTGATACTTGTTACGATTTAGGAATTGGATACATAGATTGTGCAATGACACTTTCAAAAGTTCATCCTACGGATCCATACAACAAAACTCACATAAAACTTGGAGACTATCAATATGAAAAAAATGAAGCATGGAAGAAAAAAGGGCTTCTTGCAATAGCAGGATCTGGAGTTGAGCCGGGAATGGCAAATGTATATGCAAAGTATGCAGAAAAGTATCTGTTTGATGAAATCCATGAAATTGGAGTAAGAGATGGAGACAATTATGATGGAGAGGATGTAGGCCACTTTGGTTTTTCAGTTTGGACAACTATTGAAGAGTGCTTAAACCCGCCAGTGGTTTGGGAAAAAGATAAGGGTTGGTTTACTACTGAAAACTTCTCAGAACCTGAAATGTTTGATTTTCCAGGAGGAATTGGTGAAGTAGAAGTAATTAATGTAGAACATGAAGAAGTTTTAATGATCCCTAGACATGTAAAATGTGACAGAGTAACATTTAAATTTGGAGTTTCTAGAGAACTAAGAAACATTCTTCTAAACTTAAGAGAAATGGGAATGTCTGAGCCACATGAAAAAATTAAAATCGGAAATGAAGAAATTGCTCCTAGAGACTTCTTGTGTAAGGTGATTCCAGACCCTACAGAAGCTACAATGAAAATGGTAGGTAAAGGTTGCGCAGGAACTTGGGTAAAAGGTTTAAAAGATGGTAAGGTAAGAGAGGTATACCTATATCAAATCGCTGACAATCAAGAGTGTATTGCAAGGTATGGAACAAACTCAGTAGTTGCGCAAACAGCATTTAACCCAGTTATAATGATGGAATTAGTAGCGACGGGTAAATGGGTAGGTGCTGGTGTTTGTAACCCAGAAGAGTTTGAACCAGCATATTTTGTGGAATTAATGGCAAAATATGAGTTCCCAGGCGCTATGAAAGAAATGGATTCCGAATATGCAGAGGCATTTAATGGTGAGGCATTAAATAACACGCAAACTGCAAATGGGTTCAAATATTAAGTAATAACAATATTTAAACGATTAAATACTGAGAAAGCAAGGTGTGGGAAGGTCCATACCTTGCTTTCCTGTTTATACAGGCTTGATTTCGCTGGTGGATTTATATAATATAAGTTAAGAAAGAAAACAAGTTGTCTTTGAATTTTGTTTAAAATGAAAAGGAATAGCAAAATGAAAATTGAAATAATAAAACTAACGGAAAAGAATGAAATGTTTGATACCCTAGTAGACTGGTACAATGATATGTGGGGAATAAGAGAAGAAATATCTGTCGAGCAAATAATTACTTTCTTAGAAAACAGTCTTTTTGAAGATAGGCTACCTCAAACATTTGTTGCGATAAGAAATGGTGAGCCTGTAGGTGTGTACCAACTATCGGTGTTTGACGACCTTATGCATAGACATGATCTTTACCCTTGGTTAATTAACCTATATGTGCCTAAAGAAGCAAGAGGATTAGGGGTTTCTAAAGTTATGATTGAGTCAATCCAAGGAAACGCTAAGAAACTTGGGTTAAATGAGTTATATTTATACACAGAGCACTCTGAACTTTATGAAAGATATGGATGGGAGTTTGTCGAAGAGGTGAACACTTTTAAGGAAGGTGCGTCTATGGAAAGGTTGTATAGATTAGAAATTAAATGATTGAAATTTTCCGAAGTGAAGATAATATGACTCTGGAGAAAATAAAAGTTCAGTTGTTGTTGCAGACGTAATACATATGGCAAAGCATCTTAACATGAAAGTTGTTGCAGAGGGTGTTGAAACTGCGGATCAGTCAACATGGTTAAAAAATATAGGTTGCGACTATGCCCAAGGGTATTACTTTGCTAAGCCAATGAGTGTAGAGAACTTCAAGGAAATACTGATAGAAGAAAAAGAATATGAAATAGAGATAGAATAATTGAAGGGGAACCACCTTTAACTAATAAAGGCTAACAAAGGAGTGAAATAAAGGACAGTATAGTGAACCCACCCGAAATCAATAGGGTGGGTTATTTTTTTGCTATTTGATATTAAAAACTTTTCTCATTATGCTATCGATAGCCTTTGTTGGTAAGAGAGAATGCGCAAACATGGCTGTTTTGCAATCACTGCCTACTGGGTATCTTGCCTTCGGATTGGCTGAGTTAACAACCTTTAAAATTGCTTTTACTACTTTCTCTGGGCCAGGTGATTTGGAGTATTTCCCTTTAAATGCCTTGACAAAATTTGATACATTTTCTTTATACTGCTGTGGGTGATCTACTGTTTCAATTTGTTTTAATGCAACATCTAAAAATTCGGTGGCCATAGCTCCTGGTTCTATTAATACAACTTTAATTCCAAAACTTTTTACCTCTGAACGAAGAGCGTCACTTAAAGCTTCAACCGCATGCTTAGAAGCGCCATACCAGCCAATCATGGGAGCAGTAACCTTTCCTACCATAGATGACATATTTATTATTGTGCCACTTTTTTTACTTCGCATATGAGGTAAAACTGCCTTGGTAACTCGTGCTAACCCAAAGACGTTTGCATCGAATTGCTTTTGAGCTTCTTCGAGTGATACGGCTTCTACCATGCCATAGCCGCCATAACCTGCATTATTTACAAGGACATCAATTCGCCCTTCTTTTTTTATTATCTCTGAAACAACAGACTCTACATCTTCATCGGAGGTTACATCCATTTTAAATATTTTTGCGCCATGTTTTTCTATTTCTAGCATTTTTTCAAGTCGCCTTGCTCCTGCATAAACTGTATGTCCTTGCTTTAATAACTCTTTAACAGCAAGACTACCAAAGCCGGCACTTGCCCCTGTGATTAATATTACTTTGCCCATGTTGATTCCTCCTAAATAAATTGTACCTTATGTCCATTATAGGTAGTGTTAATGGTGGCTATACTGTTTGAAATCAATATAACTTTTGTGAATGTATGAGATTCATATTAGTTGTATAATACCCAGTAATTTACAATTGGA
>CAYJGT010000091.1:0-3787 GCA_964370035.1 uncultured Oscillospiraceae bacterium
CAGCAGAGAAGATAGATGTTGATAAAGAAGGTAAGATTACTGGATTATTCTAAGGCTTAGAGATAAGATTCTATTGATTGCTTATAGATAATTTAGAGTTAATAGGATCATTAAGTGTTAGAAATAAGGTTAGAGCTTTTAGCTAACAAAGTTTTAATAAATTAATCTTAATTAAAAGTGAGAAAAGCCTTTAATAAGTAAGGTTAGTATTAAAAAATAGAACGAAACGATGAAGCTCTAAGTTTTCTTAGGGCTTTATTGTTAGTGAATAATTGATTGGCAAAGACTAAATAATTATGTTAGAATGTTTAAGTTGAGATAAGGGAAATTACAATAGGGCTTAATAGCTTTAGCGTGGATATTTATAAGTATTTACCGCTTTATAGAAAACTTAAATTTAAGAAGGTCTATATTATATGAAATGAGGCTTTTAATGTCTCAAATTAAGAAATAGATTTGTGAGAAAGTAAAAATAATTTGTTAGGGGGAAGAAAATGAAAAGAGAGTTATTAGGAAAACCTGTAACGGAGAAAATGGATCAGTATACAAAAGAAGAGCAAGAAAAACTTGTAGCTGAGAAAAAGGATAAAACTCTTGCTATTTTAAGAGTGGGAGAAAAGCCGGACGATGTTTATTATGAAAACAGTGCTGTAAAAAAAGCTGAAAAGTTAGGTATTGTAGCAGAAAGAGTGACTCTTCCTGTTGATTCAAGCCAAGAAGAAATAGAGAAAGCTGTTTTAGGGTTAAATTCTGATGATAAAATTGGAGGGGTCTTGGTTTTAAGACCGTTGCCAAAAACAGTAGATGAAGATAAAATTATTAACCTTCTTGACCCTAATAAGGATTTGGATGGAATCACAGATATTTCGATGGCAAGAACTTATGCAGATAAAAAGGGATTCTCTCCTTGTACGGCAAAAGCTGTAATGGAAATGTTAAAGTTTTACGAAATTCCAGTTGAAGGAAAAAATGTGGTAGTTTTAGGAAGAAGTCTGGTAATTGGTAAGCCGGTTGCAATGATGGTTACAAAGGAAAATGGAACTGTAACAATTTGTCATAGCAGAACAAAAGATTTACCTGAAGTTGTTAAGAAAGCAGACATTGTAATTTCGTCTATGGGAAGAGCGAAAATGTTAGGAGCAGAGTACTTTTCTTCTGGCCAAGTAGTGGTAGATGTTGGAATAAATAATGATGAAGATGGTAACATGTGTGGTGATGTTGACTTTGAAAATGTGAAAGATATTGTAGATGAAATTTCTCCAGTGCCTAGAGGTGTAGGAAATGTTACTACATCAATATTGATGAGTCATTTAATTGAGGCGGCGAAAGGCTAAAGTTGATTTCAATAAAAACGTAACTTAGATTATGCGCATAATTGGAGAATTACAACTCTGATTATGTGCATTTTTTAGAAAAACTAGAACCACAGTACGATATAACCCACTCTGATAAAAAAACTCCGCCAGTATTTATGATAACAGAGGGATTTTGTTTTGCGGCATTATTCCGTAACCCTAAAAATATTATTCCGATAGACCTGATATTGATCCGTTAATGTGATATACTGATATTTGAAGGGTGGCGAGAATAATGTATATAACAGCAAAAGAAGCGAGTGAAAAATGGGGTTTATCAGACCGCAGAGTTAGAATATTATGTGCAGATGGTAAAATATCAGGTGCTACAAGAGATGGACGTGCTTGGAAAATCCCTGAAAATGCAATAAAGCCTGAAGATGGACGTTTTAAAAGTAAAAAAAGTTTGCTTGATATGATAAACAGAAAAAAAGCAGAGCTGGATAGAAAACGACCACTCACAGAAGGCGAAGTAGAGCGTTTAACTGAACAATTTATTATCGAGTATACCTATAATTCAAATGCTATTGAGGGAAACATATTAACACTCCGAGAAACTGACTTAGTTCTTCGAGGTCTTACTATTGATAAAAAACCTCTGAAAGACCATATGGAAGCTGTTGCTCATAAAGAAGCGTTCGAATTTGTTTCAGAATTAGTAAAAGACAACGTATTGCTTACTGAAAGTATAATAAAGCAAATACACTATTTAGTTTTGGCAGACAAAAAAGACGATAGAGGAATTTATCGTAGAGTTCCCGTTCTTATTATGGGTGCAAAACATGAGCCTGTTCAGCCTTATCTTATTGTACCTAAAATGGAACAGTTACTATCAGACTATCAAAACAGCACTGAACATATTGTTACTAAAATGGCGCGCTTTCATATCGAATTTGAGGCAATTCACCCGTTTATTGATGGCAATGGAAGATGTGGCAGACTACTAGTTAACTTGGAACTGATGAAAGCTGGATTTCCGCCTATTGATATTAAATTTGCTGATAGAATAAGCTACTATAATGCTTTTGATAAATATCACGGAAAAAACAATTTAAAAGCAATGGAAACATTATTTGCAAAATATTTAATTGAACAATTAGATATGTATTTAGGAATATTAAACTAAATTTTACACAATGACTTTGGGATACTAACATCAAATGTCCACATGGCTTGGATGAAAATAGTACAAACCTCACAGGCGATTTTGGGCGCAAGAAATCTTTATCCAGAAAGTTCTCTTGCGGACTTATATAACGAATACACTATGCCAAAGGAACTGAGAAAAGCACACCAAGATAATGACAGAGCTGCTAGAAAATACTTATGTCGGAATTTTCGACATAAGTACAAATTTCTGAGAGTTCAAATTGTCACTCCTTAACAGTAAACCAATGACCGTTGAAATATCAAGGGCAATTATATTTGTAAAGAGGACAAATGAAAAAGAGAGACAAGAAGTTTAGTAAGTTGAGTATATAGAAGAAGGTTGAGAAGATGATTAACAAAACAGAATTTACAGATATGGGATATGCAATGTTAGATCCAAATAGGGCTGAAAGAACAGGTATTCCTGAGGCTATATTTTCTAAGGGCAAAAAATCTGAAGAAGTAGCAGAAATTATGAAAGTCCTAGGGGTGCAAAGCCAAGAGCCAGTAATCGCAACTAAGGCTACAGAAGAAGATTTTGCTTGTGTTCAAAAGATTCTTCCAAAAGCCAACTTTTATAAGGATGCACAATTAATAGTTCTAAATGGAAGAGAGTGTGGATTAGCACAGAAAAAAGAAGAAACAAAAAAAGAAGGTGCCTATGATGTTGCTGTTGTTACTGGGGGAACTTCTGATATCCCTATTGCTGAAGAGGCAGCTATAACCTTAGAAAGCTTAGGTATAGAGACAAAAAGATTTTATGATGTTGGAGTTGCTGCTATAGACAGAATATTAGCGAAGGCGGAAGAAATAAAAAAGGCAAGAGTTGTAATTGTAATTGCTGGAATGGAAGGGGCCTTAGCCAGTGTTATAGGAGGGCTAGTTTCAGCACCTATAATTGCAGTTCCAACAAGCGTTGGATACGGAGCCCATTTTGATGGAATAGCAGCATTGCTTTCAATGCTTAATAGCTGTGCTCCAGGAGTATCTATTGTAAATATTGATAATGGATTTGGGGCGGCCTGTTCAGCGGCTAAAATTTTGAAATTGAATAGGTAAATTGCTTACTGAGATGGAAGCAAATTGCTATATTAATTTAGAAAAAATTTCAACTTTTTTAAAAGAAATAAGTGTGTGTACTAAGGGCATAGTATACTAGCTTGAAAAGCAAAAACATAGGAACGTCAAGAAAATTTGAAATTAAAAAGTAACAAAAAGGGAGAATAATAATGAATATTTATTTTGACTGTAAAAATGGAATAAGCTCGGATATGCTTCTTGCA
>CAYJGT010000092.1:0-3682 GCA_964370035.1 uncultured Oscillospiraceae bacterium
ATATTCCTTCACCACGTTCTATTCTTGGGTATTTCCAATTTTGGTTTCTATAAAATACGGCATTTTTTGGTGCTAAATTTTGACTCATTTTTTCTCCATTTCTACCAACTATTTTACCAACCTGCTGGTAATACTCCTGCTACTCCAAGAATAGCATAAACTGCAGTACCACCATACATTATTATAATTACCGCTTGTATTGGCCAGCTTGCTAATTTCCCACAATTCCACTCAGGCTCAACATCTCCTTTTTTTCTAGCGCCTCTAACCATAAGTATTGGAAGAATCGCCATTATAGCTGCTGCAAACGTTCCTGAGAAATATATTGCATCTACAAATCCTACCATACCACTTAGTGTTAAAAATAATGGAATTCCAATTACAATCGCCATTATTGGTAATCTAGTTTTAACATCAGTATCTGATTTAAAGTTAAAAAAGTCAACAATATTTGATACAAGTGTCTGTGTGATTGGGCAGAATGAAGTAAACATTGCAATTAATGCGAATATATTTGCTGTGAAAAATGCCCACAGACCTATAGCTTCACCCCATGCAATTGTAGCTACTTCTGAGATTTCATCTGCTGGGCTAATAACGAAGCAACCTAGCGGAACAAGTATCAAGAGTGCTGCTACCAGTATTTGTCCTATAAGTAACGATGGTGCTAGCTTTTTAGGATCATGCGATAGGCCTCTGGCTAAGTCTGGTACAAGGTATTGTCCGATATAACTAAATGCAGCAACATTAAAGATTGGAATTGCAAATTCCCAATTAGATGTAAACAGTCTGCTTAATTCAGCATCTTTACTAATTAATGAAGCTACTGTAAGTATTATTACTACAATTGCCATTCCGCCACTCATATATTTTCCTGCTACACCTACAGCTTTAAGTCCAAACCATGTTACTAATGCTGCTGGAGCTAGGAAAATTAATGTTCCAACCCAGTTTGGCAGTCCAAATGCCGAATTAATAATATTTCCGCTACCATTAAAGTATGCTATTAAACAACTTGCAGAGTTAATAACTACAGCTAAGAAGATAAGGACTTTTCCCACAGGTCCAACATACTTCTCTGCTAATCCTGGTAATTGCACCATTTTTTTTGTTCTAAGTGCGGTTTCTGCTACATAATACATTGAAAATAAAGTTAAAATTCCTGAAACGATTAGCCAAAAAGTCACAACTGGAAATCCTGCTAATCTTGCTGCGTATGCGGTTCCAAGGCATCCTGACCCAATACCGCACCCAACTATTGTAAATATTACTTCCATAGGTGTTAGTTTAAAAACTTTTAATGCGCCTTCTTCATAAGCGACTTTATTGTTTTCTTGTAAATTACTCATTTTTTCCCTCCATTAAAATTAATATATACTAGTATTTTTTTATTGCATCCATAGAGAATGTATCTTCTTTAAAATCATTTAAATAAGGTATTCTACTTCTAGTTGCTACTACTTCATTTAGATCTACATCACAGTAAATTATTTCTTCTTCTGTTGCTGATGCAATAGCTCTTACTTCTCCATCAGGACCAACAACTTGAGATTGACCACAGGCTCCATCCCCTACAGGGTTACATCCAGCCATGAACATTAAGTTAAACAAAGCATTTCCAGTTAAGTCTACATGCCATCTTCTTTCCGCTGGAATGCTCCAAACAGCAGGGACAAATACTAGCTCTGCTCCTTTTAGCGCCATAATTCTTGCTGGTTCTGGGAATTCTGCATCATAACAAATCATAATTCCAATTTTCCCTAAAGGAGTATCAAATACTGGGAATTCATTTCCTTCCCTAAACTTAAGTTTTTCATCTCCCCATGCATATACTTTTCTCATATTTCCAATAACTTCGCCCTTATTGTCAATGAAAATTGCTGAATTATACATTCTTCCTAGGATATTAACTGATTCTGCATATCCTGCAATTACATAAACTCCTAGTTCTTTGCATAATTTTGATAAAGACTGTACAAATGGCCCATCTGATGGTTCTGCCACTTCTTGCATCTCCCTTGAATCTAAATGGTATCCTCCATAAAATAATTCTGGCAAGCAAATAATTTCAGCACCGTTATCTGCTGCTTCTCTAATAAATTCTATCCCCCTTTCTAAGTTAATACTGCTTTTTCCTTGTTCCGACTTCATTTGGACTAGAGAAACTTTAACTGTTCTATTCCTCATCTTACACCTCCATGTTATGCGAGAATAAAAAAGCAACTACCAAACACACTAAAAATATTAGTTATGTCTGCTAGTTGGATTCTATCTGCTACTAGTCAAGTTGTGCTTGACCTACATATAAAGCAACTTATTTATTAAATTATGCATATTCTATCACTACTGTAATCCTATTGTCAATAGCAATAACTGTACTAGTATACTGTATTCCATCACTATTTTGCTTAGTTTACTTATTTTCTGCTTCTACTATTTGGATAAACTTTTCATAAGCTAGCTTAAGAGTTACACAAATCGCTTTTTGTGACGCCCCAAAATACCTTTTTTTTATTATATCCACCAGTTCATCTATTCCATTCTCTAGGCAATATCCTTCTGCAAGCTGCTTTAAGAACCCCTTCGCTTCTTCAGTTAATAACGTAAATGATATTTCCTCTATTACTTTGGTTTCTGTATTTATTATTAATCCGATATCGACTGCTTTATATACTCCTCCAGAAGGCATGTCTGTTGGAAGCTTAGCAAAAGCACTTACATATATACTATTTTTACTATATATTTTCATTTTCAAGCCTCGTTTCTTGATATATTGCGATTACTTAGTGAAACAATTATATCATACTTTTCTTTACTTTGCTTTGATTTTTCATTCCATATTTCGGAAGTTTTATAGTAGTTTTATAATTTAATTTAGTCGGAAATTTGACAATTTAATGTAGTCGGAAAATCAATAAATAAATCATAACATAATAATGTGCTATTTGGCACATTTTCTATACTTCCTATATATGTTAAACTCACGATAAGTTAATTAAAGGGAATTTAATATTGAGGGTAGTGTGAAAATAAGATGTTTCACAATTTAAAATAAAATATTTTAAATACGAGTTTTGCACCTTTGAAGTCTAAGCAACATCAATTTTACTAAAGTAAAACCGTCAAAACCTCAGAAAGGGATGGTAATTAAGATGAAAAACTTTAAAAAAATAGGACTAGTTTTACTGACTTTAACAATGGTATTTGCATTAGCTGCTTGTGGCGGCGGAGATAGTGGCGATGGCGGTGACAGCGGAAGCGGAGGAGATACTATACCTGCTAGCGAATCCACACTTACTGCTGATGATTTAAGCGCTATTAAGGCTGAATTTGATGAGCAAGTTGCATTTGAAAACTGGGGCGATACTACCTACGAAGATATGTTAGAACTTACTGGTAATGTGGAAGCTGAGGTTGTTATGGACGAAAGCGGAAACTACGATGGGCATTATTGGTATGCGACAGATTCAGAAGGGCCAAAGTTAGTGGTAGAATTTTCTGACTGGGAAAATGGTAAAGGCATATCACTAATATCCTATTCTGCATTCTAGTAATTTGGGAAACTAAATCTGTAGAGTCTAGCCTCGCATATGTGTAAAATTACATCATCATGATAAGTGTTGAATCAGAGAATAATAAAAACAACTTTAAAAGGCAGGTATGCATAAATAATGCGTACCTG
>CAYJGT010000093.1:0-3673 GCA_964370035.1 uncultured Oscillospiraceae bacterium
AAGAAACTGAAGCCTATAATAAAGAACAGCTTCTCATTTTAAATGAATTGAAAAAGGACGCAGTTACAGATCATTTAACTGGAATGTTAAACAGGGAGGAAATTACTGATAAAATAACAGAGGCCACAAAAGAAAAAGACATGTTTTTCCTTGCTTTTTTTGATATAGATGGGCTAAAAACTGTAAATGATGTTTATGGACATAATGAAGGGGATACATATATTCATCAAGTTTCGCAAATTATTTATAGCTATTTTTCAGAAAATCATATTGGTCGTTATGGTGGAGATGAAATAATAGTTGTAGGAAAATATGATAATGAAGCGGATATTACTGCTAAGGTTGTAAATTGTTATAGAAAGGTTGAGGAAATTTCTTCTAGCTTAGAAAAAAAGTATCAAACATCAGTAAGTTATGGCATTGTCTTTAGCCAGAATGATAAGGAAATTTCCACAAAAGAGATTATTGCCTTAGGAGATAAGCGAATGTATGAAATGAAAAAACTAAGGCAAAAGCATAGAAAATCATTGGAACCAAAAAAATAGATTTTACTTTTTATAAGAATAATTTATGAAAATTCATGAAAAACTAAATAAAATTTTAAATTTTAAATTTTATTTAGTCGTGTTGACACATATGTATTGATATGTTAATATTTAATCACACTCGGAGGGTGCGTTATATAAGATAACTCGCTGGATAAGATGAAGTGCATTTGCACATATCTTGTCCAGTTTTTTTAGGTTAGAGGCTATGGAAATCAAATAAAATGAAGCTTATATAACAAGTATAAAGGATTAGTATGTCTTTCGCTTTGCAGTACTTAATTTACGAAAATGCCGAATAAATCAACATCATTTCATTGTGGAGGGAAATATGGATTTGATTAAAGGAAATATCAAAAAAATTTATTTAAAATACCTTTTTGCTTCGTTTGGAGGAGCAATATTACCATCGGTTTATGGGCTGGTAGATATGATAGTTGTAGGTCAATATCATGGTCCTACAGGGGCGGCAGCAATGGCAATTATTGCTCCGATTTGGAATGTGATTTATAGCTTCGGCTTATTAACAGGGATAGGAGCTTCTATATTATTTAGTATAGAGAAGTCTTCTGAAAATTCGGATGAATCAAAGGCAAATGGGTTCTTTGCGGTAGGAGTTTATCTTACAGGAATTATAGCTATCATTCTTTGGGGCTCCTTAATATTGTTTGACGATCAAATCCTAATAGCCTTAGGGGCAGACGAAGTACTGCTTCCGTTGACAAAAGCTTATTTAATTCCTGTTAAATTTTCATTGCCAGTATTCCTATTTATGCAGTTTATGGCAGCCTTCCTTAGAAATGATAATAACCCAATTTTATCGACTAAAGCTATAATTGCGGGAGGTGTATTTAACATTGTAGGTGATATTTTCTTTGTTTTCACCCTTAGTATGGGAATTTTGGGGGCAGGAATTGCAACCTGTTTAGGAGCTACAATCTCTTTGTCCGTGATGCTTTTTCACTTTAGAAACCCAAAGAATACTCTTAAAATTGTTAAAACTGATAAGATAATAGAGAAAGTAAGAAAGATCATTACTCTGGGCTTTTCGACCTTTTTCATAGATATTGCAATGGGGATATTAACCATGTTATTTAACATTCAAATAATGAAATATTTAGGAAGCTCAGCTCTTGCTGTTTATGGAATAATAGTGAATATTTCAACTTTCGTACAATGTTGTGCATACGGAGTTGGCCAAGCTTCGCAACCTTTGCTCTCTGCAAACTTTGGTGCAAATAAGGGCGGAAGAATAAGGCTGTTGTTTAGATACAATATAATTACGGTGGTAATAATTAGTGGACTGTGGGCTATTGTAACCATGCTGCTTCCTACAGCTTTTGTTTATGCCTTTATGGCTCCGACAGAAGAAGTTCTGAGAATTGCTCCTGAGATTATTAGGATTTATTGTATCTCTTTCTTGTTGTTGCCTTTTAATATTTATGCAACTTACTATTTTCAGTCAATAATGAAGCCGAATGTTTCTTTTGTAGTTTCAGTGCTTAGAGGATTGGTAATTAGTGGAGGCCTTATTTTGGCATTACCTACGGCCTTTGATCCGAGTGGCATTTGGTTTGCTATGCCTGTTACGGAAGCAATGGTTTTTCTCATAATTCTAGTTATAATGAAAAGAGAAAGGTTTAAGTAGAACCTTTAGGGGTAATAATGTAAATATAATTGCAACAATATGAATTTTATAAATCGGAAATGAGGGGAGAAGTCATGAGTAAAATAATAGTAATTGGAGCAAACCATGCAGGGACAGCAGCAATTAATACCATCTTAGATAACTATAAAGGTAATGAAGTTGTAGTTTTCGACGGCAATGATAATATTAGCTTTTTAGGATGCGGAATGGCACTTTGGATAGGAAAACAGATTGAGGGAGCAGAAGGGTTATTCTACTCAAATAAAGAAATTTTAGAATCTAAGGGAGCTAAAGTTTATATGGAAACAGTAGTGGGGAATATTGATTTTAAAGATAAAAGAGTAACTGCAAAAGATAAACAGGGGAAGGAAATAGTAGAAGAATATGATAAGTTGATTTTAGCAACAGGATCAAAACCTATTATTCCTAATTTACCAGGCAAAAATTTAGGAAATGTGCAACAGGTAAAACTTTATCAAAATGCAGCAGAAGTAATAGAAAAATTAGAGTCTACCAATATTAAAAGTGTTGCTGTTGTAGGTGCAGGCTATATTGGAGTAGAACTTGCGGAAGCTTTTGTAAGAGTTGGCAAAGAAGTAACTTTAATTGACATGGCGGAGAACTGCTTAAGTACTTATTATGATAAAGATCTTTGCGAGAGAATGGGAGAAACTCTTAAGAAGAATGGTGTGAAGCTTGCTTTTGGAGAAAAAGTAGCTAGGCTGGAGGGTAAAACTACAGTAGAAGCCGTTGTGACTGATAAAGCTATACATAAAGCAGATATGGTTATATTGGCAGTAGGATTTAAACCCAATAACCAATTAGGAGAAGAAGCCTTAACCTTATTTAAGAATGGGGCCTATTTAGTAGATAGAAATCAAAGAACATCGGAAGCTGATGTCTATGCAATTGGTGACTGTGCTACAGTTTTTGATAATAGCATTGATGATATAAACTATATTGCACTAGCAACCAATGCAGTTAGGTCGGGAATCGTGGCAGCCCATAATGTTTGTGGGACAGCCTTAGAAACTATTGGAGTTCAAGGCTCAAATGGAATAAGCATATGGGGATTGCATATGGTTTCAACAGGGCTAAATGAGGAAAGGGCTAAGAAGTTTGGTTATGATGTAGGTGTAACTGCATATACCGATAATCAAAGGCCTGAATTCATGAAGGAAAATGACCTGGTAACTTTAAAAATAGTTTATGACAAGAAAAGCAGGATAGTTTTAGGAGCGCAAATGGCATCTACATACGATATGTCAATGGGAATACATATGTTTTCGTTAGCTGTTCAAGAGAAAGTTACTATTGATAAACTAAAGCTTACAGATATTTTTTTCTTGCCTCACTTCAACAAGCCATATAACTATATAACTATGGCTGCACTTTCGGCAGAGTAAAGGGATAAATAGGACTTTTGGCACATTGTAGAAAACAGGTGAATGTGATAAATTGTTAGTACAGTTGATTAATG
>CAYJGT010000094.1:0-3476 GCA_964370035.1 uncultured Oscillospiraceae bacterium
GCCAAGAACTAATCATAAATAGGGCTGTTACAATTGCAATTAGAATTATTCCTGTTGCCAAAGTATCCGGCACTCCAAATAGTCTTGACACATTGTTTTGAATCATTGGGATTCCAAGAACTAAAGTAGTTCCATGTCCGCCTAAAATACCAAATACTACTATGATTTCGATTAATTTTCCTAAAGGACCATAAACTGCTTTTCCTAGTACTCCCTCACACGCTAGCGCTAGAGAAAGACCTGGTTTCTTCAAAATATAAAATCTGTAACACATTGGAATTGCACCTACTGCAAATAATGTCCACGCTGTAATTGTCCAGTGGAAGTGGCCATATGTTCCAGCTAGCATAAATGCTTCAGAACTCATCGCTTCTGCTCCCATTGGAGGCCCTGTCAAGTAATACAATGGTTCAATTATAGCCCAGTACATCATAGATGATCCCATGCCTGCACAGAACATCATTACTAACCAAGTAAAGTTCTTGAACTCAGGTTTTCCATTACCAAATCTAATATGTCCATATTTTGATAGCGAAAAGTATAATAAGTATACTACGCAAGCTAGGCCAAACCATAAATAAAATGGTGCTAAATACTTAACTACAACACCTTGTGCTGCCCCGATTGATTCAACTGCTTGGTCTGGCATTAAAATTAGCCATCCACCAAGGACAACTACTGCAACAAATGCAATAATTACCGTAACGAAGCTGATGCTTCTTTTTTCTACTGCTCCTGTCATTTTCTTTCTCCTTTAATTAAGTTAACATTATTTTACGTCTGAAAAATCTGCACCTGTCATTTTTTCTAAAAACTCAGTGTTTAACTTCATTCCTAGTCCTGGTGCTTCACTAATTGCCAAAGTGCCATCGATAATCTCAGGATCATCATAAGTTACTTTGTTAATCAAATCACCTGGCCAGAAATCAGTGTGAAGGTATTCTGGGAACATTGAAGTTCTGCTTGCAATTCCAAAGTGCCTATTTGCAGCAGCAGAAATACCTGAAGCCCATCCGTGAGGCATTAGCTGTAAATTATAGTTATCACAAAGTTCTTGAATTCTCATAAGAGGCGTAAATCCACCAACTCTATTTACATCTAATTGAATAGCTGAAATCTTAGAATTTTTAATCCACTCCATAATTTCATAATGGCTTGTCATCATTTCACAAGCTCCAATTCTAGTAGCTACTGAATCAGCTAATTTTCTATGTCCTTCTAAATCGTCATGCTGAAGTACTGCTTCCCCTAAATACAAATCTACTTCATCAACTAACTTGTTAAGTGTCCATCTTGCTGCTTGCCAATCTGTCCAACGATACAGAAATTCTCCAATTATCCTAGTATTTGGATTAAGCATTTTTTTAATTTCTTTAAAGTACTCTACAACTTTATGATCGTCATATAAAGAAATCACGCCTGGAGATAAGCAAATTTTTACAGCTTTACAACCTTTTTCATTTGCTTTTGCACAAAGAGGTTCATACATTCTATAGTAGTCTTCCAAAGTAGGTTCTTCTAAATCGTGCGATGGATAAAGTGTAAAATATGGTGTTACTACTTCTCTCTGCTTTCCTCCCAATAACTTATATGCTGGTACATTGTGTTGCTTTCCTGCAAGGTCATATAAGGCCATATCAATACCAGACATAGCAAAAAGACCTATCCCTCTAGAACCAATCCATTTGCTCTTGTCATACATATCATCCCAAATTGCTTTAAATTCAAGTGGGTCTCTACCTATAGCCGTTTCGCAAATATTAGTTAATTGGAAATGCTCTGTTTCTAACTCAGCGTAAGCTTTGATTACCCCTGGAGGACCATCCGCTTCTCCAATACCAACAACACCGTTTTCGTCAGTTACCTTTACGATGTTTGTGTTTTCACTCCAACCTGTAGCTGGAATGTCGAGTTTAATAAACTCAATGGATTTAATGTTATTACTCATTTTTTCCTTTTCGTAATACATCTATAGACATATTACTTTCTCCTTTCTTATTGTCCAATAAGTCCGTATAAATATTATTTAAAAGTGGTTGCCCACTGTCAAACCAAGTTGTTAATAAAAAATATGTTGTATTTTGTATACTTTTATGAAAGTGTTATTTAGGATTCCAAAACTGTATTTTATCTTTCAAAATATATTTTTTTGTTAAAAGTCTACTCGACAGGAGTAATCTCCATTAATTCAAATAAAGTCCCCTCTTTTAATGCAAATCCTAACTTAACAGTTGGCTTTGCTTGTACTGGTTCAAATACTATTTCGTCATAGGCTTTTATCGCTTCGTCAATATTCTCCACTTCAATAGCTATATGGTTTTGAGTTCTAACTATTTCAGGAAGCGGCGAATCTGGTTCTGCCCAAGTGTACTGAAGCTTGAATTCGTGGGAATCTCCATTTGTAACAAATAATTTAATTGGTGCTACGTAAATATACTCTTTGTCCTCTAACTTTTCTTTCGTTGGCTTTCCGTAATGTAAAAATTTCATAATTCTTCCTGCAAAATTTCTTTTGCTCCCTTTCTGTTTTCTCTATTAACAATTCATCTCACTGCCATCAATTAGCAATCATAGTAAGTCTATCTTCTCACATTTGTTAACAATAACTTGTCTTCTTTTCTCTATTTTACTTTCAACCCGCGGTTTTCATAAACTCTCTTTATATCTTCTATGCTTTCTTTTGTAGGGGTAGGAGTATCCTTTAACAGATACTCTTTTCCCATTTGTTCATATTTTGCAAGTCCCATTTTATGAAAAGGTAATATTTCTACCATTTCCACATTATTTAGGGAGGCCACAAAATCGGCATGCTTTGATATTTGTTTTTCATCATCTGTAATTCCCGGTACTATTACATATCTTATCCATACAGGAATGTTCTTTTCCTCTAGATATCTTGCAAAGACTAGGGTTTGTTCTAGATGTTGCCCTGTTAACTCTAAATGTACTTTAGGGTCAATACACTTAACATCTAGTAGTACTAAATCTGTAAGTTGTAATGCTTTTTTTACATCCTCTGTAAGCTTTATCCCTGCTGTATCTAAGGTTCTGTGCATACCATTGTCTTTACATATTTGAAAAAACTCTCTTACAAACTTTGGTTGCAATAATGGCTCTCCTCCAGATAAGGTGACGCCTCCACTTCTATAGTAATTTTTCATAGGCTCTATTTTCTTAAATAGTTCCTTTGCCGTCATTTTAAATGACGGTGTAGTAGGATCAATAGTATCTGGATTATGGCAATACAAACATCGAAATGGACAACCTTGCATAAAAGTCACATATCTTACCCCTGGGCCATCAACTGTTCCAAAACTTTCAAAAGAATGAATTTTCCCTATTTGACTTTTAAACATTTTTTTCTATCTTACCTCGTTTATTGTTCTAGATATAACATCTAACTGTTGTTCTTTTGTTAATTTAGAAAAGTTAACTGCATATCCAGAGACTCTAATGGTAAGCTGTGGGTATTTACC
>CAYJGT010000095.1:0-3388 GCA_964370035.1 uncultured Oscillospiraceae bacterium
AATTACGGGGCAAGTGATTAAGGTGTCGGGTGGTCACTCATTATGAGCATAATGAGTAGGGTTAGCAATATAAGAAGTATGAGTAAATTTATATAGTAGTGGAGGTGGTTGTAAATGAAAGTATTAGTTATTAACGGAAGTCCAAGAAATGGAAACACAAAATTTGCGCTCAAAGCGATTGAAAGTAAGCTAAAAGAAAAATGTCCAAGTGCAGAGTATGAATTTGTTGATGTTCCTGCTCTAAAGATTGGGGGATGTCTGAACTGTGATTTTTGCAAAAAAAACACTGGAACTTGTGTCCACAAAGATGATACCAATGAGTATATGAATAAAATGATGGATGCTAATGTTCTGATTTTCGGTACACCTGTATATTGGTGGGGAATGAGCGGTCAGCTTAAAGTGTTCATTGATAAATTCTATGCAAAAGACGGTTTGATACAAGAAAATGCGAGCAAGAAAGTTGGTGTAATTGCAATTGGTGCAAACGAAAATACCGATATTCAGTATAAACTGATTGCTGACCAATTCAAGAGCATTTGTAACTTCCTAAAGTGGGAAATTATATTTAATAAAGGATTTGTTGCTTTTGATAAAGATGATGCGAAGAACAATGCAGAATTAACAGAAAGTGTTGTTACACTGACAAATTTATTGGTGCGTGCAGACTAAACAAAATGAGCATGACAGGTAGAATTAGCAATGTAAGAAGTATGAGTAAAATTCATATAACGATTGGAGCGTTGAAATGTTAATAGAAAAAGAAAACAGGGGCAAAGAATTAATATCGGATCTTAAAGAAATATGGTATAGAAGTGTCAAATCTACACATTTATTTTTAAGTGAAGATGATATAACAAAACTAATTCCATTTGTTGAAATGGGATTAGAGCAAATTGATATTTTGATTGTCGAATATAAGGACCTTGTACCTGTTGGTTTTATGGGAATTGATGATAACAAACTTGAAATGTTATTCTTAGATATGCCTTATATGAAAAAAGGATACGGGAGAAAATTAACCACTCAAGCTATTAACGAGTATCAAGTTTCATTTGTAGATGTAAATGAACAGAATCCTAATGCAGTAGAGTTTTATAAGGCAATGGGGTTTCGTCAATATGATAGAAGTGAATTTGATGATCAAGGAAACAACTTTCCAATATTAAAATTAAAGTTAAATGAATAAAATGTACATTAGAACTAGCAACTTATAAGTAGATGGGCATAATAAATACCCATGTTATAGAATTAATGAAGTGTAAAATTAAAGGAGAATTCTAAAATGAAAATTATATTTGATGGTAAGGAAATGAAAGTAGAAAATGCAGAGGATAACATTGTAGAGGTTGCACAAAAGCACGGTGTGTCTATAATTGCGCCATGTTTTAGAAACAAACATAAGCATGGTGGCTGCGGAGCCTGTGTTATTGAGGTAGAAGGTAAAAAAGCCTTTGCTTGTGGAACCAAACCCTATGATGGAATGAATATAGTTTATGACACGCCAGAACTTGATACTCTTAGAAAAGAACGGCTAGCGATTTATAGTGATAATATCAAAAATAATACGACAGAGAATAACAAATGCTCAAACTATGACACCAATTGCTGTAGCTCTAATGATAGCTGCGGTGAAAGTAGTAGTAGCAACAGTAGTTGTTGCAGCGATAGCTCTGGTAGTTGCTGTGGGTAGTAGTGTAGTTCAAAAAAGCTGTGTTTTTTTAGTGAAATAGTGGAATTAAACTTTTGTGATATGGTATAATTAATTTGATACAGAAAGGATTATCGCTATACGATATGGCGCCAACAGCGTTGTATTTGTATAGCTTTTTCTATTTTATGAGGAATTTATTATGTCAAAAAAGAAAAAAATCACAATATAAGCAAGCATTGGAGTGGCTCTGATAGGAATAGTTTTTGGTGTAAAACATTTCCTGTTTTCGGGAGAACCTAAAGTAGTTATACCTGAGTTAAAGAAACCAAGCTGGAGAATAGAGAATAATATTATAAATGAGAATTACATTTCTTATGTAGATAAATACAGTGTTATACGTGACACAGACCCTCTTGGTGGCGGAGCAAGTAAATACTACTCAAAATATGTAGATTATATTGCTCCCAATGGAAATCCTATTCGTATACTTTCACAGGACAAGGTATCTGACTCACAAGTGCTATATTCCTATTATCTACTAGAATTTTACTTATCAAATTTAAGCGATGATGTTGCAAATCAAATGGCAGACGATGAAGCGATTTTGATCATTCCAAATGGAACACATGGTGAAAGAAAAATGAACACAAGAGCAATGCTTGGACAAGAATTATATCAAAATGAAATATCTAATATTGGTTCACAGTGGTATATGGAGAATGACTATGAACATCGTGAAGCTGGAACGGAAGAAATCTTTCACTTAGTTCATGATTATGGAATAGGTACAACACAAAATCCACAGGCAGACACTAAAACTTCTCAAAAGATTGCAGATGCAACAAATAATGCATTACCGGAAAACAAAGAAGACTGGGGTACAGAAGGTCTTTGGGGATTTGATAGTAAAGATTGGCTTACGGAGCTTGAAGGCGAAGGGAGCTTAGAACAAGAATATTTTGTATCAGTTCTTGATAGTTATTATGGTTTATGGGAAGCGTGGACAGAAGGTAAAGGAGGTATGTGGGGAGCATACGTAGCTAAGACGAGAGAAGAAGTTAAAGAAAAAGATCCTATGGGATATGAGATGATAATTTCCTTCTTGCCTGAATACATCAATGTTTTTATGCCAGTTGACGAAAATTTTTCTGGCACTTTTGACATGAATTATGATGTGAACAACCCATATACTTTCAAATCTCAGTATTTACAAAACTTGATTTTGCAAGGAGAAAATAATGTAAATATCATTGGTAACGATCAAGATAACATTTTCATGGGCAATGCAGGAATAAATGAAATTGATGGTGGTAAAGGGGAAAATATTATTCAGTTAAGAGGCTCGTCAACTGAGTACACCATAACCAAAGACGAAAATGGTACTATAACAGTAAGTGATAGTATTGAGAATAGAGATGGAAAGTTGATATTGAAAAATATTCAACTGTTAAGATTTAGTGATCAAGATTTATTGAGTACTAATTTCTAATATTCCTCAATAGTAATAAAAATAAATAGTATATATCAAAAGCACTTGCTCATATTGCAAGTGCTTTTTACTTGTACGAAAATGGCCTGCCTATTTTCAAGCTATCTTATTAATAAATTAAGATATGAAATGCTACTTGTTATTGAATTAAATGATCGAAATTTACAGTGTGCGTAAAAGTAGAAAAAGGCTTACACATTTAAAGCTTTAAGCCTTCTATATAATGTGGATTCACTTATTCCTAA
>CAYJGT010000096.1:0-3377 GCA_964370035.1 uncultured Oscillospiraceae bacterium
ATTTATTTACATTTAACGAAGTTTAATGTAAATTCCCTATCTATCATCATGAATCGCACGTGAGTAATACTTGCAGAGCATCAAAATTCTTGAAATATTCATCTTTAATATAATAAAGCTACTTTCATATGCTACTTATTTCATGCAGTACAGATTATCCCATACAGTGGACTAGTATAGCTTTTTGTGCATGAAGCCTGTTTTCTGCTTCGTCAAAGATTACATTCGCATGTTTTTCAAATGTTTCAGTTGAAATCTCTTCTTCTCTATGAGCAGGTAGGCAATGCATTACTACTGCATCTTCCTTAGCACTCTTCATTAATTTTTCATTAATACAATACCCTGCAAATGCCTTGATTCTAGCAATTGTTTCTTCTTCTTGACCCATAGAAGTCCATACATCTGTAATTACTACATCAGCATCCTTTGCTGCTACTTCTGGAATATCAGTCATTTCAAAATGATCAGGATATTCTGCAGCAAAGTCTAGAATAACTTGCGGAGGGTGATAGCCCTCTGGGCAAGCAATGGCTACATCCATCCCAACCTTAAGACAACCAACAATTAATGAATTCATCACATTATTTCCATCTCCAATGAAGGCCATCTTTACCCCTTCAAAGGTTCCCTTATATTCTCTAATTGTCATTAAGTCTGCAAAAATTTGACAAGGATGAGAAAAATCCGTTAGTCCATTTATTACTGGAATACTTCCATGTTCAGCCATAGTTTCAACTTCTTTTTGTTCAAAGGTTCTTATCATTATCCCGTCTATATAACGAGAAAGAACCCTTGCTGTATCTTCAGCTGGTTCGCCTCTTCCAATCTGCAAATCTTTAGAAGATAAGAATAGTGCATGACCTCCTAGTTGGCGCATCCCAACTTCAAAGCTAACCCTTGTTCTTGTGGATGATTTTGCAAATATCATTCCCAAAGTTTTGCCTTCTAAGTTTTTCGAGTGTGGAATCCCGTGTTTTTGTTCATATTTTAATTGGTCAGCAAGACCTAATACTTCGATTATTTCTTCTTTGTCCCAATCTAGCATTTTTAATAAATGTTTCATTTCTATCCTCATTTCTTTATATTTCTTATTTCTTCAAAACTTTCAATTCTATCCAAAACTTATTAATATTTTTAAGTGGCCTCAAGGATCAATTTTATCAAAGGCTTTTGCTTTTTTACTATTTCCAACTCTGTTTTGCCTTCGTTTCCAACCACTATTAACACTGCAATATGCCTTCAATGTCTACAAGGTCTTTCCTTCAGTCTATTGCTTTAGTGTACCAATAACTCATATATTAACTCTTTCTATCATTCGCTTTTAGCAAAACAAAGTTCCAGTACCCTCATCAGTAAACAGCTCTACCAAAATTGAATGCTCCTCTGTGCCATCAATTATCGTTGCCTTGCTAACCCCTCTCCTTACCGCTTCAACGCAGCAATCTACCTTTTGTATCATTTCTCCTGAAACTACACCATTTTTCTTATACTTAGGGACTTCGCTTACCTTAATCTCTGGTATAAGAGTAGACTCATCCTCTTTGTTTTCAAGAATTCCTTTTACATCTGTCATTAAAATTAAATTCGAAGCTCCTAAAGCTGACGCTATCTTAGATGCGACTATGTCAGAATTTACATGTAAAACTTCTGTAGTATCATAGCCACTGGCAATTGCAGAAATCACCGGAATATATCCGCCCTTTTGTGCCATTTCAATTACCTCAGTATTTACTTCTTCAACTTGCCCCACAAAGCCAAGGCTTTCACTATCTATCATTGTAGCTGTCAGCATTGAACCATCTAATCCACAAAGCCCCATCGCTTTGCCTTGGTGACTTTCAATAAGTTGTACAAGATCTTTATTGATCTTCCCTGCAAGTACCTGTTGAACTATTCCGATTCCATCTTTGTCTAGGCATCTTGTGTTTCCTTCCATCTTTACATTAATGCCAACCTTTCCTAACATGGAATCTATCTCAGGTCCGCCCCCATGTACAAGCACAACATTTATTCCAACCTGATGCATAAGTACAATATCTTTAATAACTTCTTCTTTTAATGCATCTCCTATCATAGCATTTCCGCTGTATTTAACAACTACAGTTTCTCCTGAATAGTTTTTAATATATGGCAAAGCTTGAACAAGTACATGTGCTCTTTTGTTATTTGTTATTGTGTTCATTATTATTCTCCTTCTAACTAACTTTTCATAATTCATATATACTATCTACGAATTTTCTTACAAAATTTCTTCCTACAATTATTATACATGAACATTTTTATAAATCAACACTTTTTTGCATATTTATGCATATTTTTTTATTTTTATTCATTTATCTAAATCTTCCCTCTAATCAACTTTTTAAAAAGCCTGATATACATTAATGCATATCAGGCTTTTTGCTATGTTTCTAGTTTGCCCTACCACCGCTAAAGTTCTATCTGCTATTAGCATTCAGCAAATTTCTTCTGTAAATTACAGCTCCTATCTATCTAGTTCAAACCCATACTTTAATTTTATTCTTTCAATCTTATTAATAATTGGATTTGCAAACAATAACAAGAATATTGCAGTTGAAATTGCAAATACTCCGTTAAATGGTATTGCAGCCATATATATCAGTAATATGGATTCTAAGGTAACCGATCCAAATCCAAATATAGTCCATATATCCACAAATAGCCCATAGATTAAAAATGTTCCTATGCCTCCAGCTACAGCGAACCACATGGACACTTTAACCGCTTCCTTACCTGCCCTCTTTTCGCTATTGCTTTTTCTTGCTCTTTTTCCAATTAGTCCTGCTAACATTCCGAGTATTCCCATAGCAATCATCTGCCAAGGAGTCCAAGGGCCTTGCCCGAACAAGAAGTTGGATACAAAGGCTGACATAGCACCTACAATAAACCCAGAATTAGGGCCTAAGCAATAGCTTCCTGCAATTACAACTGCCAAAATTGGCTTAACCTGAGGAACCATAAAGAAAGCTGCTCTTCCCGCCACTGCCAATGCAATAATTACAGCTAGCAGCACTAGCTCCCTAGCTTTCGGCTTGCTTCGTTCAAAGGTTATAAAGAATGGCACCATCATACAGAATATCATCAGCGCACTAGTAAGGTAAAAACTAGTTGCCATTCCAACTTGGATACTAGCATATATACCTCCAGCCATTGCCACAACCACAGAGCCTACTAAAACTCTATGCTTAAATTTATTTTTTTTAAATCTCTGTTCTAGTTCTTCTGCTTCTAGGCTTTCTCCTCTTTGCCCCATGTTTTTATCAATATTTTTTTCTGTCGCATCTGCCTTATCTATCTCATCATCTGTTTTATTACAATTCTTTTTTTTTTCGTCATCTCTATTAATGTTCTCAATT
>CAYJGT010000097.1:0-3330 GCA_964370035.1 uncultured Oscillospiraceae bacterium
AATGGACTTAATATGAGAGAAGGGCCATCAACAGATTATGACATAATAGTGGCTCTGATGGATGGCGTTAGAGTAGAAATAATTAATTATGAAGAAGGCCAAAGCTGGTATCAGGTAAAACACGGAAGTTCGACTGGTTACATGTCTGCAGCATATATCAGTATAGAGACAACTACCCCAGATATTCCTTATGAACCAGATGATGACTTTGAAACATACTTAACTGAACAAGGGTTCCCAGAAAGCTACAAGGAAGGTCTTAGAGAACTACATGCTAAATATCCAGATTGGAAGTTTGTTGCAGCACATACAGGTCTAGATTGGGATGATGTAATATATGAAGAAACAAATCCTATCAGCACAAGTTTGACTCACATCACAGAAGATGACTCATATAAGTCTATGGAAAAGGGTGCATATAACTTTAACACAGAAACTTATGTGGGATTAGATAGTAGTTATTGGATTGCTGCCTCAAAACAAGCTGTTGAATATCATATGGATCCAAGAAATAGTTTAGATGAAAACTATATATTCCAATTCTATTCAACTAAATATGATGCAGAAACAAATACTGCAGCAAATTTAAAAAATATTATTGACGGAACATTTATGGATGGAAATATTCCAGGGACTGCAAAGACATATAGCGAGGTTCTATTAGAAGCAGGAAAAACCTACAAAGCAAATTCAATGGTATTGGCATCAATGATAATCACGGAACAAGGAATAAACGGAACTGGTGGCTCTATACAAGGGGACATTAGCGGATATAGAGGGATATACAATTATTTTAATGTAGGAGCCTATGGTAACCCTGATCCTGTAATTAACGGCTTAGAATATGCAAGTGCAAGTGGCAGTTATGGAAGACCATGGAATACAGTCGAAAAATCAATTATGGGCGGTTCAGAATTCTATGCAGACTCATATATTTATAATAATAAATATACAATCTACCTTAAAAAATGGAATGTAATGAATGGCATGAACAGTGTAGGAACAGGCCAATATATGACAAATATTAGAGGTGCTGATACAGAAGGTTATCACCTTAGTTTAGGTTATGAAGATATAAAAGATAGCCCTCTAACCTTTGAAATTCCCGTATTCAAAAACATGCCTGAAGAAGCGGCTCCAAGACCTAGTGGAACAGGTAATAATGATAATTATCTTGAAAATATAACTGTAAGCAATTCAACCATAACACCTACCTTTGATAGATATGATTATAGCTACGAAGGTGTAGTTGCTTATGATGTTGATTCTGTAAATATTACTCCTAAACTAAGTGACTCTGGAGCCACAGTTACTGGAGGTGGCAATGTTCAGCTAGATGTAGGCTCTAATATAATTGACCTAGTAGTAACTTCAAGCAGTGGTGTAGATAGAACTTATACCTTAGAATTAGTAAGAAGTCAACCACCAGCTGGTTGGGGGGAATACTTAATAGGAAGCTATATCACTAAGGTGTCAGAAAAAACTTCTTCTGCAGATTTTTTGAACAACCTAAAAACCTCGGCCACATTTACATATGAAAAAGCAGAAATATTTAGCCCTTCAGGGAGCATGGTAACTACAGGCAATGTTGGAACCGGAATGACTGTTAAGTTTTACAATGAAGAGAATGTCTTAATAAATGAAATCCCTGTAGTGGTTAAAGGAGATGCTAGTGGAGATGGAACAATAAGCTCCCTAGACTATATTCTTGTAAAAAATCATATAATGGATACGACAGAATTAACAGGGTCTTTTCTTAAGGGTGCCGATACCAGTGGTGATGGAAAGATAACTTCTCTTGATTACATCCAAGTGAAAAATCATATAATGGATGAAGAACAAATTACTTGGTAAGGAAGTTCTGCTAATATGAGATTTAATATGTTATGTGGGAAATCCTAATTAATAACTGAAACAATTTATTAACTAGCCAATTAGAACAAACACGTATAAGACATGCTTATGTTTTATAATATGTTTATTGTGTATTAGCTAGATTAATTGGGAGAATTGATTATAGAAAAGAGGAAAAATGAAATTTAGCAAAGTACTGGCCATCATATGTGCTACGTTGTTAATTGTTGGAAGTTTTAATACTGGGGAAGTTCATGCTGCAGGTTCATTTAGTGTTTCTGGAGGAGGAAGTATATCAGCGGGTGGAAAGGGCACTGTTACAATCAGAGCTAGCTCCTGCGCTGGAAAGTTTACAATTAGCGCTTCTGGGGGTGGGTCTGTAAGTTCATCTTCAGTATTTATTGATAATTCTAGCTCATCTATTTCTGTTACTGCCCCTAGTTCAGGAAGTACTACAGTTACAGTTACAGCGGTAGATGTAACTGATTACGATGGAAAGGCAGTTGGAGGAAGTAGGTCTGTTACCTTTACTGTAAAAACCTCGTCAAGCGGATCAGGAAGTTCTAGCAGCTCAGGAAGCTCAAGTGGTTCTAGTAGCTCTTCTAACGGAGGATCCTCAGCATCTGATGATGGTGAAGAAAAAGAAGATTCGAATACAAACTTAAAAAGCCTTACTACATCAGCAGGAGTATTAGCACCTAAATTTTCTAAAGATATAACAGAATATATATTGTATATTAGCGAAAGTGATAAAGAATGCGCTATTTCGGCAAGCCCAGAAAGTTCTGCTTCTAAAGTGAATGTCTCTGGTGATACGGAGATAAACGAAGATTCCAAAGAGAGGATTGTTACTGTTACAGCTGAAAATGGAGATAAAAAAGAATACACCATAACCTATGCTTTCCTGGAAGAAAATCAAATTATTTTTAATGGAACTGTATATACAGTTATTGATAATTATAATAAATCTAAAATGCCAGAAGGATTAGAGGAAATAAAAGTTACATACAAGGGTCAAGAGATTCAAGGGTATAAGACATTTGATGATAAATATACTTTAGTTGCAGTTGAAGATGGAGAAGGAAATCAATTTCTATATTTATATAATGAAGAGGAAGAAACATTTGCCTTGGCAGAAACTATTGAAATAGAAGGTAAAACTTTCCTTGTTAATGGCCAAGGCTACATGATGCTATACGGTGATAACGGTTCTGGGAGTGGTTACTATGTATATAATCCAGAAACAGGAGAAATGGTTTTCGTTACTGGAGAAACTGTAGAGGAAATTGACAGCAAATGGTTGTATATTGCCATAGGTGGAGTTGGATTTTTACTATTAGTTGTAATCATTTTACAGATATGTATTATAAGGAAGAAAATTTCAGAAAAACTGAAGGCTGAAGAAGAAGCAATTATAGCCTCTTTAAAATAAAAAAAGCAGGCAAGCCTACTTTTAATGGTGGAGCTAAGGGGGAT
>CAYJGT010000098.1:0-3272 GCA_964370035.1 uncultured Oscillospiraceae bacterium
AAATTGTACCATTTATAGCACATGGAGCGGCAGTAACTACAAGTAGATGTGATGTGGATTATATTGTAACCGAATATGGAATAGCTAGAATGAGAGGGGTGACACTAAAAGATAGAGCTAGAGCTCTTATTAATATTGCCCACCCTGATTTTAAAGAAGATTTAAAAGTTGAATTTGTTAAGCGTTTTAACGCTGAATTTTAGTAGAAATATTATAAATAGGAGGTAAGTTATGCAAGCATTAAGAGTAGTGCCAAAGATTTTTTATTTTGACACATTTGAAAAGTTTAATGAAGAATTTAAACTAGGAAAAGGGGATATTCTTGTAACCAATCAATGGATGTATGATCCATATGTGAAACCTCTAGGTTTGGATATTCCGGTAATTTATCAAGAAAAGTATGGGAAGGGTGAACCTTCAGATGAAATGATAGATGCGATGAAAGTTGATATGGATAAGTACGACTTTGATAGAATCATTGCTTTCGGAGGAGGTACAATCGTTGATATTTGTAAGGTTTTAGCGTTGGATGTACCTGAGAGATCAATAGAACTTTTTAGAAACCCAACTTTAGCAAAGAAAGCAAAAGAATTAATTCTTATCCCAACAACTTGTGGAACAGGTTCAGAAGTAACAAATGTAACTATAGCTGAACTAAAGGAAGATAAAGTTAAAAAAGGATTAGCTGTAGATGCGACTTACGGAGATATAGCAGTATTAATACCTGAATCTTTAGCTGGACTTCCAGACTATGTTTTTGCAACAAGTTCGATAGATGCTTTAATTCATGCTATAGAGTCTTTCTTATCTCCAAAGGCTACACCTTTTACAGAAATGTATTCACTTCAAGCAATTGAAATGATAATGGATGGCTATAAGAAAATTATTGCTGCTGGTGGAAATACTGCTGAAAATAGAAAGCCATATTTGACTGAATTTGCTTATGCTTCATGCTATGCAGGAATTGCATTTGGAAATGCAGGTTGTGCTGCTGTTCATGCCTTATCATATTCAATAGGTGGTGCATTCCACGTAGCTCATGGAGAAGCTAATTATGCATTCTTTACTGAAGTTTTCAAAATGTATATGAAAAAAAATCCTACTGGTAAAATTGTATTAGCGAATAAAATCTTTGCAAACATCTTAGGATGCTCAGAGGAAGTTGTTTATGATGAATTAGAAAAGTTCTTAAATCAACTATTAACAAAGAAAAAGCTTAGTGAATATGGAATGGTAGAAGCTCAAATTGATGAGTTTACAAAGTCTACTATAGATAATCAGCAAAGACTATTAGGGAATAACTATGTATTCCTAGAAGATGAAGAGATTAGAGAAATCTTTGCTAATCTTTATTAAACTCTTTGTGTGATAATAGAAAAATGTAAATTAAAAAAATAATGTAGTAAGTTGCTTACTACATTATTTTTATTTTGAAGTGTTCTCAAAATAAGGTGTTGCTAGTATCGCTAATATAGAAACTAAAGACTATAAATTCTGTGCAAATACTGATATAATTTGATTAATGAAAAAAGTTAATGGGATTGAATTAATGAGAAAACAAGGAAAGTTGAATTAGTAATTAGTATTTTGTGAACTAATATGATGAGAGGGATGCAAAATGAATTTTACCAAGATTAAATATATTTTTATTTTTGTCTTATTTGGAGGCCTTTTAGGATTTGTTGCAGGAACATTGATTTGGGGAATATTGAAAGTAATGAATTTAGGTATTGATTTAATATGGAATTATTTACCTGGATTTTTTCCTGATATGAGAATTTATACGATAGTAGTATGTCTAATTGGAGGGATAGTTATAGGCCTATTTCAAAATAAATTTGGGGTATTACCCCGAGAATTAGAAGAAATAATGGTTGATTTAAAAACCGGAAAAGGAGTTGATTATAGTTCCTTACATATTCTAGCAATAGCAGCCTTACTCCCCCTAATATTTGGTGGTGCAATTGGCCCAGAGGCTGGTCTAGCAGGAGTAATTGTGGGTCTCTGCTTGTGGGTTGGGGGCAGATTAAAATATAAAAGACAAGAACTTAGAAGCTTTGCTGAAGCTAGTTTTGGAGCAACATTAGCAATTGTTTTTCACGCACCTTTCATGGGGCTAGCTGCTACTTATGATATGGAGAAAGGGCAAAGAAAAGCTAATGAAACAGCCCCAAATAGTGATGAGTTAAAAGAAAGAAAACTAACTGAAAAACAATTTAAACTTGCTAAAGTATTAGTGTGTCTTGCTACTATTTTTTCAGGATTTTATTCAATGAAACTATGGGGAGAACTTTTCGAAGGAGGAGCAGGGCTACCTCGTTTTGAAGTTTCTTTTCAAATAACCCCAGAAGTATTTATTTATTTTATTCCTTTATTGGTGGTTGGAATATTAATTGGTGTCTTCTTCTATTTTACAGAGAAAGTATTACATAAACTCTCTGGTAAGGTTCAACATAATAGATTAATTACATGTGTCATTGGTGGTGGTGTATTGGGAACTATTGGGGCAGTTGCACCTTTAACAATGTTCTCTGGAGAGCATCAGTTGTTTGACTTAATAGAAAATTGGCAGTTTTATGGTATAGAGGTATTAATACTTATAGGAATAACAAAAGTTTTTTTAACTAATATATGTAATGCTTTTGGATTTAGAGGGGGAACTATTTTCCCACTAATATATGGAGCGAGTTGTATTGGATATGCTGTGGCAGACATTTTTACAATAATTCCTGAGTATGCAGTTGCTGTAATAATTGCTTCAAGCTTAGGTTTTGTGATGAAAAAACCTATAGTAGTAGTTGGGGTCTTGTTTTTATGCTTTCCTATTGTAGTAATTATACCTATTATCATTGCTTGTTTCCTAAGCAGCAAGATAGGCGTGTTAGTGGAAAAAAACTTAAAAAATAAATAAAAAAACAAAACAATTGTAATTGTATAATCTCTATGTTGCAAAAACAAATAAAAAAAGAGGAACTATTTTTACAATGATATGGCCTTAATAAGTTAGGCTTTATAGCGAAGTAGTATTTTACTGCTTCAGTGTTTTTTTTAACTTCCTTGTTATTGTGGATAGTGAGCGGTTGAGATGTCTAGAGATTTCAGTCATGGATTTGTTTTTGGAAAGCAAATTTTGAATAACTCCTCGCTCACCTTCGCTTAAATGTTTTGATTTCTTATTGGTATTTTCTTTAGTGTTCATTGTTAATTCCTTTCTTAGTATTCCCCATACTAAATGCAAGCTTAAATCCTTCTTAGACTAAATGCAACATTAA
>CAYJGT010000099.1:0-3235 GCA_964370035.1 uncultured Oscillospiraceae bacterium
ATCAAAATAATTACATGCAGACTTATTTAAGGTAATATTATTTGAACTTATAGTAATACTTGGCTTGGCGCTTTCATTAGCAATCCAATTAAATTCCATATGGTTTACCCCCTTTACTATATTATATTATTTTTATTATTTATATTCAACAAAAATATTTTTATTATTTCAAATTTTTTCCTTTTTTGCCTTTTAGGCCTATAATTTTTCCTTCTCCTCTCTTCTTATATTCAATTAAATTAGTAAGGGGGCGGACAAAGGCCCTATTCTAAATACATACGTCTTCCGATAGAATTTCTTAAGAGGTGTTGAAAATAGCAAATGGGTTCCCTAGTGCGAAGAATAGCAAATGAATTCTCAATACAAAAATAGGAACACATATTTATTTTATGCATTCCTATCGGTTATTAATTATTTTTTTCTTCTCTCTACCCAACATTTGAAGCAGAGCCTTTTTTATTTTCTCTACACCATACCTTTATAACATATCGCCTTATTTTTCCCATGCCACAACATTAAAATATAATGCTCCCTATTTCAATTTATCCTCTTTCTGGGCAACCAGTCTATTCCCCAGATTTTCAAATTTCTTATCTATACAACCAACCATTTTCTTAAGTGCATTGAAGAGTAGCATAAATAAATAATATGTACCATCAACAAACTTATCATAAATCCAAACAATAGGTTTAAGGGTAAATACCACTACACATAAACTTGCCAGTCCAAAAATTAGAACATAGTATAGTATATCATTTTCAGGGAATATTCCTAAATAAATGCTTTCTTCTTTGACCCAATACCTAACAACCAGATGAAATATGTAAACTGGCATAGTGCACATTCCCACATAGGACAAGTAGCTCTTCTTGTTCGGAAGAATATTTACCATAAGAACAATCCACAAGCAAGCAAGAACAAAAATCATTATTCTGCCTATAATTCCCCAATACCATTCCACCCCTACATGGTCACTTGGCATCTTAAGCAGATAAAACCCTACAGGGAACATATTCCCAAAGAATGCAAGAACCGTTGACATTCCTAGTAGTCCAGCTCCTAACAATGCGCAAGTAGATTTTTTTAAAGACCTTAATTTATTTAAATGTTCCGTTGTACAATAATATCCTAGCAAAAAGAATGGAAAATATGAAGCAACTCTGCCTAATGCGAAGGTTTCATCCAACCAAGAAATTTCTCCAGCCACAAGGTAAAGTATAATTGCTAAAGTAAAAATATATGGTATCTTAATGTAATTTATTAAGAAGTACCTGTAAATGAATAATGCCCATAAGTACCATAGTGCAAAAGCAGGCACATCCCAATAGAAATTAGCACTTCCATAAAAGTACAGTCTTACAAAAAAGAAACAAGGTGTAAAAATTATGAGTGGCCATAAAAATGTTTTAAATGCAGTTTCTCTCGCCCTAATTGGTTTTTTAGAAAAATAGCCCGACAAGAATACAAAAGCTTGCATTACAAAAACATTTATAGTTATATATACAATTCCGCTTAATGAATCTTGATGAAACCCACCGGCTACTCTAGTAAAATGCGATATTGGAATAGTCCAAATAAGCAGCCCTCTAAATGTATCAAACATATAATCTCTTTGTTTTATTTCTCCCATAAATCAACCCTCCAATTTACGTTTATCTAGAATAGATATTCGTCTAAGATATCCGTCATTTTTAATCACATAATAATGCATTTAGAAACACACTTTTTTATTTTATCATAAAATCCTATTAAGGGCATCTTAACTTGAGTTTTTTTTGCATTTTGGAGCTCGCCTCAATCAATTCTGCGAAAACATCTCAAAATAATACCCTCTTTGATATTTATATAGAAACTACACGCAACAATCACACTTTACATTTCATATTGTGATATCATTTTTGTAAGCTGTAAAAAAGTAATTATTTTTTAGGTAATTTTAAGCAATGAGGTGCCATAGCATGACTAGCAATCATATTCTTGATTTAAACAATGTCGATTCTGATTACAATGTCTTCAGATATGAAAAATTTAAAATTGATATAAAGGATAAAAAAATAAATAAGATTTGCATGACAGAAATAGTCAATGCTGATTTAATGATAGCTACCTTCGGAGAAGATGCCTATGCCTTAGGCTGCAAGGAAGTTTTAACCCAAGGAAGAGAAGACCTTAAGGCCGCAGGCCTAGAAAACGTTCTTATCCATTATATGTATAATTATAAGAATTTTATAGTTGCAGGTACAGAAGATATTAGCGACAAAGACTTTGAAACACTTATGCGACAAGTTTACGAGAATTATGTTCATACAACAGCTCATCAAGCCCAACTAAGCGCATTATCTCGCTTCGTCCTAGTTTTTGGAGACGATTTGATAAATAGGGCAAAAAGTGCATTTTATCATCACAGAAAATCTCAAAACAACTATATTATTGCCTCAAATGAAAAAGAGGTGCTTGTGGCAGAAAATACTTCGGATATAGAAATTTTCAACTTGATTAATTATGCCATTAACAACGATAAGGTAATTCCATATTATCAAGGCCTCTATAACAATAATCTTGGTAAGGTGGATCGATACGAAGCTCTTATGCGTATTTCTGATAAAGATGGCCAGATATACAATCCGGGGATTTTTTTGGAAATATCAAAAAAATACAAACTTTATCCAACTCTAAGCAAACAATTAATAGGAAAAGTTCTAGATGATTTTCGATATAAGGAAACAGAATTTTCAATAAATATATCTCTATTTGATGTAGAAAATCCTGAATTTATTAAGTGGTTTATTGATTTAGCAAAGGATTACCCTAACATTCATAGACTTACCGTAGAATTTGTGGAAACCGAAAACTATAATAGCGGACAAGAATTACATTCTTTCTTAAATACTATGCGAGATTTTGGCTGTAAAATTGCAGTAGATGATTTCGGAGTTGGCTTCTCCACATACACTTCTATTATAGCCCTAAAACCTGATGTAATTAAAATTGATGGGGAAATAATCAAGAACTTAACAACTTCTGACGATAGCCGAATCATTCTAGAGTCAATCAACTATATGGCGAATCTAATTAATTGTAAATCTGTAGCGGAGTTTGTTGAGGACAAACATATTCAGCAGATTTTAATAGATGAAAAAATAGATTACTCTCAAGGATATTATTTTTCAAAGCCAAAACCAATTGAAGAGCTTGATATTAAATAACGTTTCGAGGCTTTTATTAGTTTACTCTC
>CAYJGT010000100.1:0-3168 GCA_964370035.1 uncultured Oscillospiraceae bacterium
ATCCTCAGTGGCTTCTGGGGCCACGGCGGTGATTATGCCATCGTTGACAACAAACTTGTCCGTTTTTAGGATAACAGGATTGTATTCTACCGGGAGTCTGCCATCTTCTGCTACAAAATCAGCGGCAACATAGTCGGTGTCCACCACCAAATTCACATGGCCACCCTGCATGGTGAGCGCCTCGGCACGGATGCCATTTTGCTTTATGCTGGCATTTAGGGTGCCTTCGCCCTTGAAAATCACTTCATTTTCTGCGTCAATGGCACAGGCACTGCCCAAAATCGTGTTGTCGGAGGTCTCTGCCAAAACGACGGTCACAGGCCCACTCACATCGATGTCAATGGCGGAATCATCGTAAGGCAGATACATGTTCAGACCGCTCAAAGTGAGGGTTTTTGTGTTTTTATCCCACTTCCAACCCTCGGTAGACAGTTTGTCTACAGTTTGGGTTGCATCTGTAATGTGAATGGGTTCGTTTAGCACAGGCAGATCGTTATCCTTTCCGTCGGATGTGCTATCTTTTTCCCACTTAGCGTAGAGTTGTGTGGATACATTGAGGCTTTCTATGTCGGTGGCAGGGGTTGCTAATTTCGGATCGATGTACCATCCTACAAAGGTGTAGTCCTCCCAAGTAGGGTCGGAAGGCACTGTAACAGAGCCGTTTGCAGCGGATTTCACAACAGCGTCTCCGTTGTTCATATGGAAAGTGACCTGTGCTCCGACGAGCACATCTTCACTGCCCTCACCGCCAATGCCTAGCTTAACAGTGTAGGTTTTGGTAGCCCCATCTGCCAAGGCTTCATCCTTCCAGTGCCAAGCGGCACCGGAATCGACGTAGGTCAGGTCTTTCTTGGGGCTTAAATCGGTAAACACATTTTGAGTACGCTTACCGTAATGGCCATACCAGTAGCCAGTGACATCGGTAATACCGGCAGAGCCTGGGTCTTTTAGGAACATATTAAACTGGGCGGAGTCGCCATTTTTCTGATCTGCGGCAGCCTGAGACACCATCATAAAACCTTTGTCATCAAACAAAGAGGTGATCGGCGCGGCATCGTGGGCGCCAATTTGAATGTCTGCGTGAGAACCAAGGGAGAAGGTCTGCTCGCTGCCAGAGCTGTTGCTTACATCATAGTGGATGGCGATGACTTGACCATCGTTTGTGTGTTGGAACCTCACATCGACGCCTACGTTGCCCTCGATTTTAGTAGCAAACCCGTTTTTCCTATAGGTAATTTGTTTCCATTTACCGTCAAAACTGCCCTGGATGTCAAACTTGTTTCCACCCATATCTTTGTACGCCATCAAGCCGTTGATGTCCGTGATATACCCTGTTGGGGCATCATAGCCTTTACCAAAGGTGACCTCTACATCAACAGGATAACGTGGCATTGTAAAAGTATAGCTCCCATCGGGCTGTTTTGTCACAGGCGTGGTGGTTGTGCCATCTGTTTTTGTCACAGTTGCTTGATGGACGCGATGGCCCGTAGCAAGTGTGGGTGCAATGGTTACAGTATCGCCGACCTCTGCCTTTTTCACTGTAGTATCACCTACTTGTAGTTCGTAGCTACAGCCCTCATCATGGCCTGCGACTTTTTCAGTCAAATCATATATCGGAATGATATGCTCAGTTAATACGGTGGCATTTTGGATTTTAAAAGTATCACCCGGTTGATAGATGGTGCCGCTGCCACTTTTCCAGCCTGCAAAGCCGGGCGTGTCCGTGGCCTCTCTAACTGTAGCCGTTTCCCCTGGGATGTATTCGTTCACTTCGCCTATTGTGTCTCCGTTTTCATACTTATATGTTACAGATATAGGGTCGCCTGCAGTGGCCACTTCATCTTCTGTCAGGGCATAATCCCAGATCTTAACAGAATATATATGAGCGTCGCTGGTGTATTCGCTGTTTGCATGACCTGTGTCGTTATCGCTAAAGAAATGAAACACGGACGTACTGTCAGCTAAAAAGGGGATGGCATCTCCGTTCGTATCGGTACTTTGGAATTCCATTGTTAGGGTATCGCCACTTTTGCTGTAAACAGTAAACAGATTGTTTTCATCTCTTGTTATCAATAAATCAATAATTTGCCCCGCAGAAAATGTGGTATTCCCGGATCCGGACGCCCCTCCCATTGAGAAGGCCACAAGTTTGTTTGCATTGAAGTAGAAGCCGGAATCTGCTGTACCATCTTCGAAATTAATGATGGAGTGATATCCCCCATCCAAATCATTATAAGCAAATCTCAGAGCGATGGAGTATTGCGGCAATGGCTTGCCAATTCTAATCTCATGACCATATCCGCCCTTTCCACCTGCTGGGACAGTAAAATCAAGATAACTTGTATCTGTTTGTGTGTTATTCGTACCCCAAGAGGTGTTTGCGCCACTTACAAACCTATTTTCCGTCAGGGAAACCGCAGTACCCGCACCTGACGCCGAGTTGCTCAAATTCCCCTTATAATCATAAAATGCAAGCAAAGACCCATCTGACGCCTCTGCCTCCAGCGTCATCGCTGGCATCATACCAAACACCATGACAAAAATCAGCGCACAGGATATCAGCCTTTGCCTAATTGTCTTTTTTGTGTGCATTTTTATTTTCCTCCTTAAAATTGTTTTGTTCTACTTTTTTAGTGATAAAATACACTTAGTTGCTTCAGGAATTTCGTTAAACAATCTCTCTTGCACCGATGGTTTATTAACATTAAATAATGTATTGTTTTTTTGCTTCAGTTTGCTTTATTAACAACTAACTTTTATATTATAACAAGCGTAATTGCACAAAAGTCGCACACTTTTTGTGTTTAGGCAAAAAAAGAAAAAGTTTTTTTGCCTAAACATTTCGATATTACCACATAACAAAACAATACAACAATACAATTAAAGAGATAACCATAATTGTATTGCATTTTTTTCAAATTTGTGTGATAAAATAGATTATAAAAATTTTTAGGAGGTTTAAAAAAATGTTTATTTCTTACAAAAACTTTGGGAAATATTGATTGATAAAAATATAAAAAAAGTCTTAGCGGCTATAACGAATATCAGCAATTACACCGTAGGCAAACTTACTCGCTGTGAGAATGTCAACTTTGATACTTTGATGAAAATTTGCATCTCCCTTGACTGCAAATTTGACGATATTATGGAAATTGAAAAGGAGGATTA
>CAYJGT010000101.1:0-3152 GCA_964370035.1 uncultured Oscillospiraceae bacterium
TTCTGTTATTCTCCTAGCATATCTTGTGCACAAAAATGGTTTCCTAAGAGAAGAGGCTTAGTAACAGGAGTTATAGTCGCAGCATTAGGAAGTAGCGGAATAATATTTACCCCTGTTTTAGAATCATTAATTTCGGCATTTGGCGGTGTGGGTGTAGGAGAACAAAATACATTTATAGTATTTAGTCTTATTACTTTAGTAGTTTGCTCTATCAGTGGATTTGTAATGGCTTCTCCAAAAGAAGGGGAGGTTGAAACAGTTCAACTAAAAAGCCAAAAGCAAGTAGTAAGTTTAACGTCTAAAGAAATGATGAAAAAGCCAGAGTTTTATCTAATAGCACTAACATTTATGCTTGGATGCATGGCAGGGCTAATGTTACTTGGATTTGCAAAACCTATAGCAGTTGCAAAAGGTCTTGCAGAAACAGCGGCAGTAGGAGTTCTAATTATTTCTATATGCAATGCATTAGGAAGATTGCTCTGGGGAATGGTATCTGATAAAATTGGTAGAATTCAAACCATAATGATACTATTAATAGGTACAGCTATAATCGCTTATTTGATACCTTTTGCAGAAGGGAATTTAATATTTGCTGTAATTGGAGGAATTGGGTTCTTCTATGGAGGGTTACTTACAAGCTTCCCTGCATTGACAGCAGATACATTTGGACCTAAATATATGGCTACAAATTATGGAATAGTTCTCACTGGATTTGGAATAAGTGCGATAATATCGTCACAGATTGCAGGGTATTATAAAAATATCGCCAGCGAAAATATTGACCTAATGGCACCAGCCTTTGTAATTGCCTCAGCGGCGGCGATGATTGGAATAGGGTTGATGGTTATATTTTCAGTACGACAGAGAAATATCAAAAGGGTTTTAAAATAAATTGCTAAAGCATTTATATAAAAACTAAAGGGAATCTAGTTAAACAAGAAAATCTGGCAAATAAATAGAAAAATTTGATAAATAAAAATAGAAACTTTAAATAAATGAGCAAATATGTTAATCTATAAGTTAGAAGATATGGAATTATCTTAAAGGAGATGAGGAAGAAAATGGAACACATTATTTGGAATCCTAAAATGGAATGTGCTAGTAGAGAAGAAAAAGATAAGATACAGTTGGCAAGATTAAAAGAAACTGTTGATAGATGTTACTACAATGTTCCCTTATATAAGAATAAGTTTGATCAAATAGGACTAAAGCCTGAACATATAAAAACATTAGAAGATTTGAAGCATATACCATTTACTACAGCAGAGGATTTAAAAAACAATTATCCTTTCGGAATGTTTGCTGCTGAGAAAAAAGATGTTGTCAGAGTGCACGGCTCTTCTGGAACAACAGGGAAGCCTAAAATTGTAGGTTATACAAAAAAAGATATTGATATGTGGTCAGAAGTTGTAACTAGAGTGGCATGTGCTGCTGGAGCAACTCCTGAGGATGTTGTTCAAATTTCTTTTGGGTACGGTCTTTTTACTGGAGGGTTTGGACTACATTACGGAATGGAGAATTTAGGAGCTTTAGTTGTTCCAATGGCATCGGGAAATACTGAAAGACAGCTGATGATGATGGAAGACATGGAAACTACAATTCTTGTAGCGACTCCTTCATATGGGCTTTATTTGGCAGATGAAATTGAAAAGAGAAATATTGACAAGAGCAAAATAAAGTTAAGGCTAGCACTTTTTGGTGGAGAAGGTCACACTGCAGAAATGAGGGCAAAGATTGAAAATCAACTAGGAATTATAGCTACAGAAAATTATGGATTATCAGAGGTAGTTGGACCAGGAGTTTCAGGGGAATGTTATAAGCAAATGGGCATGCATATAGCAGAAGATCACTTTCTTCCAGAAATAATCTGTCCTGATACATTAGAACAACTACCAAATAATAGCCAGGGAGAGATTGTATTCACGTCTCTTACTAAGGAAGCCTTCCCAATTTTAAGATATAGAACTAGGGATATTACAAAATTAATAGATGAAAAATGTGCTTGTGGGAGAACTTCAATAAGAATGGAAAAGGTTCAGGGTAGAACAGATGATATGCTAGTAATTAAAGCAACTAACGTGTATCCTTCGCAGATTGAATCAGTTTTAATGTCCATGGAAGAAGTTAATCCATTCTATGAAATAATAGTAAGTAAAGAAGGGGTAATGGACAAGCTAGAAGTTAAGGTTGAATTCGTAAAAGAAGACTTGCTAAACGACTATAGGTCATTAGATGATTTAAGAAAGAAAATTCAACATGCATTACGTTCTACATTGTTAGTAGATGCCAAAGTAACCCTTTGCCCATCTGGAACTTTACCAAGATTTGAAGGGAAGGCAAAAAGAGTAACAGATTTAAGGTAATTGATAATGTCGAAAATATTGAGAAAATAATAGTCGCAAAGAATCTTTTATTATAACAATTAGATAAAAAATGATTCAAATAATTTTTTCTAAAACTAAAACTACAGGTTGGAAGGAGAATTTTTAAATGAAAAAACAAGTTATGCTAGGCAATGAGGCCTTTGCCAGAGGCGCATTTGAAGCAGGGGTAAAGGTGGTATCATCTTATCCTGGAACACCAAGTACAGAAATAACTGAAAATGCTGCGAAATATGACAGGATGCATGTAGAGTGGGCGCCAAATGAAAAAGTCGCAATGGAAGTTGCAGTTGGTGCGGGAATATCTGGCGCTAGAGCTTTAACATGTATGAAACATGTAGGGTTAAATGTTGCGGCTGATCCTTTCTTTACAGTTGCCTATACGGGAGTATGTGGCGGAACTGTTGCTATTGTAGCAGATGATAATGGATGTCACTCAAGTCAAAACGAACAGGATTCTAGATTTTATGCAAGAAGTGCTGGTGTGCCTATGTTAGAACCCTCAAGTTCACAGGAATGTAAAGACTATCTAAAACTTGCCTTCGAATTAAGCGAAGAATATGACACGATAGTAATGGTTAGATCTCACACAAGAATCTCTCACTCTAGAGGAGTGGTTACTTTAGATGAACCACAAGATATTATTGTAAAACCTTATGAGAAAAATTTAAGGAAATATGTTGCTATGCCAGCTATGGCAAGAGAACTGCATGTTGTGCAAGAAGCTAGATTAAAGAAGTTTTCAGAAGATAGTAATAAATTTGAGATAAA
>CAYJGT010000102.1:0-2953 GCA_964370035.1 uncultured Oscillospiraceae bacterium
CTATTGCAGAAAAAACTGCTTTTGGATTTGCAAAAAAGTACTTTGAAGAAAGAGGTATGCAAGAGAATAAAGTAGAACTAGAAAGGCTAACTTTAGGTTGTGTAGGAGTAAAGAGAACTACAGGACAACACCCAGGAGGCATTATTATTGTTCCTAGGGGTAAAGAAATCTATGAGTTTTGCCCAATAAATTATCCTGCTAATGATGGTAAGGATAATATTGTTACTACACATTTTGACTACCATTCTATTGATAGTAATTTGTTAAAGTTAGATATATTGGGACATGATGCTCCTTCAATGATAAGGTGGCTTGAATTGCTTACAGGCATAGGTCCGAATGAGGTTCCTCTTTCAAATGAAAAGGTTGCTAACTTATTTCTAGGAACTGAAAGTCTAGATATTAAGATTCCAAACTATAAGTTTACGCATGGTAGTTATGGAATACCTGAATTTGGAACAAAGTTTGTTAGGCAAATGCTAGATGACACAAAACCCAAAAACCTTGGGGATCTAATTAGAATATCTGGCCTTTCCCATGGTACAGATGTTTGGATTAACAATGCCCAAGAGTTTATAAAGGAAAGAAAAGCCACAATTGATACAATAATTTCTACTCGAGATGATATAATGAACTACCTAATTTTAATGGGACTACCAAACAAACAGGCCTTTGATATTATGGAAAATGTTAGAAGAGGAAAAGGATTAACAAAAGAGGAAGAAGAATTAATGGTGTCTCATAAAGTTCCTTCTTGGTATATAGAGTCGTGTAAACGAATTAAATATATGTTCCCTAGGGCGCATGCCGCCGCATATGTAGTAATGGCTTATAGAATTGCTTATTTTAAAGTATATTATCCTGCAGCTTTTTACGCTGTGTACCTAACTACTAAGCTAGCAGGCTTTAATTGGGAGGTTATTAAAAAAGGGATTAATGAAGTGGATGACAGAATTAGTTCTCTTTTAGGTAAAGGCAAAAGTATGACTAAAAAAGATGAGGATGAAATTACTGTTCTTGAAATTTGCTATGAAATGTATGCAAGAGGCTATGAGTTTATGTATCCATCATTTCAAAATTCTTTTGCAGAAAAATTTGATGTGAGAGAGGGAAAAGTAGTGGTTCCACTTTGTGCCCTAGAAGGAATAGGAGAAAACGCAGGGAAGATTCTCTTTGAAGAGAATAAAATTAAAACTTTTAAAACTGTTGATGACTTAAGGACAAGAGGAAAGGCGAGTGCAGTAGCAATAAATTCAATGAGAGAAAATGAAATGCTAAAAGGTTTGCCAGAGTCGGATCAAATTTCATTTTTTGAATTAATGGGTGAATAACTCATTGGTATGTAATGCTTTAATGAACATTATAGGAGGAGATGAAGTGTATGAGAGTTAGGGATGAATTTTCAAAAGATAATAATGCTTGGTTTGGTTTAAATAGGGCTGATGCAAGTGAAAGGGAAGTAGATACGGTTATTTTTGGAATTCCTTATGATAAGGGAGTTAGCTATAGAGCTGGTGCAAGTGAGGCTCCTAGCTTGCTTAGAAAAAATACTTTTTCAGCTACTCCTTCCACTGAAAGGTTAAATTATTATGATGAATTCAATGTGTTAGATGCTGGAGATTTTATTAATGAAAATAGAGATGAGCTTTTTAACCAAGTAGAGGAATATGTAAAGTATCTTGTTGAGAATGAAATTAAATTCACAATGGTTGGGGGAGACCATTCTGTTACTATTCCAGTAGAAAAAGGGATAGATAATGCTTTGGATGAAGAATTTGGCATCGTTCATATTGATGCTCATATGGACTTATGCGAAACATTAAGTGAAGATAGGTTATCTCATGGCTGTGTACAAAAAAGAGCCTTAGAGCTAAAAAACATTGCGTCTTTGAACAACTTGTTCTTTATAGGAATTAGAAGTATTGAACCAGATGAATTTGATTTGTATAAAGAAAGCAATATTCAAGTTAAAACAGCATATGATTGTTACGAAGAAGGAATAGAATCTGTTGCAGAACAATGTATAGAGGCCATGAAACCATACAAAAAAGTTTACCTCACCTTTGATATTGATGCTCTTGATCCAGCATATGCAGGTGGAACAGGGACTCCTCAACTTGGTGGGTTGACTTCTAGGATGGTGCTAACCCTGCTAGAACGGCTATTTACAAATTTGAATATTATTGGATTTGATGTGGTAGAGATTTCACCTCCGCTAGATTGTAGTTTAAATTCTATGTATGCGGGGAGAAAAATCATATCAGAGGGGTGGGGCTACTGGGCAAAGGAGATAGGAAAACTAAAAGTAAAATAGAAATGTCTTATAAAGAAACTAGATTTTATGTATGATATAGTTATATAGAAAGGAAGGTATAGCATGTTTAGAACGATGAGAAGAAACGAGAGGGAATTAACAAAAATAGAAGCAGAAGAAATATTGAAAAAAGCTTCTTTTGGAACCTTGGCGGTAAATGGGGATGAGGGCTATCCTTATGCTATTCCAATAAGTTATGTTTATATTGATAATAAAGTGTACTTTCATGGGGCAAATGCAGGATATAAATACGAGGCCTTAAAGAGTAACAATAAGGTTAGCTTTACTGCAGTAACGAAAGACAATGTTGAGTCAGCAGCATTCACAACAAAATATGAAAGTGTTGTACTATTTGGTAAGGTTAATATATTAGAGAGTGGAGAAGAGTTCATTGAAGCTGGAATGAAAATAGCACGAAAGTACTCTCCAGAGCACCTAGAGGGGGCTATGAAATATATTAAGTCTGCTACTGGTGGGTTTGCCATTTATGAAATAGAAATTGATCACATTACAGGAAAAAGCAACGAAAAGAACTAACCAGTAAGATGCATGGCCTACGGGAATGAATGTAGAGAAGAATCAAAAAAAGGTTCTATAATATATGTTGGGGTGGAGATGATAAAATCTCTGCTCTAACAT
>CAYJGT010000103.1:0-2811 GCA_964370035.1 uncultured Oscillospiraceae bacterium
CGCTTGAGGGGCGTGTGGGAGACCGTGCTGGTTCGAGTCCAGTCAGTCGCACCAATTAAGAACCTATCTTCTCTTGAAGGGAATGGGTTCTTTTGATTTTTTTACCACCCCCTATAGACTATAGCTGGAGAGCCGAAATGTAGGCTAGAACTAGGAGAAAAGCTATTGTCAATATTAGTGGAACATAGTTTACTGTCTAGGTTATTTTTCTACACTCTTTACATGTGCAAGACAACTTGTGATTTTGATTCTTTCTTCTAGTGTGAAATGGTTCCAGCTTGAGACAATGTACATCCTATTCTCCATAGAACCAAGCGCTATTATATAAAACTACATTAACAATTTAAAAACTGCACTTATAATTCCAAATTCCGTTCCAAAAGTTCCAAAATTCCTTGAAAGAATAGCCCACTTCCTTCTGTACTTTTCTTTGGTTTAGGTGTACAATGAAACCAAAGGTTAGGGTATATAGTAGTATTGACAATAGATAATTGTATTACTAATTTAAATTGCATCTAATATTAAATGAGTAGCATTTGATGAGGTTTTAACTCGATAAAAGAATTAGTGTTTATTAGTTAGGAGAAAAAATGGCTTATTATAATATGGCGGCTGAATATGCTTCTCTAGTAGTGATATGTTTAGCGATAATAGGATTTGCTCTAGATGAAAACAAAGGTACTACAAGATACAGAGCGTTAAAATGGATGCAATATGGGACACTGCTTTCTATTGTTGTTACTATAGGGTCTCTTCTCACTGCAGACTATTTCATGTTTTTCCCAGTTTGGGTTGTGGATATACTGAAGTATTTGTATTTCTTAACAGCTTCTATTGCTGCACCACTAGCATTTTTTTATCAAATTACACTAATTTATCCAAAGACATATAAGGTAAACTTTTTTAAAAAACACAAATGGGCTTGGCTTCCATATGCAATATATTGTTTAGTCATTATTACTAATCCAATACATAGATTAATATTTACAATTTCGCCGACGGAAGGATATATTAGGGGAGAGCTCTTTAGAATTACTTATGTGATTGCATTATTGTATGCGATAATAGTTGTTTGTTTTGCAATAAAGCATTTCAAGACGCCACAGAGAAATGTGTTACTAATAATTTGTTTGAACTTATTTGTGGCAAGTTTGATATTTTGCACTCAGCTCTTTTTCCCTCCATTACAGTTATCGGGCCTAGCAAGTGTTACCGGAGTGCTAATTATTCAGTTCTATGTTCAAAATGTATCTCATAGGGCAGACCCATTAACAGAGCTTTATAATAGAACCACGCTTACTACTCATATGGAAAGGCTATGCAAATCGAAGGAAGACTTTTCCCTATTTGTTTTTAGTATTCGAAACTTTAAAGGGATAAATGAAAGGAATGGGCTTAAGTTTGGTGATGACTTACTAGAGCAGATTGCTAATAGAATTAGGCTTTCGCTGCCTCAAAGACATTTGTTTAGATATTCAGGGGATGAATTTGCAGTTCTCATGTCTCATTGTGGAGAAAAGTGTGAAGCAAAGATTAATGAAATTTGCGAGGGGATGAAGGAACCTTATAGTGTTGATGGATATAAAACAAACATTGATTTTGCCTATGCAAGAGTTGATTTTCCTGAATTTGGTAGTGAAACTGAAGAGATAATTTCTGCTATAGATTATTCTATTTCATTAGTTAAGAAAGAACTTGGAAGCACAAACTTCTTTTATGATAAAAGCGTTTGTGATCAGATGAAGAGGAGAAATTATATAATTGAAAGAATAAAGACAGCTTTAGATACTGATGGGTTTGAGGCATATTATCAGCCTATTTATTCTGTAAAAGAAAAAGAATTTACAATAGCTGAGTCTTTAATTAGATTCAAGCCTGATCAAGGAGAATTTATTTCTCCAGGGGAATTTATACCTATAGCAGAGGAAACAGGCTTTATTGAAAAGATTACAAAGACTATGTTAAACTTAGTTTCAGCTGATTATAAAAAAATGTTAGAAGAAGTAGGAGAAGATTTAAAACTCAAATCCGTATCAATAAACTTCCCTTATACCTTCTTCATGAAAGTAGGAGCTGCAGAAGAAGTTTCAAAAACTGTTGAAAAATATAAGCTTTCACCGGAGATGATAAATATGGAATTGACAGAAAGGGTGCTTGTTTCAGATATAGATAAAACAATAAAAATCATGAAAGAATTTTCGGATCGTGGTTTCCTCTTCGAATTAGATGATTTTGGAGTTGAATATTCTAATTTTAGCATGCTTTTTAAAGTTCCTATTAAAGTAGTAAAGTTTGATAGAAGCTTAGTTGTAACTTCCACTACTACACCAAAACGAAGAGAGTTTTTTGCCCAATTTGTTTTGGCCATGAAGTCTATGGATAAGGAAATTTCAATAGTAATGGAAGGTGTGGAAGATGAAGAATTAAAAGACTTCTTGATTGAATGTGGAGGCGACTATATTCAAGGTTATGTATTCTCTAAACCTTTACCAAGAGATGAGTTTATAAAATTTATTTCAAAATAAAGGCATCTTATGCAGTAAAAACAGTTAGTAATAAGGAATTAATAATTATGATAAAATCGGCAAGAATGTTGTAGTGACTTTGCCGATTTTTTAAGGCTGAAAATGTGAAAAGGGTTTTGCAATAAAAAACTATTATATTAAATATAGAAAACAATATAGCGAAGATATTCTCTAAGACAACAAACATATTAGAAAAAAAGGTTAAATCTATTGACAAGCGATGAATAAAATTGTAAAATAATGGAAACTGACTCCTCTTACAAATTAGAAAGAAGTAAAGGAGAGA
>CAYJGT010000104.1:0-2775 GCA_964370035.1 uncultured Oscillospiraceae bacterium
CTAGTTTTTCAGATGTCAATCCTATAAAATTGTAGTTTAACAGAGCATCATAGGGATTATTTTCATATCCCCAGTATTCTGCAAAGGATTTAAAGTAGCCAACAACTTTATTTAGCTCACTTTCAAAAATGCCAAAATCATTTTTTATCCTTGCTTCTCTTAGAGCTCCTTCAGCCCTATTGATAGCAACTAAATATTCTCTGTACTCTTTTGTCGGAATTTTTTCAATAAATAGTCGACTTCTTATTATATTATTAATACAGGCATCAGTAATCTGGCTATTCTGCTTATTATTTTCAAAATATTTAACAAAGGACTTGAATTTATCTGATACTTTTTTTTGCCTTAATTCATTTAAAAGATATATCATCATTTCATTATGATTCTCTTCTCCAGCCACTGGCATAGCCTTTAATTTATCCCAATACACAACAGTATTAACTGAATAATTTAGGTATTCAATTTCTTTTAAGTAATTCTGAAAATCTATCAGTCTCTCTTTATACTTCGCCATCTTTTTTACCTCTGTTATATTTTCTAAATCCAAAGAATACTAATGCTACGCAAACAAGGTATAATCCTGATGCGATAAAGTAAGCATTTCTATATCCCTCTTGCTGTGCAAATAAAATGTTTCCGGTGAATATTCCGCTTAAGATGCTCACACTACCCGCCACTATGTTTATAGTGGCAACAAATGCTGGTCTTAAATCTTTATTTACTATTGACATAGTTAATGAGCCCTCTGCAGGAGTTCCCAAGTTAGCTAAGCCAGCTCTCATAAATAGGGCTATTCCTACAACAGGTATCATGGCACTTCCTAAGTATTCACCTAATCCGATAGTAATCATAAACGGAATTGATGACAACAATGTAATGCAAATAGTAATTACCCTACCTACCTTTTTGATCAAAATAGGCGATAGGAAAATAAATAATACAATAGCAATATAGGAAATGGACACCATTAGGGAAGATGTGGCTTTATCAATATGAAGATTTCTGTTTAAGTAAACAGTATAGTAAGATGTGAAGAGCCCCATTGAAAAAGAAATAATAGACCAGTAGATTAAATAAATAACTACTTTCTGATTTTTTATTAAACCCAATAAATCTTTAAAGTTTATAAATATGCTCGAACTATCTTTTGCTGCATCAAGATTTCTATAATCAGACTTTTCTTCTTTAATCATAATTACTGGAATAATACATAAAGCTGAGATTACACTCATTACTAAGAACATTTGTTGATTCGCTGATAAATACTCTAATTTAATATCAGTAGCCAAATTTTCGATATCTGTTGTATAGCTTCGCGCCATTTCATATGTTGATCCAATTTTAATTTGAAATAGCTTTACAACTAAAACGCCTCCTAGAAATGTTGATAGGAAATATCCGATATATCCAATATAATATGCTCGACTATACCATTTAATGCTAATATCACTGTCCATCTGTTCTGTATATGCTGCTATATAGGGATTTATTAATACAAAGTGAAGTTGTACCCCTACCAAGGCTAACATGGTGGTAATATAAAATATATTTTCGTTATTAATAAATGCTACAGAAAGCATAGCCAAAGTAGTTGATATACTACAAAACATAAGAATTCTCTTATACCCAACTTTGGGAACTGTAAATAATAATAAGGCACTAATAAAAGTAGCGACACCATAAAATGACCAAAATGAAGTGGCGATTCCTATTGAAACTTCTTGTAAGTAATTCACATAAGTGTCATACATTATCCCGCTAATCAAATTTATTATTCCATAACTCATAATAAATAACTTCAAGTTTAGCTTTTCTCTAGTTTGCACTCCAATATTAGTCATATCTCTATCCTTTGAAAAAACCTTTAACAAATGGGTCCAATGTGTTTCCCTCGAAGTAATTGGCTTCATTTATCATGTCAGACTCTAACTCTTCTTCTGCCTCGAACTTTTCTTCATTATTTTGAATTTCTGCTAAATAAATAATTGCTAAAATGATTTTCGCCTGTTGTTTCAATTTTTGTAAATTAAACTTATGCGACCTAACAGTTGCTTGAGATATATCCATTTCCTCTGAAATTTCTTTGTTAGTTTTCTGCTCAAAAATTTTCTTTAACAACTTAGTCTGAGTTTCACTTAAACCTGTAAGACTTTTTTCAAGTTCAATAAGAACGTCAAAGACGCTTTTATGCTCTATCTCCATATGTTCCTCTACAGCTTTTTCCGCTGTAACAGACCTTCCCATGGAAGTATAAATTACGCCTTCCTCGAAAGCTTCTTGGCAGAAGATGCAGGTATATTTTTTTTCTTCTTCTTGATATTCATATCCTCTTGCAATTTCATTAACCGCAAGTTCTTTAAACGTTTTTTTCATTTGTTTTAATATCCTTAAACTATTTCATTATTTATTTATGGCCATTATACTCCTGACTGCTTATTTAGTCAAGCATTATTATTTTTACTATTCCACCGAAATCTGTTAGATCTGTTTCACCTCCTTTTCATATTATTCTCATTATTTGCCAATTACATTTTTTAACAATTAATTTCAATAGGTTTACTCACTGATAAATACCTCCCATATAAACAAGCCCCAACCTAATGTTTCACTAGGTTGGGGCTTTATATTTAACTCCGAAAACGGAGGGGGGATTGTATTTACCCTTCTTTTATTTAATCCTTAATTATTCGGTCCGAAGTGCTATTACAGGGTCTTTTTTAGCTGCATTCTTAGCTGGCAACAATCCACCTATTACTGTAATAATCACACTTAGGC
>CAYJGT010000105.1:0-2638 GCA_964370035.1 uncultured Oscillospiraceae bacterium
AGCCTATGTCAGCAGCAATTTCTTCGATGCTTTTATCTGTTTCAAGCAGTAGGTGAACCATTATTTTCATTAAAGCAATGGTTAAGGCATTAATTTCAAAATTGTAATTAGTGCTTTTATTTTACAACAAGTAAAGGAAGGATTGACACAACGGCTAAACACGCGTAAAATAAACTTATTAGGGTTTTTCATTTAAGAGTGAGGGCATTTATATAGACGCGAAAGGAATTGAAAATTATGAGTGTTGACGGAAAGCTGATTTTTAAAGATGAGAATTCGAAAGATATAGTAAATAAGCTTAATTCTTCTCCAGCCTTAAAAGCCATGCTAGAGTGTACTCCGATTGGAGTTAATGTGTGGAATAGAGATATGGTTAATATTATGTGCAATGCTCATATATTGAAAGTCTTTAATATTGAAAATGGGGAGGAATTTTTAGAAAGATTTTATGAGTTTTCTCCTGAGTTCCAACCAAACGGAAAAACTTCGGAAGAAATGTCACGGATGAATTTTGAACTTGCGCTAAAGAATGGCGAGCATACTTTTAATTGGATGCATATTACCCCCAGTGGAAGCAGACTGCCTTGTGAAATAACTTTGGTTAAACTTGAAATTCTAGTAGATGAAATTTATGTAGTAGGGTTTATTAAGGATCTGCGTTCGGAATTTGATTATGAACAAAATGATATTAGTTACGATTTTTATTTTACAGACAAAATCCCCAAAAGTCGATTAGATTACGAAACTAAAGAGTTATCAGATGAATGGTATTTTACTATAGACTTAAGAACAGGAAATGTGGCTTTTTATGGTAAATGGTGGTTTAGCGCATTTGGGGAGAATGCTCTAATTACTGAAAGTAAAATATTTGAGGTCGGGCTTATTTATCAGCAAGACATCCCCATTTATCAAGAATTGATGAATGACATAAAAGCCGGTATTACAAATACATATGAACTTAGGATGTTGCATGATTCTGGAGAATATAGATATCATAGAATTACTTCTAAGTTTATAAAAGACTCTACAGGGATGCCTGTTTTTGCAATGGGAAAAGGCCTCGACATTCATGATCAACGTATCTTTGAGGCACGTTCAAAAAGAGACTTGCTTACCGATTGCTATAACAAAATAAGCGCTGAAAATATTATATCTGATAAACTTTTGTCAAATGGAAATTCTAATCATGCGTTATTTATTATTGATATTGATGATTTTAAGGCGATAAATGATAATTTCGGGCATTTTTTTGGAGATGAAGTTTTAAGAGATATAGCATCAGGTCTAAAAAAGGCGTTTAGGGATCTTGATATAATAGCTAGAATAGGCGGCGATGAGTTTATTGTCTTTGTTGAAAATTTATCCGATATGGATTTAATATCGCAAAAAGCCGAGAAAATACTTGAAGTATACAGAAAAACCTACTCTGGGGAATATAAAGAGTATTCTGTTTCGGGAAGTGTAGGTGTTGCTATTTTCCCTCGTGATGGTGAAAATTATGATGAACTGTATCAGAATGCAGACAAAGCCTTAAATCAAGCAAAAATTCAAGGAAAAAATAGATACATGGTCTATTCAAGCGACATTAATATTGGCACGACAAGAAGTACTACTATAATTGAAAATGCTAATAGAATGGCAAGTTCTTTTTTTGATTATGATCTTATCTCTGCTGTTTTTAATATTCTTTACGAAAAAAATGGTAGTAAGGATGCGATAAGGTTAACACTTAGTTACCTTTGTGAAAAATATGGAGCAGATAGAAGCTATATCTTTGAGAGTTTAGATCATTGTGTTACACTAAGTAATACATTTGAATATTGTAAAGAGGGTATAGGAAGCGAGATTGATAATTTACAAGATATTCCATACGAGCTCTTTGCAGATTTTATAAATAAAGCTCATAATGGCATTATTTATTCAAATGATTTAAGAGATACTTTAGAACATGATGAAGCTTATAAAATCATGGATGACCAGGGTATACTGTCTTTTGTTCACGCTCAGGTAAAACGTGATGACGAATTGACCTTTTTTATTGGGCTTGATGACTGCAACAAAACCAGAATATGGACAGAAAGAGAAATTAATAGCCTACAATATATTGGCAAGATGTTATCTATTATTTTGCAGAGGTAATTATCAAGCATATAAAGACGACTTGCAAAAACTTCAAATAGAATTACTTGGGGTTTTATTAAAAAATGTAAAATATTAATGCTAGAGTGGAGAAATCAAATTCTCCATTCTAGCATTTTTTTGAAAAATCAGTAGATAGGGGATTGGTGTAGTGGAGATTATTTCACGATGAATTTCCTAGGAATCTAACATGCAGAACTTCCTAGGAGCATAACATGCAGAACTTCCTAGGAACATAACATGCAGAACTTCCTAGGAACATAACATGCAGAACTTCCTAGGAACATAACATGCAAAATTTCCTAGGAATCTAACATGCAGAACTTCCTAGGAACATAACATGCAAAATTTAATAAGGAAAAGTGCGGTTAGAACTTAAATTTCAAGCTTTTTAGAAAATAAAATACAAGGAATTTGAGGAAATAGAAAGGTTTTGGAAATTAAAATTTGTAAATTTATTTTTTAAATTCTTGACAACTGTGATTTGCTGTACTATACT
>CAYJGT010000106.1:0-2606 GCA_964370035.1 uncultured Oscillospiraceae bacterium
AAAGGGCAGCAGAGAAGAAAAAGGAAATATTAAGTATGACTACTATTTTCCAGAAGAAGAAAATAACACTCTATACCTAGTAGAGTTATGGGAAAATGCCCAAGCATTTGAAGAGCATCTACAAATGGCACATTTTAAGGCTGCAGACGAGGTAAAAAATAAATTTGAGGTGACAGTTGAAATTCAAAAGTTTGAAGGGGCATTAATTTAGCCCTATGTCTATTTACCTTTTGAGAAGGATAAACAAATCTTTTCCTCTACAAAAGCATCAATAATATTTTTTTGCTATAGTTTGGCCTTAACTTTCAAGGCATACAACAAAAAACCGAGACAGTTGTCTCGGTTTTAACATTTTTTATTATTTCTCTGGAACTGTGTTTATGACCTATGCTTTCTTAGCTTTAATTCTAGCTGACTTTCCAGATCTTTCTCTCATGTAGTTAAGCTTAGCTCTTCTAACTGCTCCCTGCTTCATCACTTCGATTTTTTCAACCTTAGGTGAGTGTAATGGGAAAGTTTTTTCTACGCCTACTCCAGAAGCAATTCTTCTAACTGTGAAAGTCTCACTAACTCCACCGTTTTGCTTCTTTAATACAAATCCTTCGAAAATTTGTACTCTTTCTCTAGTTCCCTCTTTAATCTTAATGTGGACTTTCACGGTATCTCCAACATCAAAGGCAGGAATATCTTGCTTTTTGTATTCTTCTGTAATTTGCTCTATTATATTCATCCTTTTTCCTCCTTCCTCTCAAAGACGTTCATAGCTACCTTACTAGAGGACCGTCCGTATTAACCTATATATACTATCATAAAATTTATTGAATTACAAGGATTTTATAATAATATATTCCTAATATATTCTACAACTTACCTACAACTTTATAACTTTAATAACGCGAAAATTGACAAAGTAAATCCACACCCATTTTACAAAGGTTTATAAGTTTTATAAAATGGCCCTTATTTCCATGAATTTATTTGTGTCAGCTAGAAGTTACCATAAGCTATATTTAGGTCCATCTCGTCAATCCAAAGGTATTTATATAACTGGTGAAGAATCATTTCTCCAGTATCTACATTGTATTTAAGTAACAAATCATCTTTGGACGCTCTTGCCGATTTAGGAAGTCCTAATTCCTCTACCTCCATAACCTCATACAATTTTTTCTCAAAACTTTCTATCCATGCACTGTCTCCTGAGGAGTGAACACCACCTCTAAGTTCTACAGTTAATCCTCCCTCTCCAGTACCTGGCCCTCTTCTGCTTTTACTAGTATCCCATCGAACGACAAGTTCTGCATCAGGGGGGAGGCTATGGCCTGGTAGTATTGAAACCGCAGCTATTGCCGTCATAAGGTTGTCCACAGTTTGTATGTCAGCTGTTTCCTTTGCTTTTTCTGTATATCCAGTAAGTCCCGGCAGCGCTATGCTTGCAAGTACTGCCAGTATAGCTATTACTAAAATCACTTCTATTAAGGTAAATCCTTTATTTAATTTTTTTCTTTTTTTCATAAGCCCCTATTTAGTACCCTTTCTTAATTACACTTTACATAATGACACAATAGTACTCAAAAATCAATCTTTTCGCTCTCTTACCTATTCTAAAATTTAGCAAGTTCATAAATTAAAAAAATATATTCGCTCTAACCCCTTCATCAATTTCCTGATAAATGTATTTCCAAAATATTGTTTGAACTTACTGACCCTTAATATTATTATATATAGTATGGTACACAATTTATTCTTCGACTTTGTAAGAAATTTCGAGTGGAATTACCTTTAAATTATAACTAACCCACTCATCGCTAAAACATCTGCGAAATTTCAAGAAAAATCCGTCACCATAGCCATCTAATCCCATTACAAAAAAGATTTTTATAAAATATTTAAAATTGCTGTAACGTTTTTACTTTGTTTGTGTCTAATAAGTAAAGGCAAATAATAACACAGTATGAACAAGTTAACATTTACCACTATCAGAGTAATCCATCGATAACAATAACTTTGAAAGAAAGGAGGTACCTAATTGAAGAAAAAAATTTCAGAAGAAGTTCTTATTGCAGAATATGCAGCAGTATTTAGATACCTTCTCTATCTTTGCAAGGATAAAGCAGAAGCCGAAGATATAACTCAAGAAACATTTTTAAAAGCTATGAAAGGCTATTCAAAGTTTGAAGAAGAAAGTAGTCTTTATACCTGGCTTTGTGCAATAGGCAAAAATATTTGGCTAAATAGGTTACGAAAAAAGAACACGGAAGTCCCAATGGCGGAAGGACAAGAATTTTTCTCAGAAGACAATGTGGAAAATACTGTACTTAAAAAGGATATGACAATGCAAATCCACCGAGTATTACACCAACTAGACGAGCCTTACAAGGAAGTGTTTAGTTTAAGGATTTTCGGAGAACTTTCTTACAAAGAAATTGCAAGTCTTTTTTCAAAGTCAGAAAGTTGGGCTAGAGTAACTTTTCATAGAGGCAAAAAAGAAATAAGCGAGAAACTTAGAGAGGACGGTGCGTTATGAAGGATAAAATCAGCTGTAATGTAGTATTAGATTTACTACCCCTATATCATGACAAAGTAGTAAGTGAAGATACAAAAAAAAT
>CAYJGT010000107.1:0-2578 GCA_964370035.1 uncultured Oscillospiraceae bacterium
TTAAGAAACCTATATATAGAAAGCTTGCAGCTTATGGTCATATGGGAAGAGAAGATTTGGGAGTTGCTTGGGAAAAAACCGACAAGGTAGAAATATTAAAAGAAAAGGTTGCAGCTTTATAGAATTTAAGAATATTGTAGGAGATATTTTTTAAACCTGAAAACTGCAAAACTGTTTATTTGATAAATTGAATAAACAAACAAGTTGAATTTGATTATAAAAACGAAACAGAGGTATGGAAGTGAAAGTAGCAAAATTTGGAGGATCATCTGCAGCAAGTGCAGAACAAATCAAGAAAATTGAAATGATTGTTAATGCAAGTAAGAGAAGAAAAGTTATAGTAGTATCTGCACCAGGCAAAAGGTTTGACAAAGATGTAAAAGTAACAGACCTTCTATATGCTTGCCATAGTAGTAGAGAGCAAAACTTTGCTTATGAAGAACATTTCAACACTCTTTCGGAAAGATTCTTGGAGTTAGAAAAAGAACTTAATGTTGATGTTGAAATGAAAAAGGAATTAAGCGTTATAAAAGAGAATTTAGACAAAGGAACAACTCCAGACTACATGGCTAGTCGAGGTGAATACCTGAATGCAAAACTAATAGCTGCTTATTTAGGAAGAGAGTTTGTAGACACCCAAGGCTTGATTTTGTTTGACAAAAAGAAAAGATTAATGGAAAAGGAAACTAACAAAGCACTTTATGAAGCCCTTCATAAAACGGAAGGGGCTGTTGTTCCTGGATTTTATGGAAGCGATGAAGAAGGAAATATTGTAACCTTTAGTAGAGGTGGATCAGATGTTACAGGAGCTGTGGTTGCAAGAGCCCTAAAAGCTACTGTTTATGAGAACTGGACTGATGTATCAGGCTTTCTGATGGCAGACCCTAGAATTGTCAAATCGCCTAAGAGTATAGAACAGATTTCATACAAGGAGCTTAGAGAACTTTCGTACATGGGTGCATCTGTTTTACATGAAGATGCAATTTATCCTGCAAAAGTTGCTAAAATTCCAATTAACATTAGGAATACAAACAGGCCAGAAGATGCAGGGACTATGATTACGGCAGAGCCAATTGGAGAGATTAAAGAAGAAATAATTACAGGAATAGCAGGAAAAAAAGGCTTTTCTGTAATTAGCATATATAAAAATAAACTTTCTGGCGAAAAAGGCTTCTTAAGGAAGTTAGGAGGAATCTTTGAGGACTATGATATTAGCCTAGAGCATCTTCCAAGTGGAATAGATACTATGTCGGCTGTAATTAGAAAAGAGGACTTAGCTGAACATAGAGAAGAAATTATGGAAGCCATAAATACTATTCTTAAGCCAGATTCAGTAGAGATTATTGATGACATTGCACTTATTGCCACAGTAGGATATGGGATGCAGTTTAGAAAAGGTGTTTCAGCAACCTTGTTTTCAGCACTTGCAGGGGCAGATGTTAATATCAGAATGATAGATCAAGGGTCTAGCGAATTAAACATTATTGTAGGAGTTAATGAAAGAGATTTTGGAACTTCAATCAGAGCAATATATAAGGCTTTTGCAGGATAGGGGGAAAAATGGAGGAGTTCAATTATCTGGGTTATATAATCGGGATAGCAGTTTTAGTTTTAATGTCTGCATACTTTTCGGGCACTGAAACTGCATTTACATCAGTAAACAAAATCAAGCTAAAGAACATAGCAGAAAAAGGTAACAAAAGAGCAGGACTAGCGTTAAAACTAGCAAATGACTATGATAAGCTTCTATCTACAATACTCATTGGAAACAATATAGTTAATATAGCTATGACATCTATAGCTACAGTACTGTTTATTGAGTTGATGGGGAGCAAAGGACCAACAGTGGCAACAATTGTTATTACCATAATAGTCTTAATTTTTGGAGAAATTTCACCTAAGGGAATAGCAAAAGAAATGCCAGAAACTATTTCAATATTTTCTGCACCAATAATAAAAGTGATAATGGTACTATTAACGCCATTTATAATATTTTTTTCAGGAGTCCAAAACTTAATTAAAAAACTATTTAATGTAAGTTCAGATAGCGGTATTACTGAGGAGGAACTCCATACACTAGTTGAGGAGGCAAAATCAGAAGGTGGAATTCAAGAAGAGCAGGGAGACTTAATTCAAAATGCCATAGGCTTTAATGAACTTACTGCTGAGGATGTAATTACTCCTAGGGTAGACATTGAAGCCATTGAACTTGGGGATTCTGAAGAGGAAGTTGCAGACTTATTTAGAAAAACAGGGTTTTCTAGGTTGCCAGTTTATGAAAATGATCTTGATAATGTATTAGGAGTTCTTAATCAAAAGGACTTCTATAACTATGTCTTTAATAACAAGAAACACAATATAGATGACTTTATTAAACCAGTAGTATACGTTGCGAATTCAATGAAAATCGCCAATCTTCTCAGAAAAATGCAAGAAGCTAAATCTCATATTGCTATTATAGTTGATGAGTATGGAGGAACTGATGGCCTTGTCACTATGGAAGACATTATTGAGGAAATTGTTGGAGAAATCTATGATGAACATGATATGGTTTTATCTGAAGAAGTTACACAGCTTC
>CAYJGT010000108.1:0-2537 GCA_964370035.1 uncultured Oscillospiraceae bacterium
AGGTAAACCATAAGAGGCTTAAGCTTAAAGTTTCTGCATCAGAATTATATCCAGACGACTATGACTTTTCTATAATATTCAATACAGTTGAAGAACGAAATAAAATTAAAAAAGGCTATACTTTTTAATCTAATTTAATATATTAAAATCAAAGTCACCCTAGATTTTTCATCCCAACCTCTCATGAGGAAGCAATGACCTTTAACCTAAAAAAGTGCTTACTGTCGAATCTATCGTCAGTAAGCACTTTTTATTTCATCTTTTAATTTTATTCTTTATACTGTAGTCTTCCATAGTCCATGTAAATTACAGTATTCATAGGCCGCAACTAACTTGTCGCCTTGTAGGCAGAATGTTACCACTGGTTTTTCTCCAGGCTTAAGAACTTTCTTTTGTCCACCATTTTCTGTTTCGATGTAGACAAATTGAATAAAATGTTCTTCCATCATTGGATGCTCAACAGATCCAACTTCAACAGTCACGCTATCACCATCAACTTTTACTACTGGCAAATGCTTTTCTTGGCTTGCATCTACAGTTCCTGGAACTAGTTCTTCCATTTTTTCTCCACAACAGAATAGCGGCACTCCTTTATCAATTACTTTTTTTGCAAGATTTCCACAATGCGAACATACATAAAACTTATTCATTTTAAACCTCCTAATTTTTCTTCATAATTTTAAACCTATAATTTCTAACTTCCAATTCAGAACAAGCAACTAAATACTTACTTCGTCTATTTGTAATTATACACCATTATTTGAAAAAATAAACATTTTTTTACTTTTTCTATTTATTTCATAGCATTACCTGATATAGCTGTAATTTTAGAAATGTTTAATATTAATTTATTTCACTTTGCTATGTCCCAGTAATTATGCGTAGTGATATACTTTCTTATATCTCCTAAAGCAGAAATAACTAACACCTAAAGATAGCAGTTCTGCAATTGGTACAGCTACCCAAACACCGTATATTCCGAATATTGTAGGTAATATAGCTAGGCATGCTAACAATATTACTAGCGTTCGAGAAAGAGAAACGATAGCTGAAATCTTTCCATTTGAAAAGGCTGTAAACATTGCGGATACAAATACATTAACTCCCATAAAAAGATAGCCAACAGAAAAAATTATTAATCCCTCTTTAGTCATATTAAAGGTACTGCTATCTTGGCTAATAAATATATTTACTAATTGCTCAGCAAAGCCTACTGATATTGAAATCACAATAGCTGAGAAAAACAGCATATACCTTAAAGAAAGTTTTACAATATGTTTAAGATCTTCTATACTCTGCGCTCCATACTTATAGCTAATAATCGGAGACACACCAAGCGCAAATCCTATATATGCTGCCATTTGGAACATTTGCAAGTAGAGAATTACGCTAATGGCGGCTACTCCAGCTTCTCCTGCTATTTTAAACAGTATTATATTAAATAAGAAAGTTGAAATTGCAGTTGAAATCTGAGTTACCATTTCTGACATTCCATTATAGCTAGCCTGACCTAATAGTTTAATGCAAAACTTTGGCTTCCCAAAATAAAGTGTACCATTCTTTTTTACCCAGAAATATATAGTTCCAAACAGCCCTGGCACTAACATTCCTATACCTGTTGCAATTCCTGCTCCAACTATACCAAGGTCAAAAAACTTTTCTGAAATTAATATATAGTCAAATACTATGTTTGCAATTCCTCCCATTAAACAAACTGTAAATCCAAGCATTGGTTTTCCTGCAACCACAAAGAATAATTGAGCAAATGTTTGTAAAAACATAGGTGCTGCAAAGGCCATAAAAGCAAGAAGATATTCCTCAGCATAGGGAACCAGCCTACCTTCGGCTCCAAGTAAGTCTACTATTTTCTCTGGAAATAAAAATGAAACTAGGGTGGCAATCATTCCTAGTACAGTCCCTACTATGTATATAAAAGAAAAGTATGAACGTGCCTCTTCGTATTTGCCTTCACCCATATACTTTCCAATAATAGCATTTGATCCTGTAGCCAACATCAAAGTTGCCGCCAGAACAACACATATAGCCGGGTAAACTATATTAATAGCCGCAAGGGCATCTTCCCCAACTAATTGAGCTACAAAAATACCGTCGATTATTGTATAGGCAGACATTAAAATCATTCCAGCAATAGTTGGCATGGCGTATCTTAGTAAAGAAGCTGCATTATATTGTTTCGCTAAAATATTATCTACCATTGTTTACCCCTTTTAGCACTTTCTCTTCCTTTTCCATTTCTTCGCCTACACTATAATATAACTCAGTTATCTCTTCTATAAACCCTAAGAACTTATCAAGTTCCGTTTCATCATACTTCATAAGAAGTTTTCTTAGGACTTCTTGATCACATTTTGATAATTCTCTCATAAAATCACTATATCCATTTTCTTCAGAAATATACAGGTGATATATTCTCTTATCTTTTTCATCTCGAACTTTACTGACATAACCCTTCCTTTCAAGCTCATTTATTTTTTGTGTGACCGAAGGCCTAGATACAAATAACATATCCGCTATTT
>CAYJGT010000109.1:0-2373 GCA_964370035.1 uncultured Oscillospiraceae bacterium
CTGACCTCTTGACTGCCAGTCAAGCGCGCTCCCAGCTGCGCCATAGCCCCATATCTACGAAAAATTATAACATAAAATTTCGATCTGAGGAAGATGCTATTGTAGCCTCTTTGAAATAAAGAACTTTCTATATGTTCATTCTAAAATTTATGTATTTGACGGATAGTTTCGGTATCCGTATTTTTGTACAAGCACTGTATAAGTGAAAACCCCGTGTTAGACGTAAGCTTGAAACTGTGACGCGTGGTTAATGGTCAGATTTAACAAACGATCTGATAATTTTTACGACAATTTATCAATCAGGGATTCAAACAATTTACAATAAACCGTCTCAATATTAGTATATATATTATTTGCAACATCTTCGCTGTAAATGTGCGAAGTAATATTTCTATCTGAAATTAAGTCAAGCCATTTTTTTTCATCTGCAATTATCCCTACTGCATAAGCTTCACGCATAACGGATTTAGGTGTGTTGAGTCCAACAATTCCTTCGTCCGAAAGCTTTTCTCTTATAGTCTTCCATGCAAGCTCTGTACAAAATTCAAATCGCTGTATTGCTCCATCTCTGACCGAAAGTGATTTGGTATGAGAAAACTCAATTACGCTTTCATTTTTCTTACAATTTCAATTATAACACAGGTTTTTACTTTGTTTCTATTATTTTCTTTTTTAAAAAAAGCTATTTTTCAAGAAAATTGTTATGAAGATAGAAGTTTGCAATGTAGGAGCAATGTTAAACTGCTGGTGAATTGGAACAGGAATGACCATTAAGTTTTACGATGCAGAAAATACATGGATAGATGAAATTCCTGTAATAGTAGAAGGAGATGCTAGTGGAAATGGAACCCGCCATCTACAGAGGCAGGGACATCGTGCCACAGTTATACCACCTATTTATTATCTTTTATTATCTTGTTTACAGCCTCTGTAACATAGAGTATTTCCTCTTCAGTGTTAAAGTACCCAAAGGAAAACCTTACTGTTCCATATGGATAGGTTCCGAAAGATTGATGAGCATGTGGTGCGCAGTGCAACCCACATCTTGTAAGAATTCCGTATTCCCGTTCCAATATGAATGTCATTTCTGCATTATCTATTGTTTCTGTAAAATCTAATGAAACTACTGAGGTTCTGTTGATTACATCACTTCTTCCTATTACCTTAACCCCGTCCATATTAAGAACTTTTTCAAGAAAAGCATTAGATAAATAGCTTTTCTTTTCTTGAATTTGGTCAATAGTTTCGGATTTGATGAAGGATAGACTATGTTTAAGGCCAATTATCCCTGGAATATTCATAGTGCCTGGTTGGAATTTATCAGGCATAAACTCAGGCATAAACTCTTTATCCGATAGACTTCCCGTACCACCCAAAATAGCGGGCTTTAGATCTTTAGCTAACTGGTCAGACATAATTATCCCACCTATGCCTTGCGGGCCTAGTAAAGCCTTATGTCCTGGGAATACAAGTCCATCAATGTTACTTTCTATAAAGTCTATTTCCTTACTTCCTGCAGTCTGAGCTCCATCAACTACGAAAAGTATGCCTTTTTCTTTGGCTATTTTTCCCACTTCTTCAATTGGAGTTATTGTTCCACATACATTAGAACCATGAGTTATTAGAATAAGCTTTGTATTTTCTTTAATCAAAGCCTTAACTGTCTCGGGGTCAAGATTCCCATCCTTATCTGTTCTAGCTTTGCTCCATTCGACTCCCAGTTTTTCCAGTTCAGCTAATGGCCTAACTACTGCATTATGCTCCATAGAAGTGGTTATTACATGGTCACCAGGATTTAGCAATCCTTTCATTACCATATTTAAACCCCACGTAGCTCCTGGAGTAAAAACTATATTCTTTTTTTCTTTTACTCCAAATAGTTCTCCTATTAAATCATAGGTTTCGAGGACATCACTTTCAACATTATAGGCGCCAGAGTATCCACCTCTGCTAATGTTATAACCACTATTATCTATGTGGTTGCCAATAACTTTCCCTAGCCCAGGGGTCTTTGGGAAAGATGTACTTCCGTTATCACAGTAAACTTCTTTTCTCATTACACTTCCTTTTCATTGAAAGTTATTCAATAATCCTTTTTATTAAACCTTCAAACGATTGCTCAACATCTCTTTATAATAATCTTAATATTAACGAGAACGCGATTTTTATCTATCAATTATTAAAATTGATATCCATCATTAGTGTCGAAGAACTCTAACAGCATTCTCTTAGTTAACATATTTATTATACACTAAATATGTTTTGTTTTGAAAGAAATAGATTGGATTTATATAATAAAACTATTGATGTTAGGTATGATTTAATTGAAATCTTCTTTCAAAAATTCGAATTTTCACGCCACTATTATCATTG
>CAYJGT010000110.1:0-2328 GCA_964370035.1 uncultured Oscillospiraceae bacterium
CTTTTAACATAAAAAGATTCTATACATGCTTATATAATTATATATATAGATAACTTTAAAGGTATTAATGATAATTTAGGACATTTTTTTGGTGATGAAGTGCTAAAAGAAGTCTCCAGTAAATTGAAAGGATACTTTAGAAAAAACGATATTATTGCAAGAGTTGGTGGAGATGAGTTTGTAGTTTTTGTCGAAAAAGCTATTGATAATGATATGTTAATTAAAAAGGCAGAGTTAATTGTAGATGCTTTTAATAACACTTATTCAGGAGAAATTAAGGATTTCGTCATCTCAGGCAGTGTTGGAATTGCTCGATATCCAGTTGATGGAAAGACTTATGAGGAACTATACAAGTGTGCAGATAAAGCATTGTATAAAGCAAAAGTACTAGGGAAGAATCAATATGTTATATATGACGATTCTCTTGAACTTGGTACTATGACCAACAAAACCAAATTAGAAAATGCATATACAATTGCAAGTTCATTCTTTGATCATGACTTAATCACATCAGTTTTTGAAATGCTCTATGAAAATAATGGTAGTGATGAATCTATAAATTTAGCACTAAAATATATTTGCCAAAAATACAAAGCTGATAGAGCTTATATTTTTGAATCTTTTGATAGTGGTGTGATCTTTAAAAATACTTATGAATGGTCTAAAAATGGGGTTTCTTGCGGTATAAAAGATTTAGATAATTACCCGACAAGTTTGTTGGGAAAGTTGTTTTCCGAATTAATTAATAGTTCTCATAGTGGGATTGTTTATTCAAATGATTTAAAATATTCTTTTACCTCTGAGGAGTTATATAATATTATGGCTGTTCAAAACATAAAAGCTTTTTTACATGCGCAAGTAAAAAAAGACAATGTAACAAATTTCTTTTTAGGAATTGATGATTGTACAAAAACTAGAGTATGGAATGAGAAGGAAATTAATTCTTTAAGATATCTTTCAAGCTTTATATCGATAATTATCCAAGGCAAACATTTACAAAAATTAGCTTTGGATAATGAAGAAAATTTAAAAAAAGAATTAGTTAAAGAAAATACTCTTTTAAAATGCATTGAAACTTTACAATCAGAGGACAGCCCTAAATCATCAATTAGCAAATTGTTAAAAATAATCGCAGAAACCTATTCATCAGAAAGAAGCTATTTATATCAAGTTACAGATGATGGGCAATTTATGGAAAATACATATGAATGGTATGCAAAGGAAATTGATGTACAAAAGGAATTATTTAAAGTCATTCCTGTAGATGTATATAAATCCTGGTTTGAGAAACATGGAACAGATAAGGAAATATATATTGACAACTTTAATATTGAGTTAAACACTGATACTGTAGACAAAGCCTTTATAAAAAGCGGTGTAAAATCAATTGCTATTTCAGCATTAACAGATAAAGGAGGAAAACTAATAGGATTTATAGGTGTCAGAGATCCAAACATCAAAAATGCTGACTTAAATCTTCTAAATTCAATTTCAAAATTTGTAGTAAATGCACTAAAAGTTGAAAAAATGGCAAATTTATTAGAAGAATTGCAAAGGAAAAAATAATATATTACAAAATAAATAAGGTGATGCTAAAAAAGAGAGTAAATTACTCTCTTTTCTTATTTTATGTGTTCTATATAGTAAATAATTGTAACTATATTACATTACTGATTTAAATTTAATAAGTCTATTTTAAATAACTTACTTGTTTTTTAGCAACAAATTAGCAACTTTATTTCCTTTAATCTTAGCTTCATCCATAATACTTTTTATGACAGTTGGTGTAGGATCTATATCTAAGTTCTCAGCAATAATACTATGAAAATTCTTTATTCCCCAAAACTTGGACATAGCCTCTATATAACGTGTACCATTTTCAAAAAAGCTATTTTCATATGAGCCACCACGAGTTGTAATAAAGATTAAATCCGTTGCTTTACAAAGGCCTATTAATCCACTTTTATCATACCCAAAAGTTATACTATCAACGCAAATATTTTCTATATAAACCTTAAGTATTGAAGGTATACTAAGATCCCAAAATGGTGCAGCTATTACAATAACATCTGCATTTGCAAAGTTATTTGCTAATGCAAACATTGGATGTGTAAACTCTTTTTTAGCAATTAATTCTTCTCTTTCTAGAAGAAATTGATTGTTCAAGCACTTCAATCCTTTTTGAGTTATATCAACTTTTTCAACTATAAAGTGATTACCAATATCAGAAAGAAAGCTATTTGCTAATTCTTCTGTTCTAGACTGGCCTCTTCTGATACAACTATCAATATACAACAGTTTTTTCATACTTTAATTCCTCCGACTTAC
>CAYJGT010000111.1:0-2309 GCA_964370035.1 uncultured Oscillospiraceae bacterium
AAAGTCATTTTCTAATCACTTTTGGGTTGTAGAAAATGAAAAAGATTCTAAAATTATAGGTTTTATAAATGGACCAGTAATAAATAAAAAAGAAATTGTTGATGAAATGTATGGTGATGAAAGCTTTCATGATGAGAAGGGTTTGTGGCAATCTGTATTTGGGATTAATACTTTACCTGAATATAGGAAACAAGGTGTTGGTAAGATGATGATGATCGAACTAATTGAAGATGCTAAAGCAAATGGAAGAAAAGGCTGTGTTTTAGCTTGCAAGGATTATATGAATCATTATTATGAAAAATTCGGATTTACTAGCCTAGGGTTATCAGAATCTACTCACGGAGGAGCTAAGTGGAATAATATGGTTATGGAGTTTTAAGAAGCACTTAGGGGTTTTGAAGTGTCCTAAAGTTACTACTGTTTTTATTAAAAAAAGCAAAATTTGATTACGCCAAAGTATATCTACAAGGGAAATAAGGAGAATATGACAAAAAGGCTTGACTTCCATAAATTTCCATTTTAAAATAGATATACTAAACTAAATTGAACAAAAGAAGCAATAAAGAAAAGATTAAAATAATTAAAAATCTATTGACTCTGCATCAAAAGTAGGTTATTATTTAAAAAGAACAAATGTTCGCAATGTAAATAGAAAGGAGTGTATGGCAATAGCAGGGTGTCATACAAAATGAAGATGGGAATTAATAAGGAACAAAAAGAAAAAGCCCTTGAAGCAGCATTACAACAAATTCATAAGCAATATGGCCAAGGAGCTATAATGAAGATGAGTGATGAGGCTGCTCAGTTAAATATTGAAGCAATTTCAACAGGATCAATAAGCCTTGATGTAGCTACAGGTATAGGGGGAGTGCCAAAAGGAAGAATAGTGGAAGTTTATGGGCCAGAGTCTTCAGGAAAAACAACACTTACACTGCATATTATAGCAGAGGCTCAAAAGACAGGTGGAAGAGCAGCCTTTATTGACGCAGAGCATGCCTTAGACCCAGAATATGCTAGAAATCTTGGAGTTCAGGTAGATGAACTTTTAGTTTCTCAACCAGATAATGGAGAGCAAGCCTTAGAAATATGTGAAATGCTAGTAAGAAGTGGTGCACTAGATATTATTGTAATAGACTCTGTTGCAGCGTTAGTACCTAAGAATGAAATCCAAGGAGATATGGGAGATAGCCATGTAGGACTTCAAGCAAGACTTATGTCTCAAGCTCTTAGAAAATTAGCAGGAGTAATTAACAAGACTAACTGCAGTGTAATATTTATTAATCAACTTAGAGAAAAAGTTGGGGTGATGTATGGAAGCCCTGAGGTTACTACAGGGGGTAGAGCTCTTAAATTTTACTCCAGCATGAGATTTGATGTTAGAAAGGTTGAAGCGATTAAAACTGGAGATGAGCTTATAGGAAATAGAACTAAGGTTAAAATAGTTAAGAATAAAATGGCTCCTCCATTTAAAATTGCAGAGTTTGATATAATGTATGGAGAAGGCATATCAAAAATTGGAGACCTAATAGATGTTGCAGTAAGTAAAAACTTTATTAAGAAAGCTGGATCATGGTATAGCTACAAAGAAGATAGAATTGGACAGGGAAGAGAGAATGTTAAAAATTATCTTAAAGAAAATGTGCACATTGTAGAAGAGCTTGAGAAACTAGTTATGGACGATTTAAAAAAGAGCAAAGAAAAAAACATTAATGAAGGGGAAAACTTGCAAGATGAGCCACCAATGCTAATGGTTGATGAAGATGGAGTGGTGATTGAATAGATAGTTACAAATTAATATACATTGCAGAGGATAATGCCAAGAGATAAAACTCTAAGGCATTATTTTCTTGTTGATAATTATAAGTGTAATGCAAAATAGCTTAAATAATGGTAAAATATATTCAGTACCAACTTGAAGTTAGAGAGGAAAGCATAGAAGATGAAAATAGCATTAAAAATATTCATAGGAATATTAAATTTAATATATCTGCCGTTTAAATTGAATAAAAGAAGAAATAAAGTTACTTTACTTTCTAGACAGTACGATAAACCATCGATGGATTTTGTGTTGTTGGAGAAATCTATAAAAGAAATTGCCCCTTCTGTGGAGACTGTTTTCTTGTGTAAGAAAATTGGAGGAGGTTTAGGAGGAAAGATAGAATACCTATTTCATATATTAGTTCAGATGAAACACCTTTCTCAATCAAAGGTTGTTATTACAGACGGATATTCTATTGCTTGCAGTGTTCTTCACCATAAGAAAGGAATGCAAGTTGTTCAAATATGGCATGCGCTAGGGGCGATTAAGC
>CAYJGT010000112.1:0-2309 GCA_964370035.1 uncultured Oscillospiraceae bacterium
GCTTAATCGCCCCTAGCGCATGCCATATTTGAACAACTTGCATTCCTTTCTTATGACTAAGAACACTGCAAGCAATAGAATATCCGTCTATAATGACAACCTTTGATTGAGAAATGTGTTTCATCTGAACTAATATATGAAATAGGTATTCTATCTTTCCACCTAAACCTCCTCCAATTTTCTTACATAAGAAAACAGTTTCCACAGAAGGGGCAATTTCTTTTATAGATTTCTCCAACAGCACAAAATCCATCGATGGTTTATTGTACTGTCTAGAAAGTAAAGTAACTTTATTCCTTCTTTTATTCAATTTAAACGGCAGATATATTAAATTTAATATTCCTATGAATATTTTTAATGCTATTTTCATCTTCTATGCTTTCCTCTCTAACTTCAAGTTGGTACTGAATATATTTTACCATTATTTAAGCTATTTTGCATTACACTTATAATTATCAACAAGAAAATAATGCCTTAGAGTTTTATCTCTTGGCATTATCCTCTGCAATGTATATTAATTTGTAACTATCTATTCAATCACCACTCCATCTTCATCAACCATTAGCATTGGTGGCTCATCTTGCAAGTTTTCCCCTTCATTAATGTTTTTTTCTTTGCTCTTTTTTAAATCGTCCATAACTAGTTTCTCAAGCTCTTCTACAATGTGCACATTTTCTTTAAGATAATTTTTAACATTCTCTCTTCCCTGTCCAATTCTATCTTCTTTGTAGCTATACCATGATCCAGCTTTTTTAATAAAGTTCTTACTTACTGCAACATCTATTAAGTCGCCAATTTTTGATATACCTTCTCCATACATTATATCAAACTCAGCAATTTTAAATGGAGGAGCCATTTTATTTTTAACTATTTTAACTTTAGTTCTATTCCCGATAAGCTCATCTCCAGTTTTAATCGCTTCAACCTTTCTAACATCAAACCTCATGCTAGAGTAAAACTTAAGAGCTCTACCTCCTGTAGTAACCTCAGGGCTTCCATACATTACCCCAACTTTTTCTCTAAGCTGATTAATAAATATTACACTACAGTTAGTCTTGTTAATTACTCCTGCTAATTTTCTAAGAGCTTGAGACATAAGTCTTGCTTGAAGTCCTACATGGCTATCTCCCATATCTCCTTGGATTTCATTCTTAGGTACTAACGCTGCAACAGAGTCTATTACAATAATATCTAGTGCACCACTTCTTACTAGCATTTCACATATTTCTAAGGCTTGCTCTCCATTATCTGGTTGAGAAACTAAAAGTTCATCTACCTGAACTCCAAGATTTCTAGCATATTCTGGGTCTAAGGCATGCTCTGCGTCAATAAAGGCTGCTCTTCCACCTGTCTTTTGAGCCTCTGCTATAATATGCAGTGTAAGTGTTGTTTTTCCTGAAGACTCTGGCCCATAAACTTCCACTATTCTTCCTTTTGGCACTCCCCCTATACCTGTAGCTACATCAAGGCTTATTGATCCTGTTGAAATTGCTTCAATATTTAACTGAGCAGCCTCATCACTCATCTTCATTATAGCTCCTTGGCCATATTGCTTATGAATTTGTTGTAATGCTGCTTCAAGGGCTTTTTCTTTTTGTTCCTTATTAATTCCCATCTTCATTTTGTATGACACCCTGCTATTGCCATACACTCCTTTCTATTTACATTGCGAACATTTGTTCTTTTTAAATAATAACCTACTTTTGATGCAGAGTCAATAGATTTTTAATTATTTTAATCTTTTCTTTATTGCTTCTTTTGTTCAATTTAGTTTAGTATATCTATTTTAAAATGGAAATTTATGGAAGTCAAGCCTTTTTGTCATATTCTCCTTATTTCCCTTGTAGATATACTTTGGCGTAATCAAATTTTGCTTTTTTTAATAAAAACAGTAGTAACTTTAGGACACTTCAAAACCCCTAAGTGCTTCTTAAAACTCCATAACCATATTATTCCACTTAGCTCCTCCGTGAGTAGATTCTGATAACCCTAGGCTAATAAATCCAAATTTTTCATAATAATGATTCATATAATCCTTGCAAGCCAAAACACAACCTTTTCTTCCATTTGCTTTTGCATCTTCAATTACTGCGGTCATCATCATCTCGCCAACACCCTGTTTCCTATATTCATGTAAGGTATTAATCCCAAATACAGATTGCCACAAGCCACTCTCATCATGAAAGCTTTCATCACTATACATTTCATCCGCAATTTCTTTTTTATTTATTACTGGCCCATTTATAAAACCTACAATTTTAGAATCTTTTTCATTTTCTACAACCCAAAAGTGATTAGAAAATGACTTT
>CAYJGT010000113.1:0-2202 GCA_964370035.1 uncultured Oscillospiraceae bacterium
TCGCTCCACTTACAGCAGTGTCTTCTCCTTCATTTACTTTTGATGTATCCCAAGTAATTTCTTTGCCATCTACTACTATTCCATAATCTTCAAGGTTCTCTTGTTTCTCTATAGTAACGCTTTTTTCTTCTACTCCCTCCATCCAATTTAATGTTAGAGGATGGTCTTTGTCTATCAATAGGTCAAATCCTTTTCCAACTTCATCTTTAATTATCGGGCTTACAGCAGTAGAGTTTGTTATTGCATTTATATCATTGAATACACTTTGAACGTCTTTTGCTGAGTCTACATTTACAGTTTGATTAGCGCCTAAGCTTTTCATCGTGTTATAATCGGCAGTAGTTAAGTTAAACCCCACAGAAATAACTTGAATTCCCATATTCTTCAGCTCCGCAACTTTCTTAGCTGCAGCGGTCGCATTTCCACCCATAGTTGGTTTTCCATCTGAAACAAATATTACATATTGATTTCTATCTGTGCTTTTTTTACCTACTCCGTTAACGTCATCAAAAGCAGCTTTTGCCTCTGATAGCCCTGCTACCCAGTTGGTATAGAAGTATCCTGCAGTATCATAAAAGGCTGCTGGCAATCCATTTTTTCCGCCTTCATAATTATCTAACTTAGCTATCGACTTCTCTGTATCTACTCCTCCTGCGAAATTTACTGTTCCCACTCTGTTATTTTTATCTTCTGTGATTAATTTATTTGCTAAATCCATAGTAACTGCTTTAGTTAAATATAGTCTATCATAATTAAAATCTGCTTCTCCATTAATACGATCTAACGCTTTGCTTGGATCTGAGCTTAAAGCATAAGGTGACATAAATACATTTCCCACATTACCTCTGTTTGATATACCAACTGCATCCGTATCCGTTGCGTCAGTAACATGAGCATTTTTAGGATCCGTTAATGAATCCATTTTTGTATATAGTTTCTCTTCTTCTGGAAGTCTATCTTTTGTAAATCCTACGTATTTAGTAGAAACATAATCATCTGTTATATCAAAAATCCTTCCTGGATTTGAATCAGCAGTTACTCCATCAGCATATTTATAAAGTTCCAGTGAATATACATAGCCTTTCTCCTCATCAGCTTGGTTAGAATAGCTACCAGTGTTTATTTTATTTTCCAAAGTTTCATCAATATTATTTTTTGGATCAGCTACATATTCTTTAAAACTTTTATCTATTGCATTTTTCATAGTAGAAACGTTCCAGTTTCCAATTCCTTCTGTAAATTCATGTGGGTTAAAATAGTATGTTACATATGAAACCTTATTCTCTTCATCTATGATTTTATATACAGTTCTATATAGAAGATTTGGGTTCATTGTAGCTGATAAATTTACCATATCTCCTAGCAGCGCTTTATCATTAGCAGGATTAATATTACTATTCATTGTACCAGAGTGGTCTACTACAAACATTACATCTACAGGAGTTTTTTTTGCAATTTGTGCTTTTGCATCAATTACAATTTTAACAATTCCATTTGCCTTATCCTCTGAAGACTCCGCAAGATAAGCAGACTTTTGTCCAGCGATGCCACTTCCATCTAAATCAGTCTCTAAATCAGTCTCTAATTCAGCCTTTAATTCAGCACCTAATTTTTCCATACCTTCATCAAAGTCAATTTCTTTATCTTCATTGTCTTTTACGAATTCAGCTTTTATTGCTTTCAGCGTACCATCTCCTTGGTCAGCTTGAAAATAGTTTGCTATAAACTCTTTATACTCTTTTTGACTTTCTGTATTAGCAAATGTTGTTTGAACACTTCCTAGTAGCATTGTCAACGTCAATATTGCTGCTATTAACTTTCTTCTCTTATTAGCTTTCATTTTTCCTCCACGCTCCCCTTGTTTGCTTAAATAAATTTGTCATAATGTTTAATGATTTTCATTATTTCTTAACTTTTCTTAATTTATCTACTAATTTTAACAAACTAACCGCAACAACATTTGACACTTTTCTATGTGTTTTGATAATTTTTTTAAAAAACTATACTTTTTTCTCTCTTTTTTAAGATTAAAATGAAATGTGCTTTTATTTTATTCATTTATCCTTTTTCACAGGTTTTCTTTTATGTAAAGGCATATCCTGTCAATAGCAAAACTTTCTCCTACTTCTTCTGCCCCTAGGCCACATCATAAATAAAAAAAGCGACCCCCTTTGAGGTCGCTAGTTTATTAGATTTTCTATA
>CAYJGT010000114.1:0-2167 GCA_964370035.1 uncultured Oscillospiraceae bacterium
TTTTTATATATTAACACTATTATTTATCTCTGTCAACACTTTTTTGAATCTTTTTTTTATTTTTCTTAAGCTTTTCTAATTTTTCAATAAATTGGATTTTGCATTCTATTCCAGCTCTCCACTTAAGTTGTAGTTTCCAACTATATTTCAGCAATTCACCATATTCCTTTATTGATTCATTTCATACCGAATTATTGATCCATTCAAATTTATAATCATAAAAATATACTAAAACAGAGTTTCTTTTCTCTACCTCAGCATTTAACATATAACTACATTTATTATAGTATTAAAAAAACAACTCCTTTCGGAGTTGTTTTTTAATACTTTTCTATCTTCTGAAACAGTCGCTACAGTAAACAGGTCTCTCGTTACGAGGCTCAAATGGAACTTTACAATCTGTTCCACACTCCGCACATACAGCATCGTACATTTGACGAGGTGCACGTGAGTTGTTTTTACGAGCATCACGACACGGCTTGCAACGCTGTGGCTCATTCTCAAATCCTTTTTCTGCGAAAAATTCTTGCTCATTAGCTGTGAAAGTAAATTCTTGTCCGCAATCTTTGCAGACGATTGTCTTGTCATTATACATATGATTATTCCCCTTTTGTATAAATAGTGATACCACTTCGTATCACCCTAGATAAATAATGATACGTTTTGCATCACTTCATATAACAATATACTACTAGCCTTTAAAAGTCAAGGATATTATCAAGATAGTTGTTAATTTCGATTTATTATTTTTTTAACAATTGTTAAGGTTAATTTTTTTATTATTTATGCTGGCTTTCATTTGATTTATTCTTATTTTTTAAATACAAAACAACTCCCGCACAAATTACTAGAGAGGCTCCTAAATATGAAGTGTAGTCTAATCTTTGATCCAATATTATATAGCCTAGCGCAGTTGAAAAAAGTATCCCCGAATAATTGTATACACTAACCTGCGTGGCGGGCCCGAGAGCATAAGCGTATGTCAACGCAATTTGCCCACCAGCTGCAAACACTCCAATCAAAAGCAAAAGCAAAAAATCTTCTACACTGGGCAACACAAAGGTACTTGCCATTAAAGGAAAACAAACAATTGTAGAAATAGAAGAAAATACAAGTATTATGAACCAAGGATGTTCTCTTCCTTTTAGTTTTGCAATTGATGTATAGGCTACTGCTGAAAGCAATGCCGCACATATAACAGCAAAAATTGGCAGAAAATTTGAGCTGAACTTTGGCCCTGCAACAATCGCTCCGCCTATAAAGGCTATTAACATTGCGATTATCTGTATCCCCTTTATTTTTTCTCGAAGAAAAACTCTAGCAAGTAATACTGTTAGAAACGGCGAAATCATAAACAATGTTGTTACATCACCTTGGTTTGCATTCCCTGCCGCATAAAAGAGCGCAATCATAGCCGTACACCCAGTTAAAGATCTAATCATTAGAATTTTAATATTTTTCTTATCTCCTGAGAACTTAACTTTTTCTTTTTTTGTAAACCCATAAGCAATTACTCCCGCAAATAGATTTCTAAAAAACACCTGTTCAAAAACAGGTATTGTATCTGCAGTAAGTCCTATAACCGCCTGCATCGCAGAGAATAGGAATGCCGATAACACCATTAGTTGGCATGCTCTTCTTACATTTGGTTTTATCATTTTCTTTTCCTTTTTTCTTATTTTATTCTATAGTCTTTATTTTACAATTTCCTCTCAATTGACCTTGCATATCTTGCAAATGTTCTTCTGCCCACAATCCCGTCATGCCACCTGTATGAAGAAAGAGAGTATTTTCATTTCCTTTTATCCACTTTCTTTCCTTTACCATATCAATAAGGGCTCTAAATGTTTTTCCAGTATATGTAGGGTCTAAGATTATCCCCTCTGTTTTAGCCATCACAATAATAGCTTCTCTAGTCAAAGAATCTGGTTTATTGTATTCTTCTCCACAATAGAGCGCCTCTGCAGGACCAGAATTGATAAATATATCCTCTTCTGAAATTGAAATAGGAAGTTTAAATGTCTTTATCACTAAATTAGCGTACTCTAAAACATCTTGTTTGTTCACCATTCCAGGAATTACGGGAATCCCAATCACTCTTCTCCCCTGATTCCAATATTTATTTCCTAATAACAACCCGACATAAGTTCCCATAGAACCTATAGTA
>CAYJGT010000115.1:0-2100 GCA_964370035.1 uncultured Oscillospiraceae bacterium
TTTTTTGTAGGCCATCATGCAAATCAAAAACACCAAAGGCTGAAAACGTTGAATTTTTTAAAGCCGCGGATCAAGCACGAGCTGCAGGATTCAGATCCTGTAAAAGATGTAGAAGCGATTTACTTGACTATAAACCTATGAGAGAAATCTCTGAAAAGTTACGCTTTCTTATAGAAAATTCATATAAAAATGCAGAAAGTCTAAACTCTGAGATGGACAATCTTGGACTTTCACGTAAGCGAATGGTAGAAATATTTAAGGACGTATACGGCGTAACTCCAAGCTCATATGTAAATGAGTTAAGATATAAAGAGGCACTTCGTCTTTTAAAGGAATCAGATCGTGAAATAATTGATATTGCTTATTCAGTAGGCTTTGGAAGCCTATCGTCATTTTATAAATTTTTTAAAGAAAGAACAACTATGTCTCCTACGGCATATAGAAAGGATACTAAGAAATGATAAATTTTGCAATATATAAAACAGAAATGGGCTATTACAGAATAGAACACATAGACAACCATATCACTTTTCTCCAGAAAGTCCACGACGAAAACATAAGTGATTTTGGCACAAGGACTCAGTTAACAGACAATGCCTTTACCCAACTCTCCGAGTATTTTCAAGGGCAAAGGAAGGCCTTTAATCTGCCATATAAACTAAATGGCACCCCTTTTCAAAATAAGGTGTGGATGGCTCTATGTGATATTCCTTATGGGGAAACCAGGAGCTATAAAGATATTGCCATAGCAGTAGGAAATGAAAAAGCTAGCCGCGCTATCGGCATGGCAAACAATAAAAATCCAATACACATCATTGTCCCTTGTCATAGAGTTATTGGTTCATCTGGGAAACTTGTAGGTTATGCTGGAGGCCTTGATATGAAAGAGTTTCTGCTTGAAATGGAATCAAATAATAGGGAGTGAGATGATAATCAGCGCAACAAGAAGAACTGACATTCCCTCTTATTATGGAGAGTGGTTTGTTAACCGCCTTAAAGAAGGATATATACTAATACAGAATCCATACAATAAGGATCGTTACTCAAAGGCAGACTTAAGTCTTAAGGCTGTTGATCTTATAGTTTTTTGGACAAAAAATCCAAAACCCTTCTTTAAATATTTGCCTATTATTGATGAAATGGGTTATACATATTATTTCCAGTTCACATTGACGCCTTATGGTAAGGAAACCGAAAGAGGATTACCTAACAAAAAAGAGCTAATGGAAAGTTTCATAAATCTAAGCAATCGAATTGGGAAAAATAGAGTTATCTGGCGTTATGACCCTATTATTCTATCTGACATTTATACTATAGAATACCATGCTGAGCGTTTTTCATACATGGCAAAAAAACTATCCAACCATACAAATAGATGCATTATTAGCTTTGTAGACAGTTATAAAAATGTAACAGCAAGAATGGGAAAAGACCCTGCCTACAAAATGACTCGTGAAAATATTTTTGCCCTAGCTGAAATATTTTCAAAAATAGCAAAGGAAAATAATATTGACCTTTTTACCTGTGCAGAAAAAATAGGTTTAGAAAAGTGCGGCATTAAGCATGGAGCATGCATAGATAAAGATTTAATCGAAGAAATTCTAGAGGTAAAAATTAATGCAAAAGAAGATAAAAACCAACGGGAAGAATGCTGCTGTATAGAGAGCATCGACATCGGTACATATAATTGCTGTGCAAACGGATGTAGTTATTGCTATGCCCTTACAAGCGAAAAAACCTCCCTCCAAAATATGAAAAGTCACAACCCTAAGCTCCCTGTCTTAATAGGTGATATAAATCCTAATGCAACAATAACAGAGCGAGATAATTCTAGCATCATTGAAAATCAATTAACCTTCTTTTAACTATCCATTACTTAATATAAACGAAACTAAAACTACTCCCAATCACAAATATTTATCAGGAGGTTTTCATTCAAACAAAGAAGGAAGCATTCCAGTTCAAACACTTCCCTCTTTCTTATTATTCTACTTGCCTATAACTTTATTATCAGGTTAATAATAAAGCAAACCACTTAATTCAGCTTATCTACCTCCTGGTTTACTTCCTGGACCTCCACCCATTCCACCAGTTTGATTT
>CAYJGT010000116.1:0-2085 GCA_964370035.1 uncultured Oscillospiraceae bacterium
GCTAGATCCTAGCTGGGTTGGAATATATAAAGAGTCTAAAAGACAACCAAAGAGAACAAACAAGAAAATGAGTGACTATGGAATTCAACTGAGAGAAAAGCAAAGAGCAAAATTCATTTATGGAGTTTTAGAAACTCAGTTTAGAAACACATTTGACAAAGCTGTTAAGAGAAAAGGCAAGACAGGTGATAACCTATTAATCATGCTTGAGTCAAGATTTGACAATGTTGTGTTTAGACTTGGTTTAGCAGCTACTAGAAGAGAAGCTAGACAGTTAATTGTTCATAGACATTTTCTAATTAACGGAAAAAAGGTGGATATTCCATCATATGAAGTAAAAGCAGGAGATGTAATTTCAGTAAAAGAGAAGAGTTCAAAATCTGTAAAGTTTGCTGAAGTAAAAGAAATGAACATTACAGTTGCAGGTTGGCTTTCAGTAGACCCTAAGAAACTAGAAGGAAAGGTTCTATCAATTCCAACTAGAGAAGAAATTGATACTCCGATTGAAGAGCATTTAATCGTAGAATTGTACTCTAAGTAATATCAATTAATTAGTAAATAATTAATATATTATACAGAGAAAGGAGGGTTTTAATGTTAGAAATTGAAAAACCAAGGATTGAGTGTGTCTTTTCAGATGAGGATGCCAATTATGGAAAATTCATCGTTGAGCCTCTAGAAAGAGGATATGGAACAACTTTAGGAAACAGCCTTAGAAGAGTACTTCTTAGCTCTCTACCAGGAGCTGCTGTGACTTCAGTAAAAATTGATGGGATTCTACATGAGTTTTCAACAATACCTGGGGTAAAAGAAGATGTTACAGAAATTATTCTGAATTTAAAAAGGCTAGCAGTAAGAATAGATAGTGAGGAATCTACTAAGAGAATATATATTAATGCTACTGGCCCTGCATCAATTACAGGTGGAGATATTACTTGTGACTCAGAAGTTACAATACTTAACACAGATTTACATATAGCTACATTAGCTGAAAATGCTACTTTAGAAATGGAAATGGTGATCTCTAAAGGAAGAGGTTATGTTCCTTCAGAACAAAATAAAGAGGGGGATAACAACAGAGTTTCTGTAATTCCAGTTGACTCTATCTTCACGCCTATGAAGAGAGTAAACTTTACTGTAGAAAATACAAGGGTAGGAAAAGTAACAGACTTTGATAAACTAGTTCTTGAAGTGTGGACAGATGGTTCTGTTACACCAACAGAGAGTGTTGCCATGGGTGCAAAGATAATGTACGAACACCTTGACTTGTTTATTCAGTTAGAAGAAAAGACAAGTGGAATGGATTTCATGGTTGAAAAAGCAGATGACCCTAAAGGCAAAGCTCTAGAAATGACAATAGAAGAATTGGAACTTTCTGTTAGATCATCAAATGCGTTAAAGAGAACAGGAATCAAAAGAGTTGAAGAACTTATCAGCAAACGCGAAGAAGATTTAAGCAATTTGAGAAATTTAGGAAAAGTTTCCATAGATGAAATCAAGAAAACCGTACATGCATTGGGATTATCGTTCCGTGGTAATGACGAATAAGACGAAAGGAGAATAGGGATGCGAGGCTACAGAAAATTAGGTAGAGATTCAGCCCATAGAAAAGCTTTGCTTAGAAATCTTGTTACAGACCTTTTCAGAGAAGGAAGAATATCCACAACTTCTGAAAAAGCAAAAGAAACAAGAAAAGCAGCAGAAAAAATGATCACTCTTGCAAAGAGAGGCGATTTACATGCTAGAAGACAAGTACTTGCTTATGTATTTGATGAGACAGTAGTTACAAAGCTTTTTGAAGAAATTGCACCGAAGTATGAAGACAGAAATGGTGGATATACAAGAATATTAAAACTAGGACCAAGACGTGGAGACTGCGCTGAAGTTGTATTTTTAGAACTTGTATAAGAAGTGTAAGAATCAAAACAAACAAATGTACGTTGAGTACAAATAATTTAAAAAAAGATGTGTCTTGATTAATTCAAGTCACATCTTTTTTTATGTGTGCCAGGCATGGCACTAATCGTAAGCGTGTGAAACCGCGACGCGTAGCTAAACATCCGTAAGCGTGAAACCATGACGCGT
>CAYJGT010000117.1:0-2074 GCA_964370035.1 uncultured Oscillospiraceae bacterium
TTTTTGTTTTCCATCTGTCTCTCCTTTTCGTAGGCTTAAAAAATTCTAGGTTTACATCAACTTTTTTTGAACCCTTTATCGCTGTATCAGCAATGTCCCCAAAAATGTTTCATACAATGCTTTGAACAAAACATTTCTTCTGGTTATAGCTACCATCCTAACAGTATACAATGCATGCGCCATAAACGCTGGCGATAGTTAAGATACTTTTCAATAAAGGTTCATAGGGTATTTTTATTTATCAATCATGATGGTTCCTTCTCTTCATAATTTGTGCAATAAAAAACGCCCTCCTAAAGGACGAATTCACTCCGCGGTACCACCTTTTTTCTGTAGCAATGCTACAGCACTTAATTTCTTTTTTTGAAACTCAGATGCAACCTTCAAAAAGCCGTGCTTAGAAAACCTTTCAGCCACGGGTTTCCCTCTCTATAAGCCGTACTTTTTTACTCCTCATCTTCACCGTTTCTTATTAAATTTCAATATTCTAATTTTACACCAATACAGAAAAAAGTCAATGATTATAGGTGATATTGACCTAAATTAGGCAGATGCGATTTCATTACATCTGCCCATCTTTTAATTTGTTTTTTATTGCGTAGGATTTTTCGCATTTAGCCCTGTTGATACTTTAATCCTATCTCACGCACTTCCGAAACAGGCATATCCAAAGCATTAGCAATATCCTCTTCTTTCATTCCTGCCGTTAACAATTTTGCTATTGTTTCTCCTTTGCCATGTTCCAGGCCACGCTTCTCGCCTTCTGCCACACCTTCTTTTCTAGCTATGTTTAGGAATGCAATTTGGTCTCTCTCGGCTTTTTCTCTCATATCTAGTATATATCGCATCTTACTATCCGCACTTGCTTCATCTAGCTTTTGAAGTGCTTCGTATACTTCTCTATCTTTCTCTGCTACTAACATAAATTCTTCCTCCGTCTCTGCTTTTAAGAATTCTAACCATAACATTTTCTTTAGTTCCAGCGAATCTTGTAAGTTGCTTTTTTCTGGGAGCTTCTTTAATTCCACAAAGTTAAGTTCAAGCCTATCTGATACTTCTTCTCCCGTTTCTATATCTGTGTGCCTTATAGTTCTAAACCATCTATCACCTTCAAAGTGGTTAAAGTCTAAAATATTTAGCCCTATAGCTTTTCCTAACTCTGTATAATCGTCTCCTGCATTTAACTGCTCTGTCAAAAGTTTTGCTACATAGTAAACACTTCTGTTTACTATGTTATCTGAATTTGCTATTTGGATTTCTATGTCGATATATTCGTTATTGGATGTTGCAACCCGAACATCCAATCTACTGCTTTTAGCCTCTGCTGTTTGGGTTATTAATTCTGTGTTTTTTAGTGTAATATCTTCTGTTTTTTCTATACCTAATTTTAACATAGAATTTAAGAAAGAGCGTAAAATTTCTTTACTGTCTTCCTGTCCGAATACTGCTTTGAACATTAAGTCCAATTTAGGACTATATAGCTCCCTACCTTTATACATTATCTTCTTCATTTTATTCCTCCCCTACACTTAACATTAATAATTACGACTATTTTGTAATAGCACCTTTTAGAGCAGCCGCCTATTGCATCACAGCATCAGCTGGCGTTTTCTTCAAATTGTTAAGCGGGGGCTTTTTCAAATTCGAGTTGCAATCCCCTTTAAATTGCCCTTATATTATATTCCATATTTTACCATTTTACAAGGTCTCTTTCCGACTACAATCCAGCCTAACTCGCCTTACCTTAAAGAATAAACAATTTTCTAAAATTATCGAAATTAATTTTTCTAATACCTTCTCGCAGCAGAAAATTACTGCATACAAAATAAATATGCAATGTGCTGCTATTACAACAGCCTCATTGCATATCTATTGTCATTTCTTTATTTTTAATATTTTCGTTTCTTCAATGTAAGGAGTGTGGTTAGCGTCATCATGGCTATTCTTCCTTAATTTTTTATCAAAATAACCTCTTCTTCTACTTTATCATATTCAGCAGTTCCGTTCTTACTTTAACAATAAATTTTCTTCCTGATTAACTCCTTCATCTTGCCAAGATACTGTTAGTTCTCCT
>CAYJGT010000118.1:0-2039 GCA_964370035.1 uncultured Oscillospiraceae bacterium
GGTATAATGGATGCATCAGGAATGCTTGCTTCTATGGCAAAAGGATTACTAAAACTTGCAAGAAATACAGGATCTCTAGTTACAGTTACAGCAATTAGTTGTGTGGCGGTTAACGTCTTAGCTGCAGACCAATATCTATCAATTATCCTTCCAGGAAGAATGTATAAGGAAGCTTATGAGGATAAGAGATTAGCTCCAGAGAACCTATCAAGAGCATTAGAGGATACTGGAACAATAACTTCAAACTTGATTCCTTGGAACACTTGTGGTGTTACAATGGCTACATTCTTAGGCGTTGGCCAGTGGGGAGCAGGTGGTTATGCGCCATATGCATTCCTTTGCTGGATTAACCCTCTTGTATCAATATTCTACGGATTCACTGGAATCTCAATGAAGAAGATGACTGAAGAAGAGTATCAAGCGCTACTTGTACAAAGAGCGGCTGAGAAAGAATCTGAAAAGCAAGAATTAGAAGGATAATCTAAACTTAATAAACTTAAAATAAAAAATAAGTGATGGCGCCAGTTAAAACTGGCGCTTTTCATTATTTAGATGTAGTTGAAATTTAAGCAAAAGTATAATATACTAAAATAGTTGGTAAATTTATTTTTATTAAGTATATCAGCGAATTATATTAATAATATTATGCTTATCTGTGCTTTAGTTCATAAGTTCATATTCTAGCACAAAAATAGTCGGGAAGAAAAGGAGTTCAAATGAATAAGATCAAAAGAACCTTAAAAGATAACACTCTTATGAGATATTGTATTTTTATAGTATTTACAGCAATACTATTATTTATTTCTTATATGATTATCACCAACATTGTTACTCTAGTTGATTGGTTGGGCAAACATTTTTCTATATTCTTGGGAGCTATTTCTCCTTTAATCATTGGTATTGTATTAGCATATCTAATTAGTCCAATTGCTGCAACATTAAATGATAAAGTAATATTGAAATTAACCAAGCCGAAAAGTGATGATATGAAAGAAAAGAAGCGTCTTTCTCGTAGTAAGGTTATTAGCACCTTACTAAGCTACTTGGTTATTCTTGCTGTAGTCATTGCTCTATTATACTTATTTATGTCACTTATAATAGGTGAGTTTATTATCGGTGGAATAGGAAGTCTAATTGACTCAATAGTTGCATATGTGGATAGCGCACAACACAGCTTACATAGTTATTTAGTACAATTACAAACAACCCAATTCGGAGGTTCTATAACAGGAATTATCAATTCCCTTGCAACAGGCCTTTTAGATTGGTGGCAAAATGCATTTAGCATTACAGGAATTTTTTCTACTGTTGCCGCATTAGGGGGAAGTATTTTCTCTTTCGTTATCGGAATTATTATTAGTATTTATTTGGTTTTAGATAAGGATTTTTTCATAGGTCTTTTAAAGAAAACAGGGAGACTTATAGTTTCATCTGATAGAGCAGATAAAATTGACCATACTTTGGGAGAAATAAATGGGGTTCTAGGAAGCTTCATAAAAGGCGTTTGTATAGACGCAGTTATTGTAGCTATCCTTTCATCAATTGCTTTAACAATAATCGGAGTTGATTTTGCTGTATTTATTGGTATATTTGCTGGTATTTGCAATGTAATTCCATATTTCGGACCAATAATAGGAATGATTCCTGCTTTCCTTGTAGGAACCTTTACCGATAGCTTACTTCAGGGTGTTCTAGCCATTGTTGCATTTATTATTATACAGCAGATTGATGGCAACTTTATATATCCAAGAGTTGTAGGTTCCTCTACAGGCCTTCATCCTCTTTTTGTCTTACTAGCAGTCACTATATTCGGTTCTTATGGGGGTTTAGCTGGGATGATACTTGCAGTACCTATTGCTGGTGTAATCACAATATTCGCTAAAAAATGGGCCGAATGGGCCGAAGAGAAAAAAGCTGCTAAGGCAGCAATAACGTCAGACGCTGAATAGCTACATAGCCACTTCTTGTTTCTTATTCTCTTCCCCCATTATAAGCTCTCTCGCTTAGAGTACATTATAAGTAAACATAAAACTTCTTTC
>CAYJGT010000119.1:0-2013 GCA_964370035.1 uncultured Oscillospiraceae bacterium
CAAATAATTTCGATATCTTTAAGTGTTTGATTACACACGCTGTCGAGGCATTTTGCAAGGTATTTTTCAGCATTGTAGACTGGAATGATGATAGAAACTTTAGGCATTATTTCAACCTCTCTTGTGATGAAAGCTAATCTTAAATTTTCGCGTTTCCCACTTAAGTATTTTTTGAGTTTTTAATTTTTTTTCTTAACTCAGCTAAAAGTTGTTTTTTAGGGCTATCTTTAGTTAAGAAATACTGTACAAGATTTTTTTCTGATGTGGTTTTCATTTTTTCTAATATAAGCGAAGCAAAAGGTGTTAGATACGGTTGTAAATTATCTGTATTTGGGATTTTGTTGAAAAAAACATATGCGCTATGTACACACTTTTGTAAGTTTTCGATGGTTTTTAATCTGTGTGCATAGCTAAAACAAACTTCTAAGCACCATGCATAGATGAAGTCTACGCCATTGTTTTTAATGCCAGTATTGTTGATATTATCAACTATTTTTTCATGTACAGCTAGGACAGAATTTATTTTTTCCTCTGAAAGGATTAGGGAATCTCCACTGTCCACTCGTTTATGGTAATTATAATACGCAGTATCTACTAGAGAAATTCGTTCCGACTTTAAAATGACTTCGTTAAGAAAAAGAACATCTCCTCCTAAAGGGTAATTCTCTAGAAACCGAAGATTATTATTTTTTACGATTGAACGCTTAAAAATAGCAGTCCACCAGTGATATGCGAAGAAGAGAATATTATTCTCGTTTTCCCGTATTTTTTTATTTAGACCACCTATATGCATCTTTCCATTATATTCATAGATTTTCACTTCTCCTTTGCATATGTCTGCGTTTTCAGAAGAAGCGGTACTGTAAAGTTTTTCAAAAAAATCTAAATCTAGTTCATCATCATTATCTACAAAAGCAAGATATTCGCCAGTAGCAATTTCAAGACCTTTATTACGTGCAGAAGATTCTCCGCAATTTTTTGCATTTTTAACAATAATCATATTATCGTTTCTTTCCGAATAATTATTCAAAATCTCAAGACTAATATCCTCTGAACAGTCATCGATGCAAATAATTTCAATGTCTCTGAGCGTTTGATTGACGACGCTGTCTAAGCAACGCGGTAAATATTTCTCTGCGTTATAAACAGGAATGATTACTGATACTTTTTTCATATTTATATCTACTTTTTTATTCTTTTTCTTAAATTGCTTACAATATGTGAATTTCTTTCTAACATTTTATTTATGTAGTATATTTCTATTAATTCTTGCTTGAATTGAACTTTTTCATAAAAGCTAAACCAAGCTTTGCTTGTATCTTGAATATTTTTTTTAGTCGCAGTTACATTTTCACAATATTCGAATAGTGTTTTGAATATAAAGCTGGCAATAATTAAGTAGTCTTCTTTGCATGTGCATTTTTCATTGAGATGATGTACTATTATTTCAGATGCTTCTATTACTGATGGTAAAGTTTTCTGTAAAGACCAATTCCTTGTAATGGATTGTTCATTATTACAGTAATTATAGTAAACTTTGTCTACTATAGATATTTTTTTTGTGTTAAGTATAATCTCGATTGAAAAACATGGATCTTCAAGTGTTATTAAATTTCCAGGAAATTTTATATCATTATCTTTGAGTAGGCTAAGTTTATATATAGCAGTTGTAAATCCATATAGAAAATGAATAGGGTTTCTTTTAATTTTTTTATTTATGTCATAGAAGTTTAAATTATAAGAATTTTTATTAATATTGTCATACCCTCTCATTTCTCCCTTGATAATATCAGTCCCATCTTGAATTCCTGTTTTATACAGCTTTTCATAAAAATCTAAATCAATATAATCATCACTATCTACAAAGCCAATATATTCACCTTGCGCTATGTCTATGCCTGTATTTCTGGCAACGCTAACCCCTTTATTCTCCGTAAAATCAATAACTTTAACCCGAGTATCATTCTTTGCAAATTCTTGCAAAATACTCAAGGAATTATCTGGTGAGCAATC
>CAYJGT010000120.1:0-1961 GCA_964370035.1 uncultured Oscillospiraceae bacterium
AATTTTATTCCTTCTTCTCCAACTATAACCTTTAGAATACCTGTAAAGTGGCAAACCAATCCATAAATAGCAAAGGTAATAGTGCCATATACTCCAAGAGTAACTATTTGCATCAATCTGCCTTCAAATTCTAACAGAACAAATTTCTTTAGAATTAATGCTGTAACTACAAACACTAGTATTGCCATTGCCATCTTAGGAGCCAATATTCCTGTTTCTCTATATTTAAAGCCCTCTTTTTTCCCAAAGTAAATTGTAGCAATTAAAAATGCTAAGGACATGCTTATTATGGTAGAGAAAATTGCACCGTATACTACCTGTACTCCCAAAGCATCCATTAGTATCATTAAAGGAATATCCAAAAGAATGTTCAGTCCAAGACCTAGGCCTGCTGCCACATAAACTAGTTTAAATTTATTCATTCCCTGTGCCAAATCAGTTACAAGTATATATAAACTATTTACTATTGCAACATAAATGTACAGTTTTAGAATCGCAGGGCCATATTCACTTTGGCCATAAAACATTATCCATACCTCTTCTGCAAAAATACTAAGAAAGATTGTAAGAGGTACTATCAAGACAATTATCATCTGAAGTCCTTTATTAAACTTATTTGAAATGTCTTGAATATTTCCTTTTGCATAGCTATCTACCACATTAGGCAACAAGCTTAAACTTATACCTGCAGAGAAAGAAAGTACAATTAATAATAACTTAGAGGCCCAGGTACTGTAAACGGCAGTCACTGCTGTAGTCACCTCAGGACTATAGTCAAGAATTTCTCCCATAGTCCTTACTACCAGTACCATATCGGCAAAAATATAAAAATTGGCAATTAAACTAGTTAGAATAAAAGGAATCGCATAAACAAATATTTTCTTGATTATTTGTTTATTAGATATTTTTGCACTTGATACTTTATTTACGCAAATAAAATTTTCTTTCCCTTTAACGATTTTTCTCCTAAGATATACAGCTGCTACTAATCCTCCAATACTGGCTCCAAACATAGTTACACCTATTGTAAGAGTCAATCCAAGGTCTAGTACAATCATTGTCAAATAGCTTCCGAGAAGTATTATTGCAACCCTTACAACTTGCTCGTATATTTGACTTGCTGAAATTGGAGTAATAAATTTATGCCCTTGAAGATATCCTTTGGTAACACTCAAAAAAGGAATTATTAGTATAGCAAAGGATATACACCTTATAACAAATGTGACATCAGCTACAGAAACAGTAACTGTGTCACTACCTATCATAAAATAAGCGAACGGCTTTGCAAAAATAAACATGGTTAAAAATGCTGCTATAGATACTCCTAGCAAAATGTTTCTTCCTAGTTTATATGCTGTATTCTTTGCGTCCTCATATCCAAGAGCGTTATATTCCCCTATCACCTTAGACATGGCATATGGTATCCCTGCACTTGATATGCTTAGGAACAGGGTATAAATATTGTAGCCAAAGCTATACAAGGCACCTCCATCTTCCCCAATAATGGCATTAAAAGGAATCACATAAACAACTCCAATTAACTTTACTAATATGAACGATAAGGACGCCACCACAGCTCCATGTAAAAATGTACTCTTTTTCATCAATGATTTACTTATTAAACACCTTCCCTATTGCCTCTGCTACAACCTTACACTTCTCTTCGCTAATAGAAGCAACAGAAACTCTAATACCTTTCGCAAGAGCAACCGCAAATACATTTAATTTTTCTAATTCAGCCGCTATTTCGTCTGGTTTTTCACATGCAACACAAGCAAAGAATCCAGCATCAAAAGGAACAGGATCTACTCCTTCTGCTCTCAGAGCCTTATCAAACGCCTTTCCTCTTCTAATAAGCATTTCTCTAAATGCTTCTCTTTCCTTATCTACTTCAGCAAGTAATTTCTCATCTGCATAAATTTTATCAACAAGAACCTGTGAAGATTTATTACAGTTTGACC
>CAYJGT010000121.1:0-1935 GCA_964370035.1 uncultured Oscillospiraceae bacterium
GAGACTCCATATAGTTGGCGGTGGTTTGCTGTACGAGCGTGTCTTCGGTGTAGTGGGTCATGATAGCCTACTTTAATTTTTATCTCTGGAAGGAATAAATCCATATCTTCCTGTATTTGTTTTTGTAAAACTAATTAAATTAACGTGTTCAAGGTCGCTTGGTGGTTCGTCATTTTCAAGAATGATAACTTGTACTTCAGCAAAAGATGAAGCTATGTCGGCATAAAAGGAATTTTTTACGTCGGGTGTAAGTTCTAAATCATTTGCATCAGCTTCACGATATACGACTAAAGGAGAATCCATGATTAAAAAACCCGGGTGTGGCATTACTTTGTTTTTGCAATAATTAAGAATAGCTAGCGAAAAAGCAGCATGAGTTATAGCTCGAACTCCTTTTCCGTGAGAGTCTCTGCTTTTTCCCGATATGACTATATCTATTTTGTCGCTATCAAATGTAACACGATCCATATCTGGAAAATTCCATTTTTTTAGACGTCGCTCTACTTCAAGAGAAAATTCTTCGGTATTTCGAGTTGATAAAGTACTAGTTTCAGATGAATCAGAGCTGGCATTTTCAATTTGGCTACTGTCTTGAATTAAATTTTTGTATTCAAATATTCTATTTTGTAGCTCAATAGCTTTTTGGACAACAAATTTTTTTTGTAGGCTTTCTTTATATTTTTGGATTATTAATTTTAACTTAGGGTTTAACTTTTCTTTAATAGTATTTTCAATTTTTTTAAGTTTACTTATTATAGATTTTTTATTGTCGTTATGAAAATTTTTTTCATTTGTAATATCTAGCTGCGTACTTTCTAAATTTGACACTAATGAATGTATTTTTTCTATTTCAGCTTCGCAAGAATGTGCTATTATATTTGGATGAGTTTCATATTTTTTATAATCGACTTGATGATGTTCAGATGTAGCGCCACAAACTAAGCAATGATCTAGTTCAACTTCTGTAAGCCTGCTTCCCGTCTCTGCGAGAGCAGTTAAACGTTCAATATCTGAATTGTATTGACTTTTTAGTATGTTAAATCTAGCGCTTAATTCAGAAAGAACTTTTAGCCGAGAGTCAAGTTTTCGTAAATTTTCCCAGCGATTACTTCTAGCTTGCTCCATTCTGTGCACAGCATTTTGTGCGCTTTTTAGTTCTATGAGTGTCACATCATAGGTTAAATTTAGATTTTGTAATTGCTCTAATAACTCTTCATAACTGCCAATAACGTTTAAATTTTCATATTCTTCATGGATTTTATATATAAGTTCTCGTAAAAGCTCATTCTTTGACTCAATTTTAGCTTTAGATGTTTTAGTAACACTTGTATCCACTACAGAAGAGTCGTCTATTCCAGATAAAAGTAATTTAAAGAGTGATGTTTCAGATGTTTTTGTTATATATTGTCCTGTAAGTACTGGTGATATTTCTTTTATAATTTGGTCTTCAGGAACAAGAAAAAGACGTGCAAGATTACGAAAGCTTAATAAAACTGTTTTTCCATCTTTATTTTTCCTTAATAGTTTGTCACTTAGTCCAGAAAGTTTAAGAAGAAAGTTTGATATTGTATGTTTATTACTTTTACTATGCTTTGATTGTAAAGAAATAGTGTGTGTATCTTCTTGTGATACTTCAAGAGTATTTGAATTTAAATCGCGCTTGAGAGTGTAACAAGTGTTATCCGAGTATGTTGATATTGTTAGTTCTACGGCGTCGTAGCCCTCTCGTTCATCAATATCTTTAGGATTGCTTTCGCTCCCAAATATAAAATCAATACACTGTAATATAAAGGATTTTCCTGTGTCTGAAGGTCCGCAGATGACATTTAGTCCTTTTTCAAAGTGCACAAAAGCATCTTCAACGTCTTTACCTGATAACCTCAATTCGATAAGTCTGAATCCGTATTGAGTCATATTTCATTCTCCAACCATAAG
>CAYJGT010000122.1:0-1906 GCA_964370035.1 uncultured Oscillospiraceae bacterium
AGAACAAGTTGTTCAAAGACGCAATGTTTTTTAGCTCTAAGGCTCTTTTTTGTACGCAACCATGAGATAGCCTATCTTCACTTAATGTTTCGCATAGGTCCATATGAGCATCAATATGAATGATACCAAATTCCTCATTCAAAGCATTATCTATTCCTTTTTCTACTGGAATAGTAACAGAATGGTCTCCTCCAACCATTGTGAATTTAATTTCATTCTCAACAAGATATTTTACATACTCTTCTACTTGGCTAAAAAGCTCATTCCTATTTTCATTAGTAAAATCTCCAGCATCTAATACATTGAATTCATCGTAATAGTTTAATCTTTCCGTGGAAGGAGTAGCTGAAAAAGTATTTTTTCTAAGCAAGCTAGGGGCCTCACTTGCACCAGCTCTATAGCTAACTCCCTTATCATAGGGAATTCCAAAAATAACCGCATCTACCTCCCTTTCACTTGCATCAGCCCTGTTCAAACCAAACCAAGCATTATTATCTTTTGAAAATTCATTTCTAACTCTCATACGCTTCATCTCCTCCTATAGGTCACATTAAAATATTGTGCATATCAATAGGTTACTCTCCCATTAATTCAAAAAAAGAAATTTGATCCGATTCTGGCAAGCCTTTTAGCATTTCATTTTCTCTCATTGAGTTTATTGCTACTGCACTTGCCTTACCTCTTGTCCTTAAATCATCAACTGTCTTAAAAGTTTTAATTTTATTCTCTTCAAAAAGAATTTTTCCTGCGTTTTCTCCTACTCCTTCTAAGGCGCAAAGTGGAACCACTACTTTTCCTTCTTTCACATCAAATTTTTCTGCAAAAGAATTTTGGAATGATGGATACATGAACTCATATCCTCTTGCATACATTTCATAGCAAATTTCAAGAACAGTAATTTCATCCTCATCTTTTTTAGTCATACCTTTACCCTTACCTAAAAGAGAGCTAATTCTGTCATCCACTTCACTAATTCCTTTTTTAATAACTTCCCAATTAAAGCCTGCTAGCTTAGTAGTCAGATACACAGAGTAGAAAGCTGCAGGGTGGTATACTTTAAAATAAGCAATTCTATAAGCCATTACTACATATGCTGCTGCATGCGCCCTAGGAAACATATATTTAATTCGTTTACACGACTCTATATACCAAGCAGGGACTTTATGAGACACCATTAATTCTTCTTCCTCTTTTTTTAATCCTTTTCCTTTTCTAACATTTTCCATAATATCAAAGGCCTGTTTGTTTGGTAATCCCATTAAAATTAAGTAGTTCATTATATCATCTCTAGTAGAAATTATTGTATCAATTGTGGCTTTTCTTTCTTTTATAAACTCTTGGGCATTGTTAATCCAAACATCTGTGCCATGGGAAAGGCCAGATATTCTAATTAGATCCCCAAGGTTTTTAGGTTTAGTATCATCTAGCATTTGTCTAACAAACTTTGTTCCAAATTCAGGTATTCCATAACTGCCATGTGTGAATTTATAATTTGGAACCTTTATATCTAAGCTTTCAGTTCCTAGAAATAAGTTAGCAACCTTTTCATCTGAAAGAGGAACCTCATTAGGACCAATCCCTGTAAGTTCTTCAAGCCACCTTATCATTGAAGGCGCATCATGACCCAGTATATCTAACTTTAACAAATTACTATCAATAGAGTGGTAGTCAAAATGTGTAGTAACAATATTGTCCTTACCATCATTAGCAGGGTAATTTATTGGGCAAAACTCATAAATTTCTTTACCCCTAGGTACAATAATAATTCCTCCCGGATGTTGTCCTGTAGTTCTCTTTACGCCTACACAGCCTAAAGTTAGCCTTTCTAGTTCTACTTTATTCTCTTGCATCCCTCTTTCTTCAAAGTACTTTTTTGCAAATCCAAAAGCAGTTTTTTCTGCAATAG
>CAYJGT010000123.1:0-1896 GCA_964370035.1 uncultured Oscillospiraceae bacterium
AGATGCTTCTATTCCTCCATAAATTTTAAAATCATATTTTTCATCTTCGTTTAGCATAGTATCTAAAAAATCATTTTTATCTCTTTCATTTATCTTTTCCATGTTTCTTTATTTTCTCCCCAAATTTTGCATCATCACAACTTTAATAATACAATATTTAATATCTATTTTTTATAATTATTTCATTCAGTTTATCCATTTTCGTTTCACTTTTAAGGTGATTTTTTCATTATTGAAGCTCCATTAAGTCTAAAAATATCACATTAAAAAAACATAACATAATAAACTGGAATATAATTTATTTTTCCCTTTGAAGTAATTGCCCTTTCATTTGATAAAACAACTCCTTTTTTTATATCGTACTCATCTTTATTTACAAAGGCATTTAATGCACTATGAACCATGTAGCCCTTTCCCGATTTCACCTCAATCGGCAGAACAGATAGGCTATTGTAATCATCAATAAGATAATCAACTTCACCTTTGCTACGATTGTCATAGTAGTAAAGCCTATGACCGTGGGCGATCAGTTCGCTTGCAACAGCAGTTTCATAAAGAGCTCCTAAATTAATGCTCTTTTCATCACCAAGAATCGCACTAATGTTATTTTTGTATAAGATGCCCGAAAGTATTCCAACATCGTTTAGATATAGTTTTAACAAATTCTTTTTACTTGATTCAATCAAAGGGAACACAGGATTGCTAATAGCTTTTACGTCTAGGGCAACACCCGCACTAATCAAATAATCAAATTCATCTTTATAATTTTGAAAAGTGTACCCTTTGATGTTTTCTATATTTTTAATAACCACCCTTTTCTTTTTATTTTCCATATTAGACGGGATTAAGTCATAAATATTTCTGATTTTTAATTTATTTTCTCTTGAATATTTTGAGGCATCTATTCCATAATAACTGTGTATTTCCATTTGAATTTCACGAACTAATGTGATATTTTTTTCTGCAACATAAGAATTTACTGCATCTGGCATTCCTCCAACAAGGAGAAACTTACGAAAAAAATTCATCATCTTATTGTGCATAGCCTCATCAGGAGTTTCTAGATTTTCAAATTTCCTTTTCAAGTTAGCAATAGTAATATTATTAATTCCATTAGCATATAGGAATTCTTCAAAGTCAAGAGGGAACATCCTAATTTTGCGAATACTTCCCATAGGAATAGAAGTTGTCTGGGAAAGAGTTACTCCAAGAAGGGAACCACTGGCAATAAAGGTAAATCTTTTATCCTGAGACAAAAATTTTAGCAACGTAAGGAGATGGGGATAAACCTGTATTTCATCTATAAAAATCATTGTATTAGATTTTTCCTTCATTTTACGGCCTGCGATTACGCTAAGATTAAGGTAAAAATCCTCAACAGTCTTAATATTCTCAAATAATCTTTCATCAAGAGAATCTTCTACCATATTCACTTCAATAAAATTTTCAAACAACTGTTTCCCCACATGACGAACAATATATGTTTTTCCAACCTGCCTTGCCCCGTCAATCAAAAGGACTTTATTTGAGTCCGATTGCAGATGGTCTCTAATTACTCTTTCTATTTTTCTATATAGCATAATGTCCTCCCGCTGTTTCTATATATTGCGAACATGTTTACAGCATGTTCATGCAATTCTTTATTTTTAATTCATTCTCAATATAAATTTTGTCTTTTCAAGTTTATTTTAGCATATTTGTTTGACTTTTCAAATATTTTTTCTTGTATTTTATTTGATTTTTCAAATATTTTTTTCCATGTTTCATTTGACTTTTCAAATATTTTTTCCGTGTTTCATTTGATTTTTCAAACATTCTCTCATTTATATCATTTTCAGCTTCTCCTATATAAGAAAACACATTACACCTGCTACACATGAGCCTACAGCGCTCTCT
>CAYJGT010000124.1:0-1841 GCA_964370035.1 uncultured Oscillospiraceae bacterium
AATTTTAGAATCTTTTTCATTTTCTACAACCCAAAAGTGATTAGAAAATGACTTTAATCTTTTTTCTATTTGCTCTCTTGTTGCAGCCTCTTCAGCAGGAAAACACTCTCCCTCTATAAAAGCTAGTCTATCTAAATCTTCAATAGTTGCATTTCTAATTTTCATTGAATTCCTTTCCTATATCTTAATAAAAGGCCACCTTCAGAAGGCAACCTTTTATTTAAATTTTAATATACTTATTTATTCAGTAATCCTTACTCTCTTTTAAACAATTAACTTTTAGAGATCATAGTACATATCATACTCCATAGGCGTTGGCATCGTGTTATGAATCTTCAAATCTTCTCTCTTACGGCTAATCCAGATATCAATTAATCTCTTAGGGAAAACATTTCCTTCAGTTAAGAAATCATGATCTTTTTCTAAAGCATCTAAGGCTTCATCTAGTGAAGTAGGAAGAGATTTGATTTTTTTCTTCTCCTCTTCAGTTAAAGTATACATATTTATATCGTAAGGCCCATAACCTTCTTTTACCGGATCAATTTTATTTTTTATTCCGTCAAGACCTGCCATTAACACTGCAGCATATGCATAATAAGGATTACAGGTCCCATCAATATTTCTAACTTCAAATCTTTTGCTCATTGGAGATTTTGCATATGCAGGAACTCGAATAACTGAGCTTCTATTTGCAGTAGCAAATCCAATTGTAACAGGAGCTTCATATCCAGGAACTAGTCTTTTAAAAGAGTTTGTACTTGGATTTGTAAGAGCACAAAGAGCAGCCATATGCTTAAGAACTCCACCAATAAACCATAAGGCTTCCTTTGAAAGTTGTGAGTATCCATCTTTATCGTAAAAAAGAGGTTCTCCATTTTTAAATAGATGCATATGTACATGCATTCCATTTCCTGCTTCTTGATACAGAGGTTTAGGTAAAAATGTTGCAGTTTTTCCTTCTTTTATTGCTTGTCTTTTAATTAAATATTTTGAAAGCATGGTTTTATCAGCCATTTCAGTCAGCCCACCAAACTCTACTTCGATTTCAAGTTGCCCTGGGCCACCAACCTCATGATGATGATATTTTACTCCAACACCTAATTCTTCCATCAACATACACACCCTGCTTCTATAGTCATATAACGCATCTTGAGGCGGCGCCATGTGATATCCACCTTTATGAGCCATCCTATATCCTAAGTTTGGCTCATCATTTTTCCCTTTGTTCCACTCAGCCTCAACTGAGTCAACTTGGAAACCGGATTCATTCGGCTTAGTAGAATAGCTTACATGGTCAAACACATGGAACTCAAACTCAGGTCCTATTCTATATTCATCTCCTATGCCTGTTTGCTTTAAATAGTTCTCTGCATGTTTTGCAACATTTCGTGGATCTTGATCAAAGTTAGTATTCTCTTTTACTCCAATAACTTTAACATCACCTATCATTAACAATGTTTTGTTTTCCATGAATGGATCAATGCATGCAGAAGTAATGTCTGGAACAAATACCATATCACTTTTTTCAACTGGCGCAAATCCATAATTGCTACCATCAAATCCTAATCCGTATTCAAAAATGTCTTCGTTGAACCTTTCAACTGGTATTGTTAGGTGTCTCCACCTACCATCAATATCCACCATCATAAAATCAATCATCTTGACTTCATTCTTTACAATAAACTCTTTTGCCTGGGCTAAATCCTTAAACATTAAGTACCTCCTGCTTAAAAATATTACTGATTTACTGTTAAATTCCGTTCTATTATATCATATATTGGAATACAAAGTGTTACTTCCTTATACATTTAGTCTTAAAGTTGTTATAGTTTTTGTGGCAA
>CAYJGT010000125.1:0-1825 GCA_964370035.1 uncultured Oscillospiraceae bacterium
AAAACAAAGGCAATTTCATTTTTCATATTTTTGAGGCAGGTGTAAAGGCCTCCTAAGGGGCCTCTTTCGTTAAGTTCGTCTAATAAATCTATGCCAGACACTATTATTTCAGAAAAGCCTATATCTTTGCCTAGACTTTTAAGAGTTTCCAAAAAAGTAAAATTTCCAAGAAGAATATTCTCCTTGGGACTTCCCATTCTGCTACTTTTGCCTCCAGCTAAAATTATTAGTGTTACTTCATTAATATTCATAGTAGTATAGTACATTATGTTCAAAGGTTAAGCAATACACATACTTGCTCAAATTGGTGATGAAATTTTCCGATTTTGTATTTATAGAAGAGAATTAAATTTTATTAAGCTGTATATTGTAATGAATTGCCTAAATTTAGCGTTGAATAGTACTTTCTTTATTAGGTTGGAAGGATGAGAATTTTGCGTTCTATAGTGTAGTTTTTTGCGAGCTTTATATATTGTTGTTGACAATAATATCTGGGTTTGGTAAATTAATTAAGCACAGAGTAGAGAATAGTGCGTGAAGTGTCCTTTGAACGGGGAGTTGTCAGAGGAACGAAAGGCTTGCCTACGGTATTGTTCTCGCATCCCGCTGTATCTGTAATGTTTAACGGGACAAGTGTTGCTTGTCTTTTTTTTATTCATAAACAGTACATATGTTGAAGTGCATAATCAGAGTAGAGAATAGCGCGTAAAGTGTTCTTTGAACGGGGAGTTGTCAAAGAGACGAAAGGAAAACCTGCGGTGCTAATCTTGCATCCCGCTGTGATTGTATAATTAAGCCAAGCTATTTTGTAAAGCTATTGGGTTGATTATGTCGACAGCTTATTTAAAGGAGGTTTTATGAATATTAAAACAAAATTTGCTAATTCAATTAAGGAGTTTGCTTCTGTAAGGTCTATTGCTTTGGCAGGAGTTCTACTTGGTATCATTGTGGTGGTAGGATTCTTTGCAAACTTCACCTTAAACATTTTCCCCTTAGTAAAGATCAGCTTTACTTTCTTGCCTCAAGCAATTGGAGCAATGGTCTTAGGTCCAGCAGTATCTGGCTTTATGTGTGCTTTAGGAGACATCCTATCTTTTATCCTTAATCCGCAGGGAGGAGGATACTTCCCTGGATGGACAATAAGTGCAGCGTTAACTGGATTAATATTTGGAATTTTCCTATACAAGTATGAGGCAACTCTAAAGAATATTATTATTGCGAAGTTAATTATTGTTGCATTAGTAGAAACATTTTTAGGATCATTATGGTTACAGCTTCAGTTTGGCCTACCGTTCTTCGAAATGCTATTTGTAAGAGGAGGGACTAGTCTTGCAAGCGCCCCAATAGAGATTGCAATTATTTTCTTTGTAGGAAAGGCTGTTGCTAGGGCAACTCAGAAAATAAGAGCATAATACGCTACAAGTAATAAAGGGTAAATGATAATTAATTGTTAAAGACTATTTATAGGATTGTATGCTCTTCCAGTATTGCTCAGCTTTGTTTCACAATGGCAGATAGCATTAACTAACGATCAATTTCGAAAACAAAAAAATCTCAACTTGGATAGTGGTAAACTAGCCAATTGAGATTTTTGAATTCCAGCAAATTACTAGGAAATTAAAACCCATTTTGATAGAGGGTTAATGCTAGAAGTGCTCTAGGAGATTAAGTGTTAGAAAAAACATAATTGAAACACATATTGGTGTTATACTATTTCGATTGAGAAAATGAAATTTGATCATATAGGGCAATATATATACGTGTTTTGTCTAATGATTAACTATATACAGATAATAGATGGAGACACTTATGAAAATAATATTAC
>CAYJGT010000126.1:0-1814 GCA_964370035.1 uncultured Oscillospiraceae bacterium
TTGCCCTTGCATTAGCTGGAATACTCTTCATCTTAAATAGACAAAAGAAAGCAAAGCAATATAACGAGTAATTACTATATGAAGCCCGCATGTGTCTAAACTCCTGTAAATAAAGAATTCCCTCTATGATAAAATAGTAAAAATCATAGAAGGAATTCTTTATTATGACAAATTTAATAATTTTTCGAAACCCTCATATATGCTTATTTTTTTCACATAAACTCCAAAAAAGTACCATATGTTGTTGCGGTTTTTATGATATAATCGATTCATATGTTTAAGCAGATTACTGTTTATGTGTGAATTTTAATTTGAATTATTAAAGGGGATTAGAAAGGGAAATCAAATGAGAAAATTACTAGTTATATTAATGGCAATAATCATAGTATCAGGAGGTACAATTGAAAGCGTAAGTGCTACTACAGGCTCCTTGGCTGAGTCGGATATAGTGTACTCCACAACTCCTGATTATATCGACCTTACTAAAATTTCGATAGACATAGATGAAACTGACGAATATATACCTTTTACAAAATCAGTTGCTTCATTAAAGACACAATTAGATGAAGAAAAAATTTCAGGTGCAGGAAAAACTTCCATATACTTTGAAGATGATGAAGATTTTAAAAGAAACATTCTTAGAGTTGACCTTGACTTTACAGGGAATACTCTAACACAACCTGTCAATACAATGTTTGTAACAGACCAATCTGGTTCCATGAACATGATAGCAGGCCAAACAGATGGATCCGTAAGTGCCACTCCTTGCTTGCATGAAGAACACGCTTATAAGATACCTGTTAAGATAGATGGTGTAAATTATAATTATTATCATTTTCCTTCTGAGTCTGAGTGGACAGGAGATTGGTATGACTCGATTACTGGAAAACCTACAGTATTGGAAGAAATAAAAAATCATGCAATCAAAGAAGGGATAGCTACTGAAAGTAGTAGCATATCGCTAATCTACGGAAATTATTTTAATAATGGAGATATCAATAATCTATCTCACCATCATCATTATGATTATACAGGAAAAGCTGTTCAAGAAAATTCTGAGAGAGTATTTAAAGAAAATCCTACAACAGAAGAAGAAATAAGAAAAGCAGAGCTTGAAAAAGAAAACTTCACTAAAATCGACAAAGATATTTTTAAGAAAAAAGCCACTTCTGATACTTGGGAGTTTTATTCACCCGTTGAGATAGACACAAGCATACCAGCTGGAGAATACGTTAATAATTTAAATATTGCAGGTGAATGTTATGACAGAATGAACATTTCAAAATCTGTATTTCATGAATTATCGGAAACAGCTCTAACAAATAGCGGAAATACTATAGGTTATGGAAACTTTGCTGGTGATCTTCATTCTTCACAAATTTTAGGAAAAGTCCCTTTAGCTGATGAATTTTTAAATACGCAAGGTACAAAATATACCCATTATGAAGACGGCCTAAACTTCGCTAAAACTGAATTTACAAAAACGGGTCAACCTCACTCTGGAAATCAAAACCTTTTAATATTTGTAACAGACGGAGTCCCTAACGGATCTCTAAATACTGTTCTAGAGTTAAATCCTTATATGGCGGATTTCCTTGAAAAAACTGATGCAATTGTATACTTTATTGGTATTGATATCCCCGATATTAATTTTAACACTTTTGGGGATGCAATAGCTACAACAGACTCATATGGAATTAAAAATAAGAGGAACTCTAAAACTCCAGAAGATTTATTAGGTATTCAAGAAGAGCTTGAGAAAATCCTTACTTCAACAACTGATATTAAAACAACAATTAAAGAAAATTTTTATT
>CAYJGT010000127.1:0-1770 GCA_964370035.1 uncultured Oscillospiraceae bacterium
ATGGGTCTTCTGTAGGTGCTTGTTGTTGCATTGGCTGTTGGCCTTGCATTGGTTGCTGGCCCTGCATTGGCTGTTGACCCTGCATAGGTTGTTGCCCTTGCATTGGCTGTTGACCCTGCATTGGCTGTTGGCCTTGCATTGGCTGTTGTTGATACATTTGTTGTTGCCCTTGCATCGGCTGCTGTTGATACATCTGTTGTTGGCCTTGCATTGGCTGCTGTTGATACATCTGTTGTTGGCCTTGCACTGGTTGTTGATACATCTGCTGTTGACCTTGTTGTGGTTGCTGTTGCAGTCCACCCATGGCACCGCCTACAGCTCCCATTCCCATTCCCATGAAGCCCATGCCTAATGCTCCGCCACCATCTGGATTTTCTCCTGCAGCTTGGAATCCACGTGCTACCGATTGTTGCATGAAGGAATTTCCTCTAGATCCACTTAACGCATCAGCTTTCTTAACATCACTTAGAAGCGCCTTAGTATCTTCATCATACTCAATTGCAGCTAATGCAACTTTTTCTATTTGAAGTCCTCTATAAGATTTCCATTGATATCCTTCTTCAACTGCCGCAGATAAGCTTAATGCAAAACCTACTTGGTCTCCCTGTATTCTTGACATTCTATTCCCCATGCTAGGATCATTTGTATAGTTTGAAAATGCACCTGACAATGAACCAACTACTTCTGTAAATAGTTGCTCGCAAGCTGGATTATCCATATCGTCAAAATCAAATACCCCGCCTGTAGAAAATACATTTGCTGGAACAAATTGCTTAACAAATAGTATTGGATCTACAATTTTTAGGGAATAAGTACCTCTAGTAATCGCTCCTACCTGAGCCCCTAAATAAGCATCATCCCAATAAATTTCTGCTTGTGTACCAAATCTATTACCTGGTATTTCTTTCATATTTACATAAAAAGCCTGTTGGAAGGAACCTGGTTGTCCACCAAACTTAAATCTCTCCCAAGTTTGCTTGAAAATCGAATCTACAATTCCGTCTCCCGAAAAAATAGATTTTGCATTAGGGTCATCATCACTTACAATGAACCCTCCTGGTTCAGTAATTAGTCCAGTAACTCCGCCCTCTGTAAAAGTAATCAATGCAGTTCCTTCAGGAACCAATATCTTAGAACCATTTGTGATGATGTTAGTTGAACCTTTAGTATTTTCTCCACGTCCTGCATTTTGACCTACTGGCACTGCTGGGTATACCCCCACTGTTGGAGAAACCCCTGGCAAAGGTTGAAAGAAGTCTTTCCACTGGTCTGCAAAAGTACCACCTATTGCCCCTGTAAACGCTTTAATAAAACCCATAAAATACCTCCTTAATTAAGTATTGTTGTTTTTATAACCTACCATAAAATTATACTCCTTTAATTTTAGATTATCAATAGGCTTAACGGCACATATTTTCTAATAATAATGGCACATATTTTACAATAATACTTAACACGTATTGCTACCACTTACAAAATTTTTAGTTATTATATATATCATTTATATCTTTCAGTACTTTATCCACCAAAAAAGTCCCTACTTCTTAACACACTCTAGGTCTTCATAGCTCGCTCATTTCTACACTTATCCGAAATACTTTATTTTAAAGGTAGTTCCTTCTTCAAGCTTAGAATTAACCTCAACAGTTCCTCTATCTTTGTGAATTATTAATTTGGCTAAGTTTAATCCAATTCCCACATTATGTTCATTAGAGAATTCATCCTTATAGAAACGGTTAAATATTTTTTTAAGCTTTTCTTCTGAAATTC
>CAYJGT010000128.1:0-1704 GCA_964370035.1 uncultured Oscillospiraceae bacterium
CAGCAGAGAAGATAGATGTTGATAAAGAAGGTAAGATTACTGGATTATTCTAAGGTTTAGAGATAAGATTCTATTGATTGCTTATAGATAATTTAGAGCTAATAGGATGATAAAGAAAAAACAATATTAAAAGTAATGAAGATAAAAAAAAGAGTTTACAAAAGATTGAAAGGAGGGCTGCTATATACTCGCAATAATCGAAAAATATATAGCACAAAAAAAGATGATTGGAAAACCGAATGAAGAAGTAATGGTAAAACCTTTAGTAAAATGGGAAAAAATCACAGACAGAATTATGGATACGCCTATAAGAAAATGGCACGATGAAAATGGAGGCGCGATATTTTGGGAGGACGGATATCCGTGGGCAGATCATGAAGGAAGACCTATAATTGAAGAGTATAATGCTATTCGTAATGGAACAGGTTTACTTGATTTATTCTCAATTTTCAGCTTTGATGTTAAAGGCCCAGAGGCAGAGAAATTTGTACAAAGGACTTTTACTAATAGTATAGAAGGAATGAAGCCAGGCCAAGTAAGGTATGGAGCTATTGTAGATGAAAATGGAATTATGATGGATGAAGGAAATTTGTGCAAGTATGCTGATGATCATTTCCAACTAATGCTGAATGCAGATTATGCTACAAGCAGAATAGTAAAATATGGAGAAGGTTTAGATGCTAAGCTTACTAATGTGACTGACGACTTTGCAAGAATTGCAGTTCAAGGGCCAACTTCATATAATACACTACAAAGTATTGTTGAGGAAGATTTCTCTGATCTTAACTATTTCAAATTCACAACAGAAGACATGACTATTGCAGGTTGCAAAGGAAGAATTGCAAGGCTTGGATATTCTGGGGAAAAAGGATATGAAGTATATGTAGATTACGCGGATGGAATGAAAGTTTGGGAAGCTTTAGTTGAGAAAGGCGGAATTCCATTTGGAGTAACAGCTCTAGAGCCAGCAAGGATTGAAGCAGGACTAATGCTTATTTATGAAGACTATGAGCTAGACTTAGTTTCGCCATATGATACTTCTTTAGATTTCGCTATAAAAGATGTTCCTGAAAATGTGGGAAATGAAGCTCTTAAAGAGTACGCAAAAAAGAAACCGTTGAGATTTAAAACATTAAAAATCGAAGGGGATGTACTGCCTGTTAACGGAAGTCCAATTATAAAAGATGGCGTAGCCGTTGGAACTGTAAGAAGTTCAGCAGTTTCACCTCTTCTAGGGATTATAGCTTTTGCATATGTAAATACAGAGTTGTCTGAAGACGGAACAAATGTATTAGTAGTGGCAGAGGACAAACTTGTAAAAGCAGAAGTAGCACCAATTTGTGTGTTTGACCCGGAAAAGAAAAAGCCGAGAGGTCCTGTGAAATAAATTGACTAGCTAATCTTAAAGCTTGCGCTTGAGACGAGCTAGAATGAACTGAATGCACACAATTCGTTATTTATATAATCTAGGATAGACAAACTAAGTGCAGCTCGTGCTAGAGACAGATTATAAAGTTCTTACTTTATATAGCTCGCTTGGTGGTGGAGAATATAGGATATAGGTTCCTTTTAATAGGGCCTGCAATAAAAAAACTGGAGTAAAGTAAAAAGGCTTTGCTCTAGTTTTTATTTATTTAAAAACAATGGTCTTTTTTACACAGTTGAATATGTGTTGTAGGTGTATAATAAAATACGAAAATTACA
>CAYJGT010000129.1:0-1701 GCA_964370035.1 uncultured Oscillospiraceae bacterium
CATTAGTCCATCTCAAATAGTCAGCTATATATTCTTGCATATCCTCATCCCTACCTCTAGGAGCACTGTTTATATTTGGTAGTCCGTTATTTGTCAAACCTGCCTCCGCAATATGCATATTCATATTATTTTTATTATCAGTAGTATATCCCCATTTAAAGGCATACCATTCATAGTTAGTACTTGCTACTCTTGGTGTCTTTTTCATCATAACCGCATAAAGAGCCCCATCCATATAGTTTTTTGCTATCTGTAAATCCCTAACTCTTTTGCCCTCTTCAATATATCCAGTAACTAATGGAACCGCAACAGCTGCAAGTATAGCCAAAATTGCTATAACTATAATCACTTCCATCAAAGTGAATCCCTTTTTAGCCTTAAAAAATAACTGCCCCTTCACCTAATTTCCTCTTCTTTCTAGCCTAAAGTTATAGCGCTTTAAAATTTTGCCTTTTATATTTTTCGCTAGTCCCTATACAATCCAACCCATTTGCTGTTCCCCATAGCAAAGTAACAGTATTGTTTTTGATTTGCTGTATTTTAATAATAATTCTTGTGAATAAAATAAGTTTCTTTTACTATCATATTCTATATTTACCACATTTGCAACTAAATTAATCAAATAAGTCCGTAGATAAATATCTCTCCCCTGTATCTGGTAAAATAACCACTATATTCTTATCTTTATTTTCTTCCTTTTGACCTTCCATTATCGCAACTGCAATTGCTGCTCCAGATGATATTCCTGCCAGGACACCTTCTTCAGACGCAAGAAGTCTAGTTCCTTGGAACGCTTCTTCCCAACCAATTTCTATAACTTCATCATACACCTTTGTGTCTAAAACTTTTGGCAAAAATCCTGCCCCTATGCCTTGAATTTTATGTGGCCCTTTTTCTCCTCTAGACAAAACAGGTGAATCCGAAGGTTCAACTGCAATAACTTTTATATTAGGGTTTTTTCCTTTCAAAAATATCCCAGTACCTGTAATGGTTCCCCCTGTGCCTACTCCAGCAATTAGAATATCAATAGCACCTTTTGTGTCTTCCCATATTTCTGGCCCTGTTGTTTCTAAATGAGCTTTTGGGTTTGAAGGGTTTTCAAACTGGGATGGGATAAAAGAGTTTGGAATTTCTTTTAATAACTCCTCTGCTTTTTCAATTGCCCCTATCATACCTTTTCTTCCTTCAGTTAAAACAATATCTGCACCGTAGGCTCTTAAAAGTTTTTGTCTCTCTACCGACATAGTGTCTGGCATAACAAATATTGCCTTCATTCCTTTAATCGCAGCAATGAGAGCAATGCCAATTCCAGTGTTTCCACTAGTAGGCTCAATAAGAACACTGTCTTTATTTATTCTTCCCTCTATTTCCGCATCTTCTATCATTTGCTTAGCAATTCTTGTTTTTATGCTTCCACCAGGATTTAACATCTCCATTTTCCCTAATATATTCGCTTTTATGTTTAATTCACTTTTAATATTTCCTAAGAAAACTAGGGGTGTCTTCCCTGTTACTTCTCCTATGTTTTTATATACGTTTGACATGATTACCTCCTTTATTTCTTGAACTTGGAACCAAAAGTATCATCAAATAGCAAATTTAAGCACATTTAAACTCGGTTTCCTCTAATTTTTTCTTCTCTTTAGTATACCATAATTTGGAATATATTGGTACACGCCTTATCCGTCACTTTCCTTGTTG
>CAYJGT010000130.1:0-1697 GCA_964370035.1 uncultured Oscillospiraceae bacterium
GAGTTCGCGCATCAGATTTATACCCTATGTGAATAATTTTTTTGTACAATATTTTAGTAATTAGCCACGGAGGGTGATTTCATAATCACTCTCCGCTTTACAATTTTTCGTAATAGTCACTCATCCAAGATGCGTAGTTTGGTGGGAAATTTGTCCAACCACTAGGCAACTCTTTAATCATTTTATATTGTTGTCCATTATGCCAAACTACATCCCCTGTGCTATATTTATTATAGCTATTAAATATCACAGTGTTTTTATTTGGTTTAACTATAGAGTCTTTATTTTCATCTGTTATTTCAGTCCAATCGGCTGATATATTATTAAATCCTTGATTCCCTTCGTTTCCAACATTTTTAGGGGTATATATATATTGCTTTCCATTTTTTGTTACAGTTGTTCCTGGCGTGTAAACTCTAGACTTGCCATCATCCATTGAAATAATGCTGCCATCAGCTGTTCCAGCTACTTTCCATGCCCAAAAACCATAATGTCCAGATGGATCTTGGTGATCTTGGTCACTACGAAAACATTGATATATCAAACCATCAGAACCTTCTACTAAATCCCCTACTTGATAGTTGCCTCTAGAGGTCCATGAAGGAAGCCCATCATACTGAATATTTCCAAATATATCCACTGTCACACTAGTATCTCCGTCTTCTCCATCATTGCAAACGCTACAGTTGATAGCTTGGTCTTCGTCTGTAGCAGTATACTCTCCGCCACGCGGACATGAAGTTTCGGTAGTGGTATTATCGATATGCTCCTGTAATGTAAGGGAAGGGTTGTAAACTTTTTCTGCTTGAAACAATCTTAACATGGAGCCCCTATTTGATGAACATGCAGTTTGCTTTGCTTCATCAATGTATCCTGTAATGGTAGGAATTGCAATGCTTGCTAAAATGGCTAGGATTGCAATAACAACTATTACTTCCATTAAAGTAAATCCTTTGCTTTTTGCTTTTTTCTTTTGTTGTATTTTGAAAAACATGATTACCTCGAGTTTTTATTTTTAGGCTGTGACACTCTTCTTCGTAAATCATTTTAACATATTTTAATAATTAGAAAGAAGAATAAGGAAAATTCTTAAAGCGGGTATGTGTTTACCATTTCATCTAGTAAAAATGAAGTTGAGTCACCCGCTTGGCCACTTTATGGTACAGGTGTAATATCAAGTCCCATTTTATCTACCCAAACATTTTTGTTGGGGTCGGTAGGGAGAGCTGCAAGTGCCATTTCTCCTGTGGAGGAGTTTATATGTATTCTTAGTGAAGCTTGATTAACTACTTTTGAATCGGCTAATTCAAAATCAATATAGATATAGTCGCCAGATGTATATGAACTAACTTCACCGCCGATTTTAGTTGCCATACGATCTCTTGCCCCAGAAAATACCTTTCCCGCATCCTTCTTATAGTTACTAGGTAAGATAGCAGATGTTTCCCCTGCTGTACTGGCTTCGCCAATATACACTTTGCCTTGAGAATGTGCAGAAGCAGTAACCCAAGCTACTTGAACAATGGTATCTGGTGGTATTTCGCCAGCTGCCCTTGCCTCGACAATCGAAGTTTGCGCTGCTTGTATTATTGTTCTTCCTGTTGTTAAATCGCTAACTTCTTTTGCCTTCTCTATATATCCAGTAATAGTTGGAACGGCAATAGCTGCTAAAATAGCAAGTATTGCTATTACAATTA
>CAYJGT010000131.1:0-1651 GCA_964370035.1 uncultured Oscillospiraceae bacterium
CAACTTTAATGGAAGTAGATTTAGAAGACTAAATTTAAAATATATAAATTTCCAATCAGCAAAAATTTCATCTACAGTTTTCAAGCAATGTAAATTTTTAGAAAATAATTTTAATAAATCTAGTATAAAAAATACCTCTTTTGATATGACATACATAACAAATTGCTATTTTAACAATTTTATCTGCGAAAACATAAAGTTCTCTAAATCATATTTGAATAATATAAACTTTAAAATTCATAAAGATGGATCAGAAATCATTATTTTCAAAGATTCAATATTAAATGATGTAACAATATCTGCGTTTAAAAACTTCCAAATTAAATTTGAAGGCTGCCAGCTTTCTCAAGTTAAAATATCAGGAGAGAATATATATGTCAGTGTTAAAAAATCTTTAATTTTTAGCAGTATATACATAGAAAATGATTTTTATTTCTTTGAGGAAAATAATATAAATTTAACCTCTAAAAATGAATTTTTAAATATTAAAAGAGGTGTAAAAAAAACTATTCTCAAAGATTTTTAACATGTTTTTTATAAAAAATGTCAATATCTATAAGATTAGAAAATATCATGTTTTACTTCAGTTATAATTTACATTCTAAGGAAATGGAAAAATAATACGCCAATCAGTATCGGGGTCAAATACATCCTCTTGATCCTCGTGCTCGGAGACCCATGCGCCAAAATAGTCTTCAACATGCCCTTCTGAAACCATGCACAAGATATTTGTAGGTCGTGGCCATTTACGGAAAAAATATCCCATTCGATAAGCGTCTTCTTCATCAATAATCTGTATTCCGTTTATTTCGTATTCAACGCATTTATCAATATAATCTTCTTTTAATTCATAAGAGCCATTGAAATTTTTATCTAAAGATTTTTCCAGTATTTCACTTTGGAGCTGTGCTATTTCAGCCAGCAGTTTACAAAATACAATTGTGTCATCGATTGATATAGGAATAACATTTTCATATAACTTTGTACCCGATGAAGGAGCACCATAAGAAAATATTTCCCGAATATCTTTTAGATCATAGACATATTTTTTTATTTTTGCACCTATATCTTTTGATAAAGAAGAAACAATGCTTGTTGAAATATTAATTGTTTTGCTATGTGTAGATTTAAATATTTCCCCATTATTCACAGGAGTTCTTAAGTCGGTAAGTAAAATTGCTCTCAAGCATGAAAAAATGGCATAATATTGTAAATACCCATCTGTAACTTTAATGTTTTTTTCAAGTGCATACTGGGCAGAGTTTAGCATTAATGAAGCAGAAAATAACATTTTTAATGCCATATAATGTCTAGCAAGCCATTCTGTATTCAACTCAGCAGTCCACGTTTGGGTGATGGGCTTTATTCCTTGTTGTCTTTTTAAAACAAAGTTAGCAACGTTCTTTTCTTCAAAAGTGGCAGGTATTTCTATAAAATCAAAAAACCAGTTTTGACCAGCATAGACTGTTCCAGGAAAAAGTAATTTTTTTACAGCAATATGAGACATAAATTCTCCAGAGTAAACCACGGCTTTATTAATTAATTATATCTAAAATACTAAGAGCGAGCAAGATTTCGATACGCCTCTATCTGGCTGTACTATTTAGTTCACCCTTAAAAAGTATATATTGCATTGAAATATATTGAAAAT
>CAYJGT010000132.1:0-1615 GCA_964370035.1 uncultured Oscillospiraceae bacterium
CTTAAAACATGCTTGCATACATGCTTAGGTACTATTTTTCTGTACTTTCTTCTGTCGCATCAGCCTCTGCTGTCTCAGCTTCTGGCGCTGCTTTTTTCATTCTTTTTGGTTTTGCCTTCGGCTTCTCTTCCGCTTCCGCTTCCTCTTCTACTTCTGTTACTTGTGGTTTGCTTGATGCTGTAACAACCTTAGAAATTGACCATCTCATCATTTCAAATTTAACCTTATCGGCGCCAACTTGAACAATAACTGATTCTTCTTTTGTTTTTACAATTTTACCACATATGCCACCTATTGTTACGATTTCATCGCCTACAGATAGGGCACTTCTCATAGCATTAACTTGTTTTTCTCTCTTTCTTTGAGGTCTGATTAATAATAGATACATAACCAAGAAAATCAAAATAAGAGGTAAGAAAGTCATTAATTGTTGCATTTTGTATTCCTCCTTCAATAAAAAAACTTTTTTGCAAACTGGTGCCGGCAGTGGGGGTCGAACCCACACGGTGTTTCCACCACGGGATTTTGAATCCCGCACGTCTGCCAATTCCATCATGCCGGCTTATATACAAGTGTTATTATACTATCAATAGAAGCTTTTAGTCAATCATTAATTGTAACATCTTTTTAAATTTTTCTTTATTTTTTGCTTTTACATAAAAAAAAACAACAAATATACGATTTTAAAATAACTAATTTTATTTATCATCAAACAAATTATAAAAAAGGAGATTTAATTCAATTTTTAAATCCCCTTTCTTTTATTCCATACTGTTAACTAATAGTTATAGTTCCGCATTGGCAATAGAGTATTAAGCTAAATCTTTTTCTCATACAACCTTGCAGCATTTAATACAACTATTACAGACCCTGCATTGTGAACTAAGGCTCCAGAAGCCGGATTTAATAGCCCTAGCACTGATAGAATTATAGCTCCAAAATTTATTACCATCGCCAAAGTAATATTAAATTTAATGGAAAAGATAGTTGCATTTGATAATCTTTTTATATATGAGAGTTTTGATATGTCATCTCCCATTATAGCTATGTCTGCAGCATCAATTGCAATATCGCTACCCATAGTTCCCATGGCTACTCCTACTGAAGCAGTTTTTAAAGCTGGCGCATCATTCACACCGTCTCCTACCATGCATACGTTTTCTCCTTGGTCCATAAATTCTTTAACAGCACTTACCTTGCCTTCAGGTAGTAAAGATGCTCTAACTTGGCTAATCCCTACTTTCTCCGAAATAAACATGGCACTTTCTTCCTTATCCCCTGTTAATAATATTGTTTTTTCAATTCCCGCTTGATTTAGTGAATTAATCGCGGCCGCAGATGTTTCTTTTAAAATATCTGATAATCCAACAACTCCAATAACAGAAGTTTTAATAGCAACTATAACTATAGCTTTTCCGCTTTGCCTTAACTCTAGAATTTGCTTTTCTACTTTGCTCGGTATACTAAGTCCAACTTCTTCAATTAAACCTTCATTTCCACAATAGAAAGTTTCTCCTTCTATAGTAGCTAAAACGCCTTTGCCTACTATCATTTGAAAGCCTTGTATGTTTTTAAATTTAACTTCCTTCTGCCGGCCATAATTAGTTATGGCTTT
>CAYJGT010000133.1:0-1580 GCA_964370035.1 uncultured Oscillospiraceae bacterium
TCTTCTCTTCCCATATGACCATAAGCTGCAAGCTTTCTATATATAGGTTTCTTAAGTTCTAGGTCCCTAATTATAGAGGCTGGTCTAAGGTCAAATATTTCATTTACAATATAGGCCAGTTTTTCATCTTCAATAGTTCCAGTTCCAAATGTGTCGACCATGATAGACACTGGCTTTGCTACACCTATAGCATAAGCTAACTGGATTTCACATTTCTTAGCAATCCCTGCCGCAACTATGTTTTTTGCAACATATCTTGATGCATAGGCTGCTGATCTGTCTACCTTAGAAGGGTCTTTTCCACTAAAGGCTCCGCCGCCGTGTCTTGAATACCCTCCATAAGTGTCTACTATTATTTTTCTCCCTGTAAGGCCTGAGTCTCCTTGGGGCCCACCTATTACAAATCTTCCTGTGGGATTTACAAAATAAATTGTTTCCTCATCCAATAGTTCTTCTGGAATTACTCTCTTAATAACTTTTTCTATCATATCTTTTCTAATAGTATCATTATCTACATTCTCATCGTGCTGAGTTGAGATGAGTACCGTATCTATTCTTTTAACCTTGCCATCTTCATGGTATTCAGCTGTTACCTGAGTTTTTCCATCTGGTCTAAGATATGTAAGTTCTCCATCCTTTCTTACTTTTGTAAGTTGTTTCGCCAGTTTATGGGCAAGGGATATTGGAAGAGGCATTAGCTCTTTTGTTTCGTCACAAGCAAATCCAAACATGATACCTTGGTCACCTGCACCTGTCTCTTCATCTTCATGCTCCATTTCGCCTTCTTTAAATTCTAAGGCATGGTTTACTCCCATAGCTATGTCTGGAGACTGTTCATCTATGCTAGTAAGAACTGCACAGGTATTACCATCAAAGCCATAATCACTTTTTGTATAACCTATGTCACATATTACTTCTCTTGCTATTTTTTGAATATCGATATAACAATCTGTTTTAATTTCTCCCATTACCATTGCATACCCAGTATTTACCGTTGTCTCTGCTGCAACTCTGCTGTCTGGATCTTCTGCCAGAATGGCATCTAATATTGCATCTGAAATTTGGTCACAAATCTTATCTGGATGTCCCTCTGTTACTGATTCTGATGTAAATAATCTACGCATATTTTACCTTCTTTCTTATTGAGCATTTTTCCCTCAATATACTATTATTCATATGCAAGCTCTAATATTCAGCAGCATATATTGATGTTAATTGTGGTTTATTTTGGGCAACAAAAAAAGCGAAACTTCTTCTATTCCAATATAATTATATCTTTTTTCATCGCCTTATGTCAACACGGAAGTTTAACAAGCTGCAATAAATATATGAAGAATCAAAATATGACGCCCTTTATGTAGTGTATGCAAATTTAGAGGATGTTCCAAAAGAGATCCTAAAGATAAACAAGCATAGGCTTTCTGTAAGAGTTGCTGAAAACGGCAAAAAATGGTTTTTATTTCTCTACCCCAACATTTGACATAGAGGCTAAAAAATTAGGCATACAGTTACGTATGCCCAATTGGTTTAATCTTTTTTATTCTAAGTTATACTCTGTTCCTTCTCCTAACAACCACATA
>CAYJGT010000134.1:0-1557 GCA_964370035.1 uncultured Oscillospiraceae bacterium
TCAGCCCATAAAGATTTGTATTATCTCCTGTTTCTGGCACTGGAGCAGGTGTTGGCTCAGGCTCTGGCACTACAGTAAATGTGCCTCTAACCGTTCCATAATCAAGGTTTGCTATTTCTATAGAGTATGTTCCTATTCCTAGGCTAGCTGTGTACTCTCCTGATAGAGTTGCTATTGTGCTTCCCGAGCTATATATAACCTGACCTACTGGTACATCTATTCCACCTACTTTAGTAGTTAGACCCATACCGTCTGTGTAAGGGAATGTAGCTTTAATAATTAAAGTTTCACCCTGTTTAATTCTTTGTCCATCTCCTGACATTATTTGCGGAATAGTCGCCAAATATGGGAATCCATTATTGAAATTAGGGTCTATTGCGAAGGGACCGTCAGATTGAACCGGATTACTTGGGTCTGTGTAATCTTTGTTCAACTGGTTTTTAAAATCTACCTTCTTCATTTGATCTAGTGATGTTCCTGCTTTTCCTGCAGTATATTCATTTCCGTTGCTTCCTGTGTCATTTACGGTATTTGCGTTGTTTCCATAGCTGTTTGTTAGTAAATTAACATCATCTGTATCCCCTACTAGACCTCCGACAAAAATTCTACCTATAACAGTTCCTGTGGCATAGCTGTTTTTTACTGTTCCACCATCAGTCCAGCCAGATAGGCCTCCTACAGTCGTTCCACCGGTAACATCACCTAGAGCATAGCAGTTTATTATTTCTGCACCAGTATCTCCTGCGGATCCAACTAGACCACCTACGCTAGAATCACCTATAACAGTTCCTGTGGCATAGCTGTTGGATATTTTTCCTTCATTAACACTTCCTGCTAGCCCCCCCACATTTTGCATGCCATTTTCTCCGTCAACATTAGCAGTAGAGGAAGAGTTGTGGATTTCAGCTTCCCATGCGCGCCCAACCAAACCTCCTAAAAAGCTACCTCCTATTATCTCTCCGGAAGTGTGGCAGTTAGTTATTTCTCCATAATCTATTTTCCCAACCAGGCCTCCTATACGGCTATCAACTGCAATGCCTCCTATACGGCTATCAACTGCAACATATACATTTAGGACTGATAAGTTTTCTAGGATTGCACCCTTGGAACCATTATCAGTTGCTATCCCAAAAAGTCCCCAAGAATCATCTATATATCCAACTGCTGAACTCCTATCAATTTTCATGTTTTTTATTGAATGATTTCCTCCATCAAAAGTTCCTAAGAAAGGTTTCTCATTTCCAGCTGCACTGTCATACATTCCTATAGGCGTCCACTCAGTGCCAGCAAGGTCTAGATTTCTTGTTAGGGTTATTGTGTTTCCCTCAAATGTGTCTGTGGCTATGCCCGTTGCAGTTCCGTTTACTATCTGTGCCAATCCTGCAAGTTCCTCTGCTGTATCAATGGTAAAACTAATTTCGCTTGCGTTATACCAACTTGTGTCTGCATTCCCATTCCATGTGTCTACTTCCGTCTGTGCAAAAGCAGTATGCGGAACCATCGTTACCATTAACATAGACATTACTACTAACGCTATAATTTTTTTCATACCCATCT
>CAYJGT010000135.1:0-1509 GCA_964370035.1 uncultured Oscillospiraceae bacterium
TTTCAGAGGAAATACTATCTAATTCTTCTAAAGGCATTGGTTTAGAAAAAAAGAATCCTTGAGAATATCTTATTCCTGCCGAGATTATTTTTTTCTGCATAGCAACAGTCTCTACAGCCTCTGCAACTAAATTAACCTGCATTTTTTTACTCAAGTATTTTATGCTATCAAGTATTTGGTCATATCGAGCGTCTGTACCTAATAAGCTTGTAAGAGACCCACTAATTTTTATCAAATCTATATCAAGATCACCAATTTCAATGAAGTTGGAATATCCCGCGCCAAAATCATCAATTGCAATTTTACCACCGAATGATTTTATCATATTAATAAACGTTTTCACTTCGCTTTTATAAGAATACTGCTCAGTTTCTACAAGTTCAAAAATAAATCTTTCTGGTTTATTGGTTTTACTTAATTTCTCCCTTACCATGGAATTGAACTTATCAGAAGTAATGTCTAAAGCAGATACATTTATAGTAATAATCTCTGTTCTATCTCTAAATATATCTAATACTTTTGATACCATCTCAAAGCTTAGCTCATTATACACATTATATTTTTTTGCAACTTCCATAAAATTATTTGGAAATAATATTCTGCCTTCTGTAGTTTGCAGTCTCATTAATGCTTCAAAAGCATAGAAATCACCTTTTGCATTATCATAAATTCCTTGAAAATATGGAAAAACTAGTTTGTTTTTAATTATTGAATTAAGTTCTCCAACCAATTCAAATTCATTTTGTATCAGCTCTATATTCTTTGAGCTCATATCTGCTACAATATACTTTCCAGAAGTTGTCTTTTCCTCATCTGCCCGCTCTACTAACTCATGGACTTTCACTCCAGAAATAGTAACTACAAAAGTAGTTTGCTTCTCTCTATTACTTTCCTTATATGCGGCCTGTGTTAATGAAATAAACTCAGCTTCACTTACACTTTCTTCTGCAGTGAAGAAAAAATTTCTGTCATCGTAATTATAAAAGTTTAATTTAATTTCAGAATTTTGGGATTTTAAATAATTCTCTACACTGTTTCTTGTTTTCAAAAAAACATTATAGGCTTCACTTATACTTATATCGCTTGATTCAATATAACTTGCTAAAGAAACTACGCATATTTTATCTATCCTTTTTTTGGCCTGTTCTTTTAAAAACCTGGTCATGTTATCTTTTTCAGGCAGTACTATTTTTTGAATCTTTTTTTCTTGCTCTATCATCAAATCAAAAATTTGGTTTCCTGTTTCTTCACCTTCTTTATAATCTAATCCCATTCTCTCAGAAATAAAGTTAATATTGTTATTCTGAAGCTCAGTAACAGTATCGAAAACATCAATGTCTAGTTCAAGATACTTTTCTTCTTGGGCAAAAGAAAAGACGCTACAAGAGCCATGTAAATATTGTGAACGACCATCTCTTACACCAATTTCTCCCATTAGAAAAGCACCTGAAATATTTGTTTTCTCAAAAGCCTTCATTTCCCATTCAGATAAATTTTCTAAATAAATCT
>CAYJGT010000136.1:0-1493 GCA_964370035.1 uncultured Oscillospiraceae bacterium
CTCGAATTTGATTATTTATAAGGATTATACGCACTGTCAAAATTGCTCAGTATTGAAAGAAACAATACTCCACAATGGCAGATTGCGAATTTATATTAGAAAGCTAATATAAATAAAAGTTACCAATAGTCGAAAGACTAAATAATTAAAGTAAACTTAGTAGGAGGTAAAATCATGGAATTAGTATTAGCATTATCAGCAGCAGGCGCAGCATTAGGTATTGGTATTGCGGCATTAGGTATTGGTATTGGCCAAGGACTTATAGGAAGCAAGGGTGTAGAAGGTGTTGCAAGACAACCTGAAGCAAAAGGTGATATTATGCAAGTTATGCTTGTTGGACAAGCTGTAACTGAGACAACAGGAATATTTACATTCATCATCTCAATTATTCTAGTAGTTGCAAACCCATTCATGTAATGATGGGAGCAGTTTAAGGAGACGCCAATGATAATGGAAAACTTTATGTTTGACAACTTTGTAGTTGCGGCATCAGGGCCAACAGTTGTAGCACCTATTATTAGCTTTAACTGGACACTATTGATGCTTATGATCACAGTATTGGTTCTTTTTATTATCTTGAAGAGAGCATTCTTTGATAAGGTTAAAAACTTTATGGATGAAAGAACAGCAGGATTACAAGGAGCTTTTGACAGTGCCGACTTAGCTAATAAAGCGGCAGAAGCTAAGCTAGAAGATTATGAAAAGAAAATTGCATTTGCAGAACAAGAAGGCAGAGACATTGTTAAAGCTGCCAAAACTAAAGCAGATGCAAGAGCGAAAGAAATACTTGATGATGCTAACGAAAAAGCTAATAGTTTGGTTTTAAAAGCCGAAGAGGAAATCGTTAGACAAAGACAAAAAGCAGTTGACGAAATAAAAAATGAAATCAGTATGTTAGCAATCTTGGTAGCAGAAAGAATCTTAAACCAAGAATTAAAAGACGTACCGAATCAAGAAAAAATTGTAAACCAAGTAATTGAAGAGGTAGGGAGTGCTAAATGGAAGAATTAAACGTAAGCCTTACTTACGGACAGGCATTATATGATGCTGCAAAAGATCTTGGTAGGGAAAAAGAATTATTAGAAGAGGCCAAAGAGGTCCGCTCTATTTTAAAAAGCGAACCAGGTTTCATTATGCTAATTAACGACCCGACAATTACAGGAAGCGAAAAAAAGAAGATTATAGCTGATGTTTTTGAAGGAAAAATTTCTCAAGAACTAATGAATTTCTTTTATGTGCTTATTGATAAGCGCAGAATTGCTTACTTTGCTGAAATGGTGGATCAATTTGAAAAGATTTTACATAAGGCAGAGGGACTTGGCTCTGGAGTAGTTTACACTGTCACTCCTTTGTCCGAGGAAAAAATGGCAAAAATAGAGGAAGAAACAGGTAAACTTCTTAGAGAAAAGGTTAAGCTTACCCAAGAAATAGATACTAACCTTATTGGTGGTATAAAGATTCTTATTGATGGTAAGATGATTGATGCATCTATT
>CAYJGT010000137.1:0-1480 GCA_964370035.1 uncultured Oscillospiraceae bacterium
AAGCACTGTCTTTATCTGCTTCTTCTCTTTCAAAACAATCAGAATGGACATATATACCATCTTCAGCAGTTTCTGTTCTTCCAACAATGCACTGATCGCCAGCAAGGATATTTCTAAGCTCAACTATTCTAAGTTTTCCATTTCTTATGACAGGGACACAGTCCATTCGAGACTCTTCTGCAAATATCCATTCGCCTCCAATTTTAAAGTATTCAGGATAAATTGATGTACCGTGAAAATTTTCTGGAGCCGTCTTATCACAAAGAGATGTTACCAGTTTAGCATTTGGGGCATCAATAAACTTTTGCTGAGAAAAATCTGGTTGAATGTATTTGTTTGGAGTAAAAGTCATAGTTATTTACCTTTCTTAATATTAATACAACGTTACTTGTATTTGTATATAATGGCTAATATGTTATTAAAAACCGTGAACTCGCTGTATTGTCTGCTAACTCTACATTAGGCCATTAGCTTTTTTAATGCAGACACTAGACTCATAACTTCATCTTTTTTAGTTGCCCAAGAGGTAACAAATCTAACAGCCCATTTATCTTCTCCCTCTTTAGACCATCTATAGAAGAAAAAGTCTTTTTCTAATTCTTCAATTACATCTAAAGGCAATATAGGGAATACTTGGTTTGTAGGGGAGTCGACTAAAAATTCTAGTTTCAAACCCTTAAGTTCTTTGGTTAGTAGTTCCCCCATTTCGGTAGCTTGCTTTCCTAATTCAAAGTACAAGCCATCTTTAAAGAATTCTTCGAATTGAACTCCCATAAGCCTACCTTTTGCAAGTAAAGCCCCTCGCATTTTTATTAAATATCTAAAGTCTTCAGTTAAATCAGGGTTGCAAATTACAAAAGCTTCCCCCATCATTGCTCCATTTTTTGTACCGCCTATATAGAAAGCATCCACATGCTCACTAATAAAGTTTAGGTCTAAATCATTCTTGCTAGAACCTAGGCCCTGAGCCATTCTTGCTCCATCAATATAAAAGAGAAGGTTGTATTTATCACAAACTTTACGAATGTTTTTTATTTCTTCCTTAGAATAAATAGTTCCTATTTCAGTTGGAAAAGCAATTGAAACTAGTTTTGGCATAGCCATGTGTTCATCTTCATGTTTTTCCATTATGTTAATAATATGGTCTGGATATAGTTTGCCGTCATTAGATTCGGTTAAATATATCTTATGGCCTGAAGCTTCAATTGCTCCAGTTTCATGAACCTGGACGTGGGAAGTGCTTGGGGAAATGATAGCGTGAAAGGGTCTAATAAAAGAAGAAAGGCCAATTACATTACACTGTGTGCCAATTGGAATAAAATGTACATCTACTTTGTTATTGCCAATGGCTTTCTTTACTAACTCTGAGGCATTATAGCAGAACTGATCCTCTCCATATCCATCACAGTGTACCATGTTACTTTTTTCTAAAGCTTTTAACATTCTAGGGTGACAACCGATACTATAGTCATTTCTAAAA
>CAYJGT010000138.1:0-1480 GCA_964370035.1 uncultured Oscillospiraceae bacterium
TTTTAGAAATGACTATAGTATCGGTTGTCACCCTAGAATGTTAAAAGCTTTAGAAGAAAGTAACATGGTACACTGTGATGGATATGGCGAGGATCAGTTCTGTTATAATGCCTCAGAGTTAGTAAAGAAAGCCATTGGCAATAACAAAGTAGATGTGCATTTTATTCCAATTGGTACACAGTGCAATGTAATTGGCCTTTCTTCTTTTATTAGACCTTTTCACGCAATCATTTCCCCAAGCACTTCCCACGTTCAGGTTCATGAAACCGGAGCAATTGAAGCCTCTGGCCATAAGATATATTTAACTGAATCTAATGACGGTAAACTATATCCAGACCATATTATTAACATAATGGAAAAACACGAAGATGAACACATGGCTATGCCAAAACTAGTTTCAATTGCTTTTCCAACTGAAATAGGAACTATTTATTCTAAGGAAGAAATAAAAAACATTCGTAAAGTTTGTGATAAATACAACCTTCTCTTTTATATTGATGGAGCAAGAATGGCTCAGGGCCTAGGTTCTAGCAAGAATGATTTAGACCTAAACTTTATTAGTGAGCATGTGGATGCTTTCTATATAGGCGGTACAAAAAATGGAGCAATGATGGGGGAAGCTTTTGTAATTTGCAACCCTGATTTAACTGAAGACTTTAGATATTTAATAAAAATGCGAGGGGCTTTACTTGCAAAAGGTAGGCTTATGGGAGTTCAATTCGAAGAATTCTTTAAAGATGGCTTGTACTTTGAATTAGGAAAGCAAGCTACCGAAATGGGGGAACTACTAACCAAAGAACTTAAGGGTTTGAAACTAGAATTTTTAGTCGACTCCCCTACAAACCAAGTATTCCCTATATTGCCTTTAGATGTAATTGAAGAATTAGAAAAAGACTTTTTCTTCTATAGATGGTCTAAAGAGGGAGAAGATAAATGGGCTGTTAGATTTGTTACCTCTTGGGCAACTAAAAAAGATGAAGTTATGAGTCTAGTGTCTGCATTAAAAAAGCTAATGGCCTAATGTAGAGTTAGCAGACAATACAGCGAGTTCACGGTTTTTAATAACATATTAGCCATTATATGCAAATACAATTAACATTGTATTAATATTAAGAAAGGTAAATAACTATGACTTTTACGCCAAACAAGTACATTCAACCAGACTTTTCTCAACAAAAGTTTATTGACGCCCCAAATGCTAAACTGGTAACATCTCTTTGTGATAAGGCGGCTCCAGAAAATTTTCATGGTACGTCAATTTATCCTGAATACTTTAAATTTGGAGGCGAATGGATATTTGCAGAAGAGTCTCGAATGGACTGTGTTCCAGTTATTAGAAATGGAGAGCTTCACATAGTTGAACTTAGAAACATCCTTGCTGGAGACCAGTGCATTGTTGGAAGAACAGAGAATGCTGAAGATGGCATATATGTCCATTCTGATTGTTTTGAAAGAGAAGAAGCAGATAAAGACAGTGCTT
>CAYJGT010000139.1:0-1456 GCA_964370035.1 uncultured Oscillospiraceae bacterium
TGGGAAGACGAATCTATCAACAAAAGTTCATACTATCATAATTTGCTACGAGATTTATCCGCTACTTTAGAAAAAGCAGGCCATTTAGATGTGATTATTAAGCGGCGGGGAGTTCTTGCTATCGCTCCGTCAAAAATCATCTGTGATTACTATGATTGGTCTAAGGGTGTTCCGTATGCTTTAAATTCCTATACAGGAGAGTTTATGTCACAGTATAGCTGGGCAGATAAAACTTTAGGCTCGATAGAACGCTCCATTACAAAGTAAAAAAGGGGGAATTATGGGAGTACAGGTTACATATCAATTGGTTTTTTTAGTATTTACTCTGCCGTTATTTATCAGCAATCTATTTGACAATCATAAAAAGGACAGAGCAAACATACTGATAAATCGAGTTTTCGTCTGTATTATACTGAAACTGATTTTAACCATTTTGGGCTTTTTATTCGATGGAAATATAGAGCTTGTTTTCTTTTCCTCCATCTTTACAGCAGGTGAGTTCGGAATGGGAATCCCTGCCGTTTTCTTTTTCACCGAGTATGTTATCGAAATGTCGCAAACTCAAAGTGCGTCCATCAAAAGGCTTATGCTATTTATAAAGCTCTATTGCTCTATGCTTATTGCCATTGATGTGCTGTCCATCTTCTTCCCTCTAATATTCTTCTTTGAAGATGGATACTATATGACAGGACCTTTATTTTATATGTATAATACACTGTTTTTAGGAACTCTTATCATTGCGAGTATTATCATTTACAACTGTAGGAGGGGATTAAATAAACGACATTTTTGGTTTATGCAAATATATCTAGCTGCTCCTATTATGGGTTTGCTTTTTCAAATATTAGTTGTAACAGATTTTGATTTTGTCAATTTCAGCACAGCTTTGGCGCTAGTAATCATCTATGTCACCGTTCATATAGACAAGGGGAGACAACTTGCCATTAGAGAAAAAGAACTAACCGATACAAAAGTTGCACTTATGATTTCTCAAATTCAGCCACATTTTTTATACAATGCACTAACAGCTATTTCTATGCTTTGCGATACCGATGCGAAAAAAGCACAGCTTGCGACCGATGAATTTTCAGACTACCTTAGAGGAAACTTAGAAGCATTAAGCCATAAAAAGCCTATCCCATTTTACAAGGAACTGAGCCATGTAAAAGCCTATCTCTACCTTGAACAAATACGGTTTGGGGAACAACTCCATGTAGTTTATGATATTGAGGAAGAAGACTTTTTTGTACCGGCTTTAAGTTTACAGCCTCTCGTTGAGAATGCCGTTAAGCATGGATTGAGCAAAAAAGATGGTGGCGGCACAGTTACCATAAAAACAGTGGAACAAGATGAATTTTATCAAATTGTAGTTACAGATGACGGCATAGGTTTTGACCCCAACGAAAAGCCAAGTGATGGCAAACTTCACATTGGTATTGATAATGTGAAATCAAGA
>CAYJGT010000140.1:0-1434 GCA_964370035.1 uncultured Oscillospiraceae bacterium
CTAACTTTGTGTTATAATATTATAAGGAGATGAATTATGTCTATGGAAACTTTTGACTCAAAAGAAAAACAAAAGTTGCTTAGTCTAAGTTTTTTGAGGTGGATAGTATTTATTACGCCTCCGTTGTTATTGATATGATAATCGTAATTTGGACAGTATTTATGGTGAGAAAAGAATTTAAGAGTCTTAGAAATAGGGCTAAGAAAGGTGTGGTGGAATAAAATATGTTGATCTTTATTACTTTAAGTATAGTTTTTTGCGCTTGTTTTACAATAGCTATATATTTTGCGTCAAAAGACCCTATAAATGTTGTTATGAGCTACCCGAAGAATATACGAGATAAGGTGGATGAGCTACCCAGGTACAAAAGTCATATTAAGAGCACTAAGAAAAAACATATTCTGAAGAAAATAGTAGCATTAATTATTTTCATTGCGGTCATAGTCAGCATATTGATACTTCTTGGAAAAACAGAGTTCAAAGAGGCTTTTCTATATGCTTTTGCACTTTTTACCGTTGTGAACTTATATGACCTTGTGATTATAGGCTGGATATGGGTTCCATATAGTAAAAGATGGATTATAAAGGGAACAGAAGAATTTACCGCTGAACTAAAGAGTAAGTATTATCACTTTATTGGTTTTTTGAAAGGTACGGTAATAGGAACTGTAGTGTCACTAGTTTCGGCATTAATCTTAATAGTTTAGGGGGAGACATGACTGGCAAAATACAAAACCCATATAAAGCATCAAAGAATTTCTATGATGCAATTATTCGTTCACAAAACATAGATTGACGAATAATTTTGAAGCTATATTTTTTGAGAGCGTTGGTACTCGTTTATTTTTGCGAAATAGATAATGCTGAGAGTATTATTTAGCTCTGGTGAAAAGTAATCACTAGAGCTATTAGTATTTAATTTTTAACGCTTACTATAACACTGTTAAACTTATCTGTTTCTTCTAGTTGTGGCATATGCGCTGAGTTTTCTAAAACAATCAATTGTTTTTTAGGTGCGATAAGATTTTGATAGAACTTTTCTACTAAGACAAGAGGTGTGCTTAAATCATGCTTGCCTGAAATTAATGTAACAGGAACATCTGAATTTTAAATGATAAAAGATGCAAATATAAAGAAAGGGGTTGACAACTATACCCCCGTAGGGTATACTTTGTGCATAAGATACCCCTGAGGGGTATAGAACAGTTGAACTATTTATCAAAAGGAGGGGTTTAATGCATCAATGTATGGATGTTGCCGCAATAGAAATGCGTCTTAAAAAAATCGAAGGTCAGGTTAGAGGGATACAAAAAATGGTAACTGAGGATAAGCCTTGTGAGGATATATTGATTCAAATTGGAGCAATAAAATCGGCCTTACATAAAACTGGACAAATTATTTTAGAAGGTCATATGCATCACTGCGTTTTAGATG
>CAYJGT010000141.1:0-1290 GCA_964370035.1 uncultured Oscillospiraceae bacterium
TGTTGATGGGATATTATTTAATATATATGAGAATGAAAAATAAACGCTGCTATCACCATTTGCAAGAATTGTAGATTCTTGCACTGTTTCATTTGCCACTTCTTGAACTACCGCAGCAGTTTCAGCACTCCCAGTAATTTCTGGCACAGAGGCACTAATTATATTTTGAGCAGAACTAATAATTAGCGCTGAATTGAATGAAAGCCATAAAATAGCACCTATTAAAAACACAGATGATTTCACTAAAATATTTTGCTTATTATCTTTAAATTTTGCTTTTGGTATTAATAAAACTAGCGCTAAAACCACAACATAAACTGCTTTACTTGGCGCAATAATTCCAGCTAATACAACTAAAAGTATACTATGTTTTATATTAATTTTCTCTTCTTCATAGATTAATTTAAAGCAAGTGGCAATAAATAAAAAGCAAGAAGATATAACTAATGTATCATAAGAAAAGCTAGCTGCTGTTTGAAGTGGAATTGGAGTTAAGGCAATTAAAGCTAATGTAGATTTATAAAAAGGCATTAATTTAATTGCAAAAAACACTAAAACTGAATATAAAACTAAATTTAATATCCTTGCAAAAATTAGCATTGGAACATAGCCTAAATTTAATATTCTTCCTATTGTTATCCCTATAGTTTGAGTAAGATATAATAAACTAAAAACATCTGCTGTTCTAGCTTTAACTGGCACTAATTCTTCATTTCCACTTCCTTTTAAAGAAAGTCCTTCGAAAATCATTTGAAAATCAAACACGTCATAATCAGCTGGTTTATTTAAATTAAATTCATCACTTTCTCTAACTAGTAAATCATTATTTTCATCAAAAACTTCTACTCCTAGAATTTCACTTGAATTTCTATAACTACTAGCTATATGCACATACTCATCTGCACCACCGTTTATTGGAGTGAAAAACGCAAATATTACTCCTATATAAATAGCTAAAAATAAAAATACATATTCGATTTTTAATTTTTTAATAAAAATAAAATAGTAAGATAGAATTAGTAATATAAATATAGCCGCCGCAAAAACAAAATAATAGCTATATATAAAGTTTCCAGAATAGCTCGAAATCACTTGAAGCGCAACTGTTCCCTCAACGTTTTCATTTCCTTCTATTAAATTAAATCCTTCTTTTGTTTCTTCGCTCTTCCATAAAGCTATTTTATCTTCACTCGTTTGAGGTTCGGTATAAAGATGCAATGTATACTTTGTGTCGGTATCATTTATAACATAATCTTCAAAAATAAGTCCTAGAAATGTGTTATCTTTAAT
>CAYJGT010000142.1:0-1257 GCA_964370035.1 uncultured Oscillospiraceae bacterium
CATAAATAAAAAAAGCGACCCCCTTTGAGGTCGCTAGTTTATTAGATTTTCTATACTTTATACATTTACTTTGCCTTCTATATTTTCTCTTCAGTCAATTTTTCATTCCTAAATGTATTCAGATTAAGCCATTGCTTGATCGTCATCTTCTTCTACTTTTTTTCTTGAGAAGAATGTTATTGCTCCTTGTACTAATGTTATTGCTGCAAATACTATTGTCCACTCATCTACTATGATCATTGGTAGTGTCATATCTTGAGTTAAGATGAATAATATTATTGCTCCTATCATTGGTACTGCACTTAATATTCTTAGTAATCCTTTTCTCTTTATTTCTCCATACTCTTCTTCTTCCTCTTCTTTTCTACCTGTAAAGTATGTGATTAATAAAGATACTGCTAATAGTCCAGTTACAACTGTTAATATTAAGTCTAATAGTGACCATGCTGCTCCACCTTGTGCTAACGGAACTTCTGTATCTTCGATAGTTGTTGCTCCATCTGCTATTGCTAGTACTTCAGTTACTCCTGGAGGAATTACTAGTGCCACTGGTGCTGGCGGTGCTGGTGGTGTTGGTATTGGTCCTGGTGTTGGGCCCGGATCTGGTGTTGGTGGTACTATTAACTCCTCTGAGGCTAATGTATGAGTTACAACATTACTCTTAAGAGCTGGTTTTCCTTCTTCGTCTAATGATTCTTTAACTCCTGCTTTTCCAAATGTTGCTACATTTTCAATTACAAAACCCTCTTCTACTTCAATTACATTTACTGCAAAGCTTTGCGATACTTGCTCTCCTGCAAGCACGTCTGCTAAGAAAACTACTCTGTTGTTTTCTTCATCATATGTTGCATTTGCTGGGTTTCCTGTTCCTTCTGGGATAATGTCATTGATTTCTAAGCCTGTAACATCTACATTACCTTTGTTCTCTAAAGTTAGAGTGTATTCAATTGTGTCTCCAACTTCTACTATTGAGCCAGAAACTGGGTCAGATCCTTTTATTAATTTTATTGTTGATAATCCGCTTACCTCAATTGCTCCTGGGTTACTTAAAGAAATTTTTTCATCTTTTTCAGTGTCTCCATTAGAATTAATATCAGCACTTACTGATGCACTTCCATTTGTTTCAAAGATGCTAGTTTTTTCTTCTGAGAAATGGCCATCATCAACTTGCGTTTCATCAAAATCTTGATAGAAACTGATTCTCGCTCCACTTACAGCAGTGTCTTCTCCTTCATTTACTTTTGATGTATCCCAAGT
>CAYJGT010000143.1:0-1225 GCA_964370035.1 uncultured Oscillospiraceae bacterium
GCAGGAATAGTCATATACCCACTATCATTTAACACTACAGTAAAAAGTTCTCTTAACTCTTTTTCATCTTCTACTACTAATATTCTTAACATGTCTATCCCTTCTAGCTTAAATAATGCGCTCTTTTTAGTAAAAATAATTTGTTAATGTTTATATTCTACTTCTCTTGCACATCTGCAAAAACACGTAAATCCCTAACGCATAGGGTTTCAAAAATAAATCCAAAAGTATTCAAATCTTCTTATCTTTGCTACTTTATTAGCCAACTATATTCTTTCCTGCAGTCAATAATATAATCCACATAAACTACCCTATCTTTTATCTGAAATAATATTATATAGTTTTTTTCAATAACCATCTTATGGTACTTATTGGAAGCAATATACTTTGCCTCAAAAAAAAGAAATCTTTCTGGCATTTCTTCAAGTGACCTAATCGCCTTAAGCAATTTATCTTTAGTATTTCTTGCAGCATTTTTATTTACCTTTGCAATAAAATAAATATGCTCCTCTAGCATTTCTTTTGTTCGATTGGAAATAACAATTATGTATCTCTTATTTTCTTTCATCAGTTCACTCCTTGGAAATTATTTCATTTAAAAGTTCATCCAATTCATCTACTGATATACCTACCCTTCCAGCAACCTTATCTTCTTCTATAGATAATAACTCTTCTCTAAGCTTTAGCATCTGCTCTCGCTTATTATATGTTTTTATGTCCATTACAACTAAGTCTCCTTCTCCATTTTTAGTTAAAAAAATAGGAGCTTCAGTTTCTCTACATAAATCAGCAATATCATTATAATTTTGTCTTATTGCAGCTGATGGTTTAATGTTCATTCTTTCCCCTTTCCATATTATTTTATCTATTCCAAATTTATTTATTTTTAAATTTGCCTATTACGTTTCCTCTCTCACCGTCAACCTCTAGGCATATTGGCTTTTTCTGCCTCTCATACATACAATTATCCAATACTATTGTTAATAATATTTTCCTTTCAGCGTCTCCAAAATATAGCATTATTATGCATACATTCTATCACTTAAGTGCTATATGAGCAAGAAAATTAAGAATAAAAAAACACCTACATTACTGTAAGTGTTTTTGTTTAACTGGCAACGTCCTACTTTCCCAGGCAGTCTCCCACCAAGTATCATCGGCGCTAAGGAGCTTAACTTCTGTGTTCGGGATGGGAACAGGTGTAGCCTCCTTGCTATAGTTACCA
>CAYJGT010000144.1:0-1213 GCA_964370035.1 uncultured Oscillospiraceae bacterium
AATTGCAATGAATAAAGTGTATAAAGCATTAAAAAAAGGCGGATATAAATCTAAATTGATACTGCAAATACATGACGAATTGATAATTGAGACCCATAAAGATGAAGTGGAAATAATAAAAGGATTGTTACAAAAAAATATGGAAGAAGCCATGAGTTTGAAAGTTAAGCTTGCCGTAGATGTGAATATTGGTCAAAATTGGTATGAGTTAAAGTAGGGGTTGGTGGTCATTTGTATATTGCAAGAATACTAAAGAGTTAAAATGGAAAGCAATATAGCTTGTGTGGTACTGATGGTAGTGGAAGGGAGCTAAGATGAGGGTCATTGGAATAACAGGTGGCATTGGAAGTGGTAAGTCAACGGTTTCTAAATTTTTAATTGAATTAGGATATAAAGTGCTTGATGCAGATAAAATAGCTAGAGAAATAGTTGAAGAAGGCTCACCTGTATTAAAGCGATTAGAAGAAGCCTTTGGCAAAGATATTCTAGAAGATGGAAAGTTAAATAGAAAAGCTTTAGCAGCAAAAGCTTTTTCTTCAAAAGTTAATAGGGATTTGCTAAACAAAATAACTCACGAAGAAATAAAGCGGTCAATGAAAAAACAAATTCAAGAAAGCGAGGGGGTTATTTTTATTGATGCTGCTTTGCTATTTGAAGCAGGGGTAAATGAGATGACTGATGAAAATTGGCTAATTTATACGCCAAAAGAGATGAGAATTAATAGAACGATAAAGCGAGATAATAGCACAAAGAAAGATGTGGAAAAAGTCATGAGTTTTCAATTAGATGAGGAAGAGAAAGCGAAAATGGTAGATGCTATAATTGAAAATACAAGTAGCATTGAAGAACTCAAATCTAAAGTCTTAAAGCAATTAAGCGAGATAAAATGCGGATAAATGTAGTCGTTAAATGTGCCAAAAGGCACATTGTTATTAGGGGAATATGTGTTAGACTTTATTTAAAGATTTGTTAAATTACCCAAAGGATTAAGGAGGGGACAAAATGAAAAAATTATTATTGATAATGTTAACAGCAACAATGATATTCGCTTTTGCAGGATGTGGCGGCGGACCTGGAGATGGTGCAGATAAAGTTGTTGGTACTTGGACGGACGAATGGGAGTTGGTTCAACTAGATTTTGCTGAAGATGGTACAGGCACAGAAACGATGTTAGGTGTTCCATTTGATATTGAATGGTCTATTAGTGGGTCAG
>CAYJGT010000145.1:0-1206 GCA_964370035.1 uncultured Oscillospiraceae bacterium
ATGCCCAATTGTCTCCCTATCATTTCTTCTTTTATTTTAATTCAAGTTTTAGCATTCAGCTTGAAGATAGTTTTTTCTATTTCTTACAATTCTTAATTACTACTCCGCCAATGCTGCTGTAATAATTGCCATTGAGTATACCTCTTCAGCATTACATCCACGTGATAGGTCATTAATTGGAGCATTAAGCCCTAGTAGCACTGGTCCATAAGCGTCAAATCCTCCAAGTCTTTGAGCTATTTTGTACCCAATATTTCCTGCATTAATATCAGGGAAGATAAATGTATTTGCATTCCCTGCAAACTCAGTATTTGGAGCTTTTATCTTTGCAACAGTTGGTGATACTGCACAGTCAAACTGCATTTCGCCATCAATAACATATTCTGGCGCCTCAGCATACAGTCTCTTGGCTGCATTTGTAACCTTATCAACACTTTCACCCTTACCTGATCCTAGTGTAGAGTAAGATAGGTATGCAAGTCTTGGTTCAATGCCGAATTGTTTTGCACATCCGATGCATTCTTTACCAATTTCATATAGGTCATCTTCTGATGGGTTAATGTTAATTGCGCAGTCACCCATAGCAAGAACTTCATTATCTCCTGAAGCCTTTTCTCTAACCATAATAAAACATGAAGATACTATGTTGTTTTCTGGTTTAGTTTTAATAATTTGAAGTGCAGGTCTTACTGTATCTGCTGTTGAGTATGTAGCTCCGCCTAAAAGTGCGTCTGCAACTCCCATTTTTACAAGCATAGTTCCAAAGTAGTTACCTTGTAATAACATTTCTTTAGCTTGCTCCTCTGTCGCCTTACCTTTTCTTATTTCAACAAATGATGCTACCATTTCATCCATTTTGTCATAAGTGGCAGGGTCTATTATTGTAGCTCCCTGAATGTGAAATCCACCTTTTTCAGCAGCTGCCTTAACTTCTTCTTCATTTCCAATTAATACTGGCGTTAATCCTGGTCCTGCCAGTAACCTAGCTGACGCTTCTAATATCCTAGGGTCTGTGCCCTCTGTAAATACAATTTTCTTTGGGGATGCTTTTAATTTTTCTAATAATTTTCCAAACATAGTCTTTCCTTTCTACACACAGTTCTGTTTATCTATTTAAATAAAATATACATTATCGGGGGCTTAAATTCATTTCTAAACCGACACTAATTGTACCATAATTTTTATTCAAATACAAACTGAAATCAG
>CAYJGT010000146.1:0-1164 GCA_964370035.1 uncultured Oscillospiraceae bacterium
TAGTCCTTACCCTTAGTTCCAACTGCAATAATTACAGGTGGTTCTGGATCTGCTAGTATCTCCATCTCTGCTTCTTTAATTACATTTGAATTGAAACTTCCACAAAGTCCTCTGCAACTTGTAACTATTATATACGCAGTCTTTACAATTTCTCTATCACCTTCTAAGTACTCACTTGGAACATCACTTGCATTATTAAAAATTTCTGCAATAGAAGTAGCAATAAAATGAGTATTCTCGTGAGACTTTTCAAAGATGGCCTTTGCTTTCCTTAATTTAGCAGCTGAAACAAGTTTCATGGCATTTGTAATGTGTTCCATACTGGTAACACTTTTTATTCTTCTTTTTACATCTTGAATATCGCTAGAAGCCATTTAACTTTCTCCTATCTATTATCTACTTTTGATATACTCTTTTATGCCTGTTACTAGATCCTTCTCTATAGCCTCATCCATGCTTCCCTTTTCAAGAATAGCTTTTCCAACTTGGGGATAATGAGTATCCATATAGCTGTACAACTCTGTTTCAAATTCTTTCAGTTCTTCAACAGGAATTGATTTCAAGTAATTTTTGCTAGCAGCAAATAAAATCATTACTTGATGGTGTACTTCAACAGGACTGTATTGTGGTTGTTTAATAATTTCCATCAATATTTGCCCATGATCTAGTCTAGCTTTTGTATCAGCATCTATGTCTGATCCAAACTGAGAGAAGCTTGCAAGTTCTCTATACTGAGCCAATTCCATTTTTACAGGACCTGAAATTTTCTTAACTGCTTTTATCTGCGCATCTCCTCCTACACGGGATACTGATATACCAACATTTATAGCTGGTCTCTGCCCCGAGAAGAATAATTCTGTTTCCAGGAATATCTGCCCATCTGTAATAGAAATTACATTCGTAGGAATATAAGCTGACACGTCCCCTGCTTGAGTTTCTATAATTGGAAGGGCTGTAATTGATCCTCCTCCCAAATCATCCGATAGTTTAGCTGCTCTTTCAAGTAATCTACTGTGTAAGTAGAATACATCTCCAGGATAAGCTTCTCTACCTGGTGGTCTTCTTAATAATAATGACATAGCTCTATATGCAACTGCGTGTTTAGATAGGTCATCATAAATAATTAACACATCTTTTCCTTGGTGCATAAAGTGCTCACCCATT
>CAYJGT010000147.1:0-1145 GCA_964370035.1 uncultured Oscillospiraceae bacterium
GATGCTTATAGGTATAGGCATAGGTACGATTTTGCTTAATGCAGTACTGCCAATACTGTTTTTAATTGGTGCCTTAAGAAGAAAAAACAGCCAAATTTAATATATTAATAAGAAAATCAATTTTATTTATTAAATTTAAATAAAAAACATATAGTTGACATAAAATAATTACTGTAAACTTAATACGAATCGTTAGAAATGTAAGTTTAGTAACAGTGAAATGTTACAACTTGCATTTTTTGTGTCTATATTGTCTTAAAACTCTGTATCAAAGGCTTCATACCTTTACTGCTATGTTAGAGGCTTAAATTATTGATGTATAATATTTTTGAAAGACTTCTTGATACTGTTAAAGTTAAAAAGTTTTTGAAAGAAATTCCTGAAAATATCTTATTATCTCTTTTCGTAGAGTAATAGGATATTTTCCTAATTCAATTGAAATTTTAGAGAAATAAGTATACAATAAGTTTATGCATTGAAAATTTGTTTAGATAAATAGGAGAAATAAATGAACAATAATAATACAAATTCACAAGATATTAAAATGAAAAAATTCATTAACGACAACATTAAAGTTGGAAGAGAATTTGTTATGTCTATGGTAGATACTGCTAAAAGTAGCTTAGCATTTATTGATAGAGAGTATAATATTGTAATGTGCAATGACCATGTTTTGAAGCTATTCAATTGTAGAGATGAAAAAGACTTTTCTAACAGGCTATTTTCATTTTTTCCTGCAAAACAACGAGACGGAGAAATTTCAGTTGAAAAATATAAGAAAATTATAGATAAAGCTTTTGAAATGGGAAAAAATCAATCGGAATGGATTGCTAGTGGAGCGGATGGAGAGTTAATAGTTTTCCATGCCAATTTAATCATGAACAAGGGCGAAAATAAAAAAGATGATTTATTACTTCTAGCGTTACAAGATATAAGTAATTATATATATGATCACGAAAAAGAAAAAGAAGTCACTGCAAAATTTAAAGCAATTCTTGATACTGCACCGCTGAGCATCAATATATTAGATAAGGATATGAATATCTGTGGTTGTAATAGTCAAGCCATAAAACTTTTTGGATTTAAAAACGAAGAGGATTATATTAAAAATCAAAAGAAAATCTTTGCTAAAATCCAACCTAACG
>CAYJGT010000148.1:0-1128 GCA_964370035.1 uncultured Oscillospiraceae bacterium
ATGCCAATCAAATTTGTATTGAAATCACAGAGTCTGTAGCCACATCTTCTTTCGATTCATATAAAGACATTGCAAGAAAAATGCGTCAAAAAGGATTTTCTTTTGCCCTTGACGATTACGGAACTGGTTATGCCAATCTATCACAGCTTTCCAAGCTTAAATTTGAAACCGCCAAAATAGACAGAAGTTTATTATTAGCTTACTTTAGCAACGAAAAGAGCGCCATAATATTCAAGCATATTGTAGATATGCTCAAGCAGCTCGGATTAACGGTTGTTGTTGAGGGTGCAGAAGAAAAATATCAAATCGACCTTTTAACAGAGTTAGAAGTGGATCTTATACAAGGTTATTATTATAGCAAACCACTCTGTGAAGATGATTTCAAAAAGTTTCTTATAGAGAATAACTTTTAGCGTTCCATATATATACCATATCTGTATCTATTCTGATACAGTAAATCTTGCAGCCGCATCAACTAAAACTACAAACGCAGATTACTTCAGAACATCTGCACCACTAGTATTAATACCATTTGTTGTAGCCGCAATAGGATTCTTAATATTAGGTTTTGTAATGGTATAAAAATAGTATGCCACTACAAAACCACTGAAGGTTCTTTTAATTTATTAAATAGAAAAAACACTAAGGCTCTCGCTTTGCGCATGAGCCTTAATTTATTAGATTATAGCAAACTATCTTCACTTACCCTATTTCCAAAAGCCTCCTTTTAATGTTAAAATATAACTATGACATAAATTTATCACATCTGATAAGATTACACCTTACATTAAGAAATCTTAATATTAAAGCTAATGTAACATTATAGAGATAAAATCACATTAGCAAAATAATGAAAGTTAATTTCCAATAGTCATTTTAATGTCATTTTGCACATCTATACTATATAAAGATAATATAGGTGCATTTATTAGAAAACATTCATTTTGAAGAATTAGTATTAATCATCTTTAATTATTCAAATTTATTTATGCCATTTGAGTTTCATTGGTATGATCTTAGTCTTAAGATCATACCAAAATCAAACAAGTTATTATATTTAATCGAAGGGGTATAGCATGATAAGCTTAAAAAATATTTCTAAATACTATTCACAAAATGGTATTGTCG
>CAYJGT010000149.1:0-1126 GCA_964370035.1 uncultured Oscillospiraceae bacterium
AGCAAAAGGTTGGTATGAAACGCCAGCGGCTCCAAGTGATAAAGTTAATGAGGCTGTGCAAACTCATATTAAATGTGCAACAAACGTTACTCAAAACGCTAAAACTAGAGCGAAAAATCAAGTTAAAGCTAAAGCAGCAGGGGCAAAAGCTAATAAAAAATAAAGCATAAAAAAACAGTGAATTTAAGTTTTAAAATTCACTGTTTTTTTATATAAATCTTTTCTAAGCTTTTTCCTTATTAAAACGCCATTTTAAATAAATTATATTGTAGCCTATGCCTGAAATTAGAAAATATAGTGCAAATAATGGAATGACTATATTATATTGTATAAGCCCATTTTTTATATATGAATAATCTATAGTTTGGTTATTAATTCTTGAAAATTCAAAAAATAAAATAGACAAACAATAAATATATAAAAAAATTGCAAGCAAAAGAATTTTTTTAGAACTTGTTTTTTCTCTTTTATGAAAAGAAGCATCATTTATTATGCAAAAAAAGTTGAAATATGAGCAAGGGATAAAAAGAAGGATATATGCTTCAGCAAACCCAGTTGCCCACTGAGTGCCATCAAATGTATAACCGCCATTTATAAAAACTAATAATACAAGAATTATAAATGAATGTTTTGCAAATCTATTTCGAGTGATTTTTTGATATTCATCAAAAACTGTTGGTAATTTTATTTTCATAATTCGCAATCCTTTCAAAAAAATTAAATTTCTGCTACTTCTTTTTTGATTTTCATATTTTTATATAATATTGAAACGCCTAAAGATAGCCAATATATTGCAGTAAGGGGCATAAGTATTGTGCTATTTGCATACCCATCTTTAATAAAATGCTCAAACCCAATACTATTAAGTGCGGAAATAGTAGTAAAAAGATTTAAAATACCTATAAAAAGCGAAGCGTACATAAATGTTTTTCTTCTTTTTTTTGACTCTTCTTTAGTAAAATAAACATCATTTAAAACTGCAAAAATCACAAAATATCCAAGTGCGATATATAAAATTACACATGTTTGAGTTAGATAATCTGCCCATTCACCAAAGAAATGAGAATAATAACCATTAATTATAACAGTGAAATCAAGTTTCAATATTAAACCTTTTATCATATAA
>CAYJGT010000150.1:0-1076 GCA_964370035.1 uncultured Oscillospiraceae bacterium
TTCAATTGAAGCTATTTCTTCATTTAAACTTAGTTGTTTTTAGATTTAACTCATTTTTCATCATTTAACTTACTTTTCTTTGTCCAATAGTCCTCTACACTATTGGCTCTCTTTTAATATAACTTCTCGAATTTTGCAATTTACAATTTTCTACGGTTCTTTTCCTCTTTAATTTTCTCTTTACCGCTGACCTTTTCTCTGTAAATTGGTTTAACTATAACAACTTGTCTTTTTACTATACCTTTTTTCGACTATAACTTTTCCTTACCACTAACTTATGATTGTAACTGGCTATACAATAATCCGCATTTAGTTCTACAATTTCCTTTTAGCAACCTATGCCTCTTTTGCATTAACTTCTAATTCCATTTGTTCTTAGGTTTACTTTTTCTTTCCTTCAATAGCTTTTGTTACAATCTTACCTTTACAATAACTGATAACTTTTCAAATAACTATTTATTCAACTCTGCGTTCCTTAAGTTTTCCTCATAAATCTTCACCAGGTCTTTCCCTATTGCATTCGTAGTGACTTCCCCATCTGAAAGGTCAATTGCTACAATCTTATAGTTTATCCATTTACCCAATGTAAACTTTGTTCTCTTTTTCCCTTTGTATTTCTTAACTGCAGCCAGCACTTCATGTGCAAAATGATTATTAATTATAACTAAGGTTATTGCAGAATTAGTGTAATTACCATTTTCGGACAATTCCTGAAATTCCTCTTTATATACATTTTCCGCTATGTCCAAAAATTCTTTCTTAGTTTCTATTTCTCCAGTAGTAAAGTATACGCTTTCATTAGTTCCCTTCACTGCCATTTTAACTTTTTTAACTAGGATGTATTTTTCACCATTTGAATGGAAAAAAGTGGCTGAATTGTTTTTATCCCCTTCTTCTTTTACTTCATAGTATTTTTCATAACAATTTAATACTCCTTGTAAATATTCTTCCTTCATTTTAAGCCACCTTTCTAGTTGATATTATATTACTATAGAAAAGCATTGATTTAATGTGTTCCGTGTGTAATTTTCGTATTTTATTATACACCTACAACACATATTCAACTGTGTAAAAAA
>CAYJGT010000151.1:0-1065 GCA_964370035.1 uncultured Oscillospiraceae bacterium
ATGATTATTGTGATGATTGTGGAAGATTAGAGTCTGTTTGCAATGATAGCTGTGACGATGATGATTATTGTGATGATTGTGGAAGATTAGAGTCTGTTTGCAATGATAGCTGTGATGATGATGATGATGATGACGATGATGATGATGACGATGATGACGATGATGATGATGGTGATGATGACTAAATTTAATCATTAAAAATCTCGAATAACAAAACCACTTCAAGTTTTTAATATGAAAATTTTCATATCTCTCAAATTTAATCAACAGATTGTAGACAGAATCTATAACCTGTTGATTTATTATTATAATTAGTAGCTATAAATATTCGGATTACACCATACTAGCTTCATCGGTTATGGAAAGTTCCCTAGCAATTATTTGCATAGAGCCCTTTAATAAAAAAAGCTTTTTAATCTACAGGGATACTTTGAACAGACCGTTTACCCTCTACCTTTGGACCTAATTCATAAAGACCTTCTGGATCTTCAATAGACTTAAAAAGCTTAATAAGATTCTTACTGGAACTTCCATCAATTCTAAGAGCCATACCGCAAGTGGCTGTTATTTCCCTTGGAGTAGGTATAAGATAAGCTTTCTCTATATCAATAATATCAATAATTTTTTTTTCGGCTCTTATTGCATAACTAACGGATTTGAAAGTGATTACATGAAAGCCTTTATTTGCTACTGCCATAATCTACACCCTTACAACACTTTCAGCCTCATTAAGCATTTCGGCAACACTGTACATATTGGTTATTTCGCTTATTTCTAAATCATCCTCTATGTCGTAGTAATTTAAGCAAGCCCCACAAGTGAATAGCTGAACTCCTGCTTCTTCTAAAGAGCGAAGGTGGTCTAATACAGGAGAACCTTTGGTAGTTAGCCTTACTCCGTCATTAATAAAAATTATGGTTTCGGGTTTTACATAAGCCTCTGATTGAGAATAAAGAAAAGCTTTCATTAAATTCTCTCCAAGTTCCTTTTCACCTTCTCCGAAACGGTCAGAAGCTAATAGCACAACCAATCCTTTTTTTATATCATTTGTATCTGTCATTTTTT
>CAYJGT010000152.1:0-1046 GCA_964370035.1 uncultured Oscillospiraceae bacterium
TTATGCGAAAGGGTGGAAATATTGACTATGAAAGATTAGCAAAAACCTTGTTGGATGAATTTAGAGGAGCAAAGATTGGGCGAATAACTTTAGAAGTTCCTGAAGTAGAAAACCTTGGGGAATAATTTATTCGGAGGGGTTGAGAGTATAGGGAATGATTGAAGTGAGAAGTGATTTTGTGAGCCTTTATATAGTGAAGAAATATGGAAAATTGCGATTTATCAGCAGCCTGGAGGGTAGGTCTGCGGTTTTGGCTATTAGCAATAGGTAGACTGGAATGTAGATAGCATAGATGAAGGTAAATAAGAAAGTATATGGGCTAGGGTGATGTCCAAATTTTAATAGCATCAAAATACCCATAGTAAAATATATAATAAGAGGGTTCAAATGAAAAAAACTGAAAGAGAAGCCTTGCTTCGAGAAAGACTTATAGAGTTAAAGAGATTTGAAGAAGAGGCCTATGCTAATGGGGAAGAATATATTGCAGGTATAGACGAGGTTGGAAGAGGCCCTTTAGCTGGCCCTGTAGTTGCAGCTGCAGTAATACTCCCGAAGGACTTTCATGTGCTAGGAATAGATGACTCTAAGAAATTAAGTGCTAAAAAAAGAGAATCCCTATTTGTGGAAATAAAAGAAAAAGCAGTTGCCTATGGTATTGGGATTTGTGATGAAAGCCTTATTGAGGAAATCAATATTCTAGAAGCTACCAAGGTGGCTATGGTTAAGGCGGTAAAAGAGTTAGAAGAGAATCTAGAAGAAAAAACTGGAAATAAAATAGATAGATTGTTGATTGATGCTTTATTGTTGAAAGATGTAGATATACCGCAAACATCAATAATAAAGGGAGATAGCGCAAGCGTGTCAATTGCTGCAGCATCAATACTTGCAAAGGTAACTAGAGATGCGATTATGGTAAAGTTTCATGAAATTTACCCACAGTATGCTTTTGATAGCAATAAGGGATATGGAACTAAGGCTCATTATGAAGGAATTAGAGCGCACGGAATTTGCCCAATTCATAGAAGATCCTTCCTAAGGAAAGAAGG